>NZ_JABRWO010000008.1:0-300000 GCF_013618625.1 Bremerella alba | reverse complement strand
TGGGGCTCGGCGATTTGCTCGTCGTTGACGTAGGTCCCGTTTCGGCTCTTCAGATCCTCGATACGGTAGCCGCTGTCGTTGCGCACAATTTTTGCGTGGTACCGACTGACGGCCCCAACTTCAACGACGATATCGCACTCGGGATGACGACCAAGGGTAAATTCCTCGCCAGCGAGGAATATTTTTTTTCCAGAATCTGGACCATTCAGAGCGACGAGGTAGCTGGACATGCCTTGCGATGATCTCCCGCCAATGTTGCCGAGTCCCAATTGCTGGGACACCATCTCGGAAAAATTTGAGGGAAATGGCCTTATTCGTCCGAAAACTAAAATGACCTTCCCTAATGGGTGTTGGGAGTAGTCTACCAACTAAGACAGGTGACTACTATAGTTCGACGCCTGAATCCCTTGACGCCAGACGACTTAGGCCGTACCCTTAATCGCTGCAAAATTGATGGGGAATAGTGTAATGGTAGCACCACAGATTCTGAATCTGTTAGTCTAGGTTCAAATCCTAGTTCCTCAGCTTTGGTTAGCTCGCACGATTTGCGAGCTAATTTTTCGCGCGGAATTGATCTCCGTCCCGCTCCCCCCTCTAAGTCCCTGCGTGCTTTCATGGAGCCACCCCCTCATAACGGCCCTCCAGAGGCCGCTAACTCACCCCGGTCGCAGCCGAGCCCGGTCGCATTCTTGCGTCTGTTTCTCTACTGCTTAGTCGCCGCATTTTGTGGGGCTTGGGTAATTAGCTATTGGACCACCTCCAACGACAAGCCTTCGCTGAATCCCAATGCCCAGCCAAGGACGATTACCCCCCGGGGTGATCTGGCCGATGACGAAGAATCGACGATCGAACTTTTTGAGAAGTCGTCTAATTCCGTCATTTTCATCACGACCTCGCAGCAGGTTCGGATGTACGGAAGTGCGAAAATTTCTGAAATGGCAACAGGGCAGGGGAGTGGCTTTGTCTGGGACGCAGAAGGTCATATCGTCACCAATTACCATGTCGTCCAGTCAATTGCCAACGGTTCAGGCACAGCTCATATTACCTTCGCCGATGCCTCCACCTATGTGGCTTCCATCGTGGGCTCTTCTCCGGAACATGACCTGGCCGTCCTCCAGGTAACCAATTTCCAAGGCGAGGCCTTCGAGCCGATTGAGGTCGGCGAGTCAGCTAATCTTCAGGTGGGCCAAAAGGTATTTGCAATCGGAAACCCATTCGGCTTCGATCATACCCTTACGACCGGCATCATCAGCGGCCTAGGGCGTTCGATCGAAGCGGAGGACGGTCGTCAGATCGACGACTTAATTCAGACCGATGCGGCCATCAATCCCGGTAACAGTGGCGGCCCCTTGCTCGACAGCGGTGGTCGGCTCATTGGCGTAAACTCGGCAATTTACAGCCCCAGCGGAGCTTACGCAGGGATCGGTTTCGCGATACCAGTCGATACGGTTAATTCGGTCGTCACCGAATTGATTCGGCACGGCCAGATTAAGCGTCCCTACCTGGGCGTTCGCGTGGCCCCACCAACGATCAATGCCCGACTGGGTCTTGAAGGAGCATTGGTCACCGAGATTGTCCCGGGAAGCCCAGCAGAAAAAGCGGGCCTCCTACCCACCATCATTTCATCCGAGCAACAAGTGGTGCTGGGGGATTTGATTGTTAAGATCGATGACAAACCGGTCAAAAACTTCGGGGACATCGTTCAGAAACTGTTCGATCATCAAGTCGGCGATACAGTACGTGTTACAGTTCTCCGAGGACTCATGACGGATAAGCAACGTGAAGTAGAACTCGATGTCGAACTAGCCGAATCGACCTAGAAATTGGATCCGCCTCACCAAGGAACACCATGAAAGTCTGCCTCTTCGATATCGATGGAACCCTCATTACCACCGGCATGGCAGGGAAAGATGCCATGATCGAGGCGTTTCTGAAAGTGGCTGAACTGACAGAACTTGAGCATATCTTCCAGGTCAGCGGCAAGACTGATCGTGGAATCTTCGCCGAACTTTACGAACTGCACGGCCAAACGCTCAACGAAGACGCCTGGCACACGTTCCTCGATCAATACCTCGGCGGACTGGCAACCAACCTTCCACAGCGACAAGGGCTTGTACTTGAAGGGGTAGCCGCACTGTTGGCGAAGCTTTCCCAACGCGACGATGTTCTGCTAGGGCTGCTGACTGGAAACGTCGAGAAAGGGGCCGCACTCAAACTCGGCCACTACGGCATCCACGAGTATTTCGCATTCGGCGGTTTCGGCGATCATCACCCCAACCGAGACGACGTGGCCCGTGCCGCACTTGAGGCCGCCGAGGTATTTCACGGCGAAACGATCTCTCCCAACGATGTCTACGTCATCGGGGATACGCCCAACGACGTCAAGTGTGCCCGGTCAATCGGCGCAAAAGCAGTCGCAGTAGCGACGGGAGTCTTTTCGGAAGAAGAACTCGAAGCCGCCAAGCCCGACCTCTTGCTTACCAATCTAGCGGATGCAGAAGCCGTAACGCGTTTTATCTTTGGCTAAGAAACGGTCAAAAACTCGGCCATCTGCGCTAGAATAAACATTCAGGATGCTTGCGAAAGCAGGTCCTTTTCCGAAAATCAGGTCTACGCATAACACCGTTGACTTCCCTTCTAAAGCAAAATCTATGGCCATCTCTCGCAGCAAATCGAATCCTCGTGTTACCAAGCTCCGTCGTCAACTGAAGCAATGTGGTGCCGATGCCCTGTTGGTCACCAACTTCAAAAACGTGACCTATCTGACAGGATTCACCGGCGACGACAGCTACCTATTGGTAACCGCCAAGGACGAGGTTCTGTTCAGCGACCCTCGCTACACCGAGCAGCTCGAACAGGAATGCCCTCATGTGAAGCTCGAAGTTCGCGAGCCCGGCACGTCCATCCTCGACTCGGTCGCGACGGCGGTCACTAAAGCCAAGATTGGCAAGCTTGGGATTGAAAGCTTGTCGATGACGGTTCAGCTATTCAACAAAGTGGTAGCCAAGCTTCCCAAAGTCGAGATTAAGCCACTCAATGGCCTCGTGGAAGACTTGCGCGAGATCAAAGACAAAGGGGAAATCGTCCAAATTCGCGAAGCCGTGTCTCTCGCGGAGAAAGCGTTTGCCGTCCTGAAAGCCGGTCTTCGCGGCGAGCAAACAGAGAAAGAACTCGAAGCGTTGATGACTTACGAGATTCAACGCAACGGTGGTCGTGGGACCAGCTTCACTCCGATCGTCGGCGTTGGTCCGCGGGCAGCCCGTCCGCACGGGACGCCTGGCATGGTCAAGATGGAAGAAGACAGCTTCGTATTGATCGACTGGGGCGCGGACTACCAGTTCTACAAAAGCGATCTGACACGGGTCCTCTTCTATGGCAAGGTCCCGGCGAAAATGCGCAAGATGTACGAGACTTGCCTGAAAGCCCAGCTGGCGGCCATCGACAAAATCAAGCCAGGCGTCATCATGTCCGACGTCGATAAAGCGGCGCGCAGCATCATTGCCAAAGCGGGCTGGGGAAAACAATTCGGCCACGGGCTAGGGCACGGCATCGGCCTAGATATCCATGAAGCACCACGGCTGAACTCGCTTAGCAATCGTCCCCTGGAGCCGGGCATGGTTGTCACCGTCGAACCAGGCATCTACTTCCCCGGCTTCGGCGGCGTACGGATAGAAGATGACATTCTGGTTACCAAGGACGGCCACGAAGTGCTGACGAGCGTGCCGAAGACGTTTGAGGAAGCGACGATCTCGATTTAGAGCCGTATATACTTCAATCGGCGGTGTTTATGGCAAGTGATACGGAGAATCTCGTGACGGACCCAACAAGTATGTCGAAAGAATTTCTTACGCCGGCTGACCAGTCGCTGCGAATAGGGGCGATCGTTTTTCCGGACATGGATCAGATCGACCTGACGGGGCCTTTTTCGGTGCTTGCCCGCCTCCCCAATAGTTCGATTCAACTTCTTTGGAAAACCCCAACGGTCGTTCAAGATCAGCTAGGACTTAAGCTCGTACCGGACGCCTCCTTCTCGGAAGCGGCTCCGATGGATGTGCTTTTGGTGCCTGGGGGTCCCGGGCAAGAGCAGTTGATGGAAGATGAAACCGTACTTAACTTCATCACCAAGCAAGCTCGCCAGGCGAAAATAACATTCTCTGTCTGCACCGGTTCGTTAATCTGTGGAGCAGCCGGACTGCTCAAAGGGCGTTCCGCGACGACACATTGGGCTTCACTCCATCTGCTGAAATATTTCGGCGCGCGGACCTCCCACGAGCGGGTCGTTATCGATGGCAATCTGGTAAGTGCGGCCGGTCTCACGTCAGGGATTGATGGCGCTCTTCGTGTGGCTGCCTTACTTCGTGGAGAGGAAGTCGCCAAAGGGATTGAACTTGCGATTCAATATGCCCCCGACCCTCCGTTCGGGGTTGGTTCCCCGGAACTCGCGGATGATGAACTACTTAGCCGAGTAACGGCCGAGACATCCCAGCTTACGGAAAAACGTCTGCAAACGGCGAAACGCTTGGCGGCCAAATTTAAGATTTCGACAACCGAATGACAGACTCATCTTTCAAACGGCTGGTAGCAATCATTCATCCGAGCGATGGCGGGACTACCGCTTTCGCCTCAAAAGGGCATAGTGGCATCTAAAGCCTTTCCCATAGGGAAACCCATCTGGTCGTGGGTAACCGACATGCCCTTGCAGGTGCTCTAGCTGATCGCCGACCCAGCGAACGATGCCGCGATGCTCTCTGCCGTGGTGCTCTCCATACTCGATCAATTGATCGAGAAGCGAGTACTGGACACCCCGTCGGATATCGAAACGCCCTTGCTCCAGGCAAATATCGCCATCGAATGCCCTATAGCAGTAGCCTTCAAACTCGATCCGCGGTTTTCTGAACCAGGGAACATAGAAAGGAACTTTATGCCCATCGTTGCCAAAGTTGACGCAAACCCATTCCCCTTGCAGGTCTTCGAGCGTCGGACCTTGAAAATCACTCATGGCCGGCAATCAATTTGGTGTAATCGGCTATTCAAGCGTTCACGAAGGTAGTGTTCACGTAAAAATCTGACCGAGTCAAAGGGAAATTGCCTGTTCAGGTGGGTGAACCGGCCCAATTTGTCCCGCAAAGGGCGCTAATTGTCCCTTATGCTGAAGATGCCTGTCAAATCTTCTCCCGGTGGGTACCCATCTGGACGACACCTACCGTTATCCCTTACGCTGTAAAGCTTTGCCAAAATACAATTCGACCATATTCCCCTAGCGGATGATCCCGTGGGAGAGAACGAATGTCCGATTCCAAATCGACTTCTAGCAAAGTTTTCAACGTCGAGACGGTTCGCTCGCTCGTTGAACTGATGAAGCAGCACGACCTGAGCGAACTCGATCTTCGCGAAGGCGACCAGAAAATCTCGCTCAAGCGAGGTGGTCAGCCTCCGATTTATGCCGCTCCGGCACCGATGCACGCCGCACCGATGCCCGTTGCGCAAGCACCCGCGGGTTCCCCAGGCCAAGTAGCCTCAGGTGGTAGCGAGGCCCCAGCGGCTGACTCTCACCTGGTTGCCATCAAGAGCCCGATGGTGGGTACCTATTACTCGAAGCCCAAGCCAGATGCCGATTCGTTTGCCCGCGTAGGCGATCACATCTCGGATGATTCCGTTGTCTGCATCATCGAAGCGATGAAAGTGTTCAACGAGATCAAAGCCGAAATGTCCGGCAAGATCGTCAAGGTTCTCGTCAAGGACGAAGAACCGGTCGAATACGGGCAGCCAATGTTCATGGTTGATCCACAGGGCTAATTCGTTCCTCATCTAGCCTCGCGTCCAAGCAGCGAGGAACCAAGACGTCATGTACAACCGCATTCTGATCGCCAACCGGGGCGAGATCGCCCTTCGTATCATTCGTGCCTGTAAAGAACTAGGCATTGAAACGGTCGCTATTTTCAGCGAAGCCGACCGTGACGCTGCCTATTTGAAACTGGCCGACGAAGCTTATTGCGTTGGTCCCGCTAAGAGTGCCCAAAGCTACTTGAAGATCGATCGCGTTATCAGCGCCGCTGAAGTCGGCAACGTCGAAGCGATTCACCCTGGCTATGGCTTCCTGGCAGAAAATGCCGAGTTCAATGACATCTGTCGCAGTTGTAACATCGACTTCATCGGCCCCACGCCCGAAGCGATGTCAAAGCTGGGCGATAAAAATACGGCTCGCACCATGGCACGCGAGGCAAACGTGCCGGTCGTGCCAGGTTCGGCTGGTCTGATCGAAGGCGAAGACGAGGCCTTAAAGATCGCCCACGAGATCGGCTTCCCGGTTCTCATCAAAGCGACCGCCGGTGGTGGTGGCCGCGGCATGCGTGTGGCAGCCAATGATTTGGTGCTGAAAAATGCCCTCAATCAGGCTCAAACCGAAGCCGGAGCCGCATTCGGCAACGCAGGCGTGTACATCGAAAAATACGTCGAACATCCGCGACACGTCGAGGTTCAGGTAATCGCTGACCATCACGGCAATGCGGTCCACCTGTACGAGCGTGAATGCAGTACTCAGCGTCGGCACCAGAAGCTGATTGAAGAAAGCCCCGCACCGAACCTCTCGCAGAAGACACGCGACGAAATCTGCGCGGCCGCCGTGCGGATGATCAAAGCAGCCGATTACCAGAATGCCGGGACTGTCGAGTTTATCGTCGATAAGGACGAGAACTTCTACTTCATCGAAGTGAACGCCCGAATTCAAGTCGAGCACTGCGTCACCGAGATGGTCACCGGTATCGACCTGATCCAAGCTCAAATCCGAGTTGCCTGTGGCGAACCGCTCCCTTGGAAACAAGAGGACATCAAGCTGCAAGGCGCGGCGATCGAATGCCGAATCAATGCCGAAGACGCCGACAAAAACTTCATGCCATGCCCAGGTAAGATCAATCAGTTGATCGTCCCCGGCGGCCCCGGCGTCCGTTTCGACTCGCACGTCTACAGCGGCTACGTTGTGCCTCCGCATTACGATTCGATGATCGGCAAGTTGCTCGTGCATCGCAACACGCGTGAGGAAGCGATTCGCTGCATGCTACGGGCACTCGATGAACTCCGCACCGACGGAATTACAACCACCGCCAACTTCCACAAGAAGGTCCTCAACCATTCTGCGTTTGCGGAAGGGAAGATCGACACCACGTTTGTGGAACGAACCTGGTTTTCTTAACAAAGCCAACGCGCGGCTTGTATTGGCAAGTCGCGTTACCGGGCAGGCCTCTTTTCGCCTGCCCTTGCAACAATTGCCGTCGTTTTTCTACCAAATCGGCAATTGGGTGTAACGCACGCTTCCATTCGCGGTAATTCTCCATTGCACTGTGAGTTTTGTCTTCAATTTCGCACTGAACTTGCGAAAATGAGCGTCTCGCTGATCCCCATCTCATCTAGTCGAGCTATGGTGTTGTTCATGATCCCTCGTCTGCTTTTCTTGCTGTTTGCCGCTTTGTCCTTGCTACTGAATGCGAACACGACCTTCGCCGATACCCCAGGCAGCCGGCCTAATATTGTTTTCGTGCTGGCCGACGATATGGGCTGGAATCAACCGGGCTTCAATCAGCCGGAAGAAACATCGCTCACGCCTAACATGGACAAGCTGGCGAACGAAGGGATGCGGCTCAACGAGTTCTACACGCATAGCGTCTGTGCCCCGACCCGCTCGGCATTTCTTACCGGTCGATATGCCTTCCGAACTTGGAGCGACTGGCGGACCGAAGACTTCGGCAAGCCAAGTTATCTCGCCAAGCTGGGCTTAGAGCTTGCCCACACCAAAAGCGGAGAACCAACCCGGCGTATCCATGCCCTTGATACCAACGAGCGTACCGTCGCCGAGGCATTGAACGACGCTGGCTACTTCACGGCCCTGCTGGGCAAGTGGCACCTCGGCGAGTGGCTACCCGAACATTTGCCGATGGGGCAAGGCTTTGACTATCAGTACGGTCACTATGCCTGGGGCATCGACTATTACACCAAAACGATTGTGCACAACGCGCCGGCCCGCTATGCCGTCTATGACTGGCACCGCAATCAGCAACCCATCAACGAAGAAGGCTATGCCACCGATTTGATCGCGGATGAAACGGTACGCCTCATTGAGTCTCGCCAGGGCAACGACGAACCGTTCTTCATGTACGTCGCGTTCAATGCGGTCCATGGCCCGTTGAATCCGCCTCCTGGTTTTCAGGGAGACCCGAATGACCCGCTTGCCATTCGTGATGCGATGCTGAAAAGTCTCGATCAAGCAGTAGGTCGCATTGAACAGGCCATTGATAAGAACGGTTTCAAGGAGAACACGCTCTTCATCTTTGCCAACGATAATGGCCCTGTGCTGGAAGAACTGAGCACGCCGTTTCGCGGTACTAAGAACACGACCTTCGAAGGAGGCGTTCGTCAGCCGTGCGTGATTCGCTGGCCTGGCCATGTTGCCCCCGGCACCACCCAAGATGGTCTGGTTTTCATCGCCGACTTTTTTCCGACGTTCATCACCCTGGCCGGCGGTAACCACAAGCAAGAGAGGCCTATCGACGGGCTGGACATGACCGAGACGTTTTTCTCTGGCGAGAAGAGCCCTCGCAACGAGATCATTTACGATGTCGCTGGCAGCGTCCGGCTACCAACGATTCGCCGTGGCGACTTTAAGTTGATGGGGGACATGCTATTCAACATTGCAGAAGATCCGTCAGAACAAACCGACATCGCGATCAAGCACCCACGACTGGTGGCCGAGCTTAGCGAACGCCTGGACGTGGTCGGCAAAGAACGTCCGCCATTGGGCGACAAGCCGCTGCTGATGGATCCGCCGCTGCCGTACGTTTACGGGGCCGAAGAGCAAGCGGACGTCCCTCAGTGGCTGATCGAGAAGGTCGAAGCCGTCCGTGCGACGCAGCCTAAAGACTGGGCCCCAGGCGAAACCCCGTGGCCTAAAGCCCCGCAAGGAGCCGAAGCGAGCAAGATGGATGGCCTACGGGACGAAATCGTGAAGTAAGCGGGAATTCAAGCGACAGACAGGTTACAATCTCCTACTAACGACGTAACCTGCCACCCGACTTCATTCCCCATTTTGGCCTACTTGAAACGATGCTGTATCGCTTGTTCTTTCTTGTCGCGTTCTTTGGTTTCGCTTCCATTGCCTCCGCTCAGGAGGTCTCACCCTCGGTGGTAGACCGACCGGGCCTGGTTTGCTTCTGGGACTTTCAGAAGCAAACTGCCGATGGCTACGCCAGCAGCGGGCCCCATTCTTACGTTCTGAAACCTCAGAATGGCCCCATCGAACAGTCCGAAGACGGTATCTTCGGCACGAGCCTGAAGATTCGCCAAGGACAATGGCTGCTACTACCGCGGGAAGATTGCCCAGCATTGAACTTTCGCGGCAAAGACGAAGTCACGATCATCGCCTGGATTCAGCGCGAGAGCGACGCCAACTGGCAGTACATCGCCGGCATGTGGAACGAACGCGACGCAAAGCGGCAGTATGCTTTGTTTACCTGTGCTGGCAGTCAAACCAATTTTGAAACGATGGATCGCATTCCTGCCAAACATCAAACGCACGGCTACGCATCGGACGTGGGCGGGGCGACCCCCGGCAAGCCTTTTTGCTTCTCGTACGCTTCTGGCCAGACCAAGCTTCCCAAACGGCAGTGGACCATGATCGCTTACACCTACGATCACGAGTTCCTCCGCGTCTACGTCAACGGCAAACTCGACGAGCACCCAGGCCACAACCCGTTTCCCTGGAACAAGCCGATCTTCGAGGGCGGCAAGGACGGAGCCGATTTCACCGTGGCTCGCCAGTGCCTGCCCAATTGGCCCCACTATCCCCAGGCCGAGAAACCAATGCTCAAACAAGGCTTCGGCGGAAAGCTGGGCGGGGTAGCCGTTTATAAGCGAGCCCTATCTGCAGAGGAATTGGCGGAGGTCCATTCCGCTACGATTTCAGGTAAATAAAACCCAGGTGATGGGTCGCTTAATCGCGGCTCAACCGACGACAAACACTTTGCAAGCTGACGGCTCCTCACGATATCCATTTTAAGCAAAGCAACGCCCCGTTACGTGCGTTCTATCGTTAGGCATGTCCCCGCAACCACTTCCCCTGGCCGCCGTTAATTTACGCAGGTTGAAAACAACGGCGTAACGCATAAAATCAGCGGTTCAGACAACTTATTGCATTCGACTCCCCTATGGATTTTGATCATGGCCAACAGCCTTTCCCGTCCTGAACAGCCTGCACATAACTTCAAGCGTGTCGCGATCCTCTTTTCCGGCGGCCCGGCACCGGCTGCGAATGCTGTGATTTCGACCGCGGCTGTCTCGTTTATGCGAGCTGGCATCGAAGTCCTGGGGATCATGAACGGCTACTCGAACTTGATGGAGTTCGGTGCCGATCGTCCGATGGAAGAAGATCGCGACTACATTCTCTTCGACCACAAGTCCCTCAGCCGTAGCCGTGCCAAGCAGGGGATCATGATCGGTACTGCTCGGGCTAACCCCGGCAAGGCGATCTCGCACCCCGATCACTTGAAAGACAGCGAACGCTGCAAGGCCTTCAAAACCACCTACGACGCACTGTGCTCGCTGGGCGTGGATGCTTTGATTTCGATCGGTGGTGACGACACGCTGAAGACTGCCAACAAGTTCAAGATGTTCCAAGACACCTTGCCCGAAGGTAGCAAGAAGCTTCCGGTCGTCCACCTGCCCAAGACGATCGACAACGACTACAACGGCATCGACTTCACGTTCGGCTTTTTCACCGCGGTCGATTTCCTTTCCACCGAAATCCGTACACTGCTGTACGACGGTGAAGCCTCGAAGGCCTATTTCCTATGTGAAGCAATGGGCCGTAGTGCAGGTTGGTTGGCTTACGGCGCGGCGATCGCTGGCGAAGCTTCGCTGGTAATCAGTGTCGAGGACATCACCGGAGATTTCGTCGACAAAGAATACACCGACGAAAACGGCAAGCAGCGGAAAACGATGAACGTCCCAAAAGTGGTCGATCGCATCGTGAAGACCATGCTCGCTCGTGAAGCAGAAGGAAAAGAATTTGGCGTGATCGTGATGGCCGAAGGCCTAGCCGAAATGTTGCCGGAATCTTACCTCGAAGGTGTCGCTCGCGACGACCACGGCCACATCGCCATCACTGACATCCAACTCGGTCGTACGTTCAGCAAGTGGGTTGCCAAAGCCTACGAAGAAAAGACCGGCCGCAGCCGCAAAGTCACCGGTATTCAGTTGGGCTACGAAGCTCGCTGTACCAAGCCGCTTGCCTACGACGTGATCCTCGGCAGCCAACTCGGCGTCGGCGCGTACCGCGCCTTGGTAGAAAAGAAGCTGAACGGCGTCATGGTTTCGGCAAAGGGGCAGTTTGAACTGCAGTACGTCGACTTCACGGAACTGGTCGATCAAGAAAACCTGGTCACCGTCGTGCGTCACATCGAACAAGGCTGCGACTTCCAGAAACTCGCTCGCTTCCTGGAAACCTACGTCAACGACTAAGCCAGTCAAAAAGACAACGTTATTCACCCAAAGAGGCCGCCGAAGTGCGGCCTCTTTTCATGCACAAGCATGCCGAACGAGATCTTTTCCAACTGCCGGCCAACGTTAATCCAACAGGCACTGCCAAGCCTATGCGTATTGGGCGAAGTTATGCGGAGCAATTCTGGTCCATGTGGGTGGCATGCACTCGTCTAGTTGCTGGCTGCATACGCCCGGATTTCCATGAACGCCATAGAAATCTTCATTGACCCCGCTATTGCGGGGCGATAAAACCATTCTATGGCAGTCGTTGATTGGCATCCTTTTCTTTTAATATCTATTCTATTGAGGCGAGTCATGAGTAAACGCAATCGCAATCCAGGGGGCAATCTGGGATTCACTCTGGTGGAACTCCTAGTTGTTATAGCAATCATAGGGGTATTAATTGCCTTGTTGCTGCCTGCGGTTCAGCAAGCACGTGAAGCCGCTCGACGGATGCAGTGCAGCAACAACATGAAGCAATTGGGCCTGGGGATTCACAACTTCCATGATACCTATGGGTATGTCCCGGCTGGCGGGTCGGCGGACCAACAGCCCTTCGGAACGCATGCCACGGGATCTGGGTGGGGGAGTTCCTGGATGGTATTTCTTCTGCCCTTTATCGAGCAGAACTCGCTCTACGACCAAATGGATCTCAGCGGAGGCTCGGGGTGGAGTGGCAGTGTGGCAACCAATACGGCAGCCGCTAAAAATGTAACCTTGGATGCTTACCTTTGCCCTTCTTCTCCTTTGGAGGAATTTGCGGCTAATCCGCAATCCAACGGCCCGATCATGGCGCCAAGCTATGCCGCTATTTCTGGAGCCGTCAACGGCCTGATTCCCGGGTACACCGAGAGCCGGATTAACACACCTTCCTCGGCGACCGGTTGTTGCTCGGGAGGAATTGCCAGCGGAGGCGGAGTGATGATCCCCAGTGGAGAACTCGGGTTCGAAGCGATCACCGATGGAACTTCCAACACAGCCGTGATCGGCGAAATCAGTGACTCTTTAATTACAGCCAATGGGTCCAAGCACGATTATCGCAATGGCTATCGTCATGGTTGGATGATTGGCTGGCGATCAGCCAAATCTCCACCGAATGTCGGTAATGGAGGTGATCTGCGGACCTTCAATCAAGTAACAATTCGTTATCCCATCAACCAAAAGAAACGCCCCGGCACCGGTTGGCCCGATGGTCCAGGCAATTGCGGTTCGGACGGAATTTGTGACAACGCCAGCACCAACATGCCGCTCGTCTCGGCCCACCCAGGCGGCGTGATGACACTGATCGCCGACGGTTCTGTCCGGTTCCTGCCTGAGACCATGTCAATGGATTTACAAGGTCGTCTCGTGACACGAGATGACGGACAGGTCATCGAACTTCCGTAGTCCGCTGGCCGATTTTTCCTCGGGGCAACGCAAGAAGACGGTTGCCCTGGCTCCTTTTCCTATATCCCTTGAAACAACATGCGCAATTCATCCCAACTTATCACGGCCATGATGTTACTACTGGGAATCATTGTACTTGGCTGCAATTCCCAAGCTCCTATACCTAAGTCGTATCCCGTTCAAGGCGAAGTCACGCTCGACGGCATGCCGATGCCTTCGGGCGAAATCATTTTTGTTTCCGTGGCCGATGGAATTCGCGACACGGTAAAAGTTGCGGACGGAAAGTTCTCGGGAGAAGTCCTTCCTGGCGATCGAAAAATAGAAATCCGTTCTTATATTGCGAAGGAAGGGAACACCCAGATGTACGGAGCCGATGCAGAACCTTCGTATGTGAACATCATTCCCAAAAAGTACAACGAAGAGACCACGTTATCGGCTACAGTGACAGAGACCGCGGACAATTCGTTTTCCTTCGAGGTCACGTCCGATTAACTTGCCGAGGCTTGCTCAAAGATCGCCAGTTTGTCGGGGTTGCGATAGACATAAAGCGTCGCGATTTTGTCGTCGATCACCTCAAAGTGATAGGCGGCGATGATCTTTTCGCCCAGGTAACTGACGGCGCCTGGTGCACCATTGAACCAGGCCGGGCGATAGAGAATCGTTTGCTCGCGTTGGGCATAGCGGATAACCCGGACCATAAATGTAGTTACGGCATCGAAGCCAACGATCAAGTCTCGCGCGGCGCTGACTTTGCCTCCACCGTCGGTATGCATCACGACATCTTCCGACAAGACATCACGCAGACGATCTAAGTCCCCGGCGTTGACGGCCTGAAAAAACGCGTCGGAGATTCGCTTGATTCCGGCAGCGTCGGTCACGCTGCGTTGCTTTTCGCCACGCAGATGCCCCCGGGCTCTTTTCGCGAGTTGGCGGCAATTGTCTGCTTCCAGCCCGAGAATCTCGGCGACCTCTTGAAACTCGTAGCCAAATAAATCATGCAGAATAAACGCGGCTCGTTCGGCGGGTTTCAAGCGTTCGATCGTCAGCATAAGAGCGATTGAAATCGTTTCGTCCAACTCTGTGCGATCGGCATGATCGGCCAACATGGGCTCTGGCAGCCAAGGGCCGACGTATTTCTCGCGCTGATAGCGCACCGACTTGATACGGTCTAAACATAGCCGCGCACAAACACGCAGGTACCAACTTCGCGGCGAGTCCAACTGAGGCCGCCCGGCCTGTTCCCAGCGCAGATAAGCCTCTTGAGCAATGTCTTCCGCATCGGGAAGACTTCCCAGCATCCGATAGCAGAAACCAATCAGATTCTGCCGCAGAAGCTCGAACTGATCGCCGGTTACCATGACGTCGATTCCTTAAGATCGAAAAGGGATTGGTCCAATAAAACCAGGCGACGAAACTTTAAAAATCAAGTTTCGTCAGTTCGCAGTGATTGGCCATCCCCATCGCTCGTTTCAAAGTCGGATAGATGCGACAACCGACAATGACCACAGCCAACTCGGCAAAAGCTTCAATACCGTAATGATTGCGAATGCGTTCCATGCGGTCGGCGTCGTCGTTCTCGTTCTGTATCACGGCCATCGCATGGTCGTGAACATCGCGGAGAGGTTGTGGTAGCGACTGCGGAGCCTGGACGATCGCCTTGAGCAACTCGCGATCGACGCCTTGCTCGGCCCCCATTTTAAGGCTCAAGTTCATGCACGGGCCACAGTCTTCCGTTTTCATCACGGCAACTTTCGCCACGTAAAACGCTTCCAGCGGCAACACCTTATGAAAGTTGGGCATTGCCTGAGCGGCCGCGAAGGTTTCAAACGCTTCCGGCGAGTCCTCGAGTAACTGAATGAGGTAACCGTTATCGTAGTCAAAGTGCTGGCCAAACTGCTCCAGGCTCTCTTTCGCCTCTTGAGTATCCATGATCGTCTCCTCAGATGTCCGATTGGTATCCAACCAGGCAACGACTGCCTGCTACAGCTAATCAGACGATCGGCGTTGACTGAATGTGACAAATGCCATCGAAGAACTTTTCATGGTATTAGCGCCGGTGAAGAGGCAGCGTATGGCGTCGACGGGTGATTAGCGACGGATGTGGAACGATCAATCCAACATCAACGCTTCGCGGCAAGACAACGCCGCAGAGGTCAGCCATCGCTCAAGACGACGGCCATGTCATGGCGACCGACGGTGCCGGCGACCGCCGAAAGAACAACGGCCTGGCGGTCACCAATACACTGCGTTGACTGGCAGTTGCAATAAATCTTTTCTGACCAATGATTTACAGTTTTTCCATCATCTTTTTTGCTATCGAACGGGCTTGGTTGCCGCGAGCTTTCTCAAGTTGATTGAAATCTTCTTGCAACTCGACACCCTTGGTGGGGTCTTCTTCGTTGATCTTCTCGATGTTGGCCCGGATCGTGTCCATTTCACTCCCAACTTGGCCGGTCTCGACGATATAGCTAAGGTCCGTCTTAATCAGTTCGGCAGGCGGAGTAGGGTTCGGGGGAACGGGCGTGCTTCCCGGTCCGCAACCGAGGCACCCGACGCCAAGTGCAGACAAAATGATTACACGAAAGATTATCTGCATATATAAGTTCCTGGATGTCTTTACGATCGAAATGCCAAAGGCGGCTGAACGAACAAGCCAGCCGCCCTACAAGGAAACCTCAGGGGCAAGAAGAGGAAATATCTCAATCGTTAGAGTTACGGCAACTGAACGACCTTGCCGTCGTCGCGACCACCAAAATTTTGCCACGTCTCGAGGTCGATCGTTTCCGAAATAAACCGTGCGGACGCATCGCCCACGGTCACCAGAACGCCGCCAGGGTGACGGCTCCGCGGTGCGTAAACGCCGTCGCGATCGGAAGCGAAGCCGCTGCCGCTGTTTTGACAGTTGGGGTATTTCCAGTTGGGGGGGGCAAGCGTGTTAATTCCGGTCTGACTTGGCAACCCACAAATCCAATGTTGGCCATTGGTGCTATTGTGAGTTGTCAACCCTTCACAAGCTTGACCAAACGTATCAAGGGCAGACTGGGATGGATATGTCGTGAAAGACGCTGCGCTTCCACCTTTTCGAGGTTCTGACGAATTTCCATTCATCAAACTTGTATCGTTACGGTCACCCACCAATTGCTCGGAAGCCATCAACGTGTTACTCAGACCATCAGTGATATCCCTCATCGCGGTTTCGACTCCTGTGGTGGATCCGTTAGGTGCCGGCCCTCGAAACATGCCATTTTGCTGAGTTGGAGTGGAATATTTCGTGCTCGATCCAATGCTCACTGCGTAGTTGCAACCTGGACCATTGTCTCGATTGGTGGCAGCGGCAGGAAAGTCGCCATCTGACGGACACTTAAACGCTGCCAAGGGGGTAGCTCGGAGACTTTCCATTGGCCCATCGTACCAACGCAGCCAGAACTGCTGAGAAGTTGATGCGACTTGATCGCTCAAAGCTGACTGCTCGATGTACGGCAAAATCTGGGTAAATGCACTGTAACCGGGGTAGGGATATCCAGGATCCACGCCAGGCATATAGTTAAACGCCGGAAATGCATTGTGCGTGTCGTGATAGTTGTGCATCGCCAAGCCAAGTTGCTTGAAGTTATTCGAGCAACTCATTCGTCGTGCGGCTTCACGGGCTTGCTGAACAGCCGGCAATAGCAATGCGATGAGAACCCCAATGATGGCAATGACAACCAAGAGCTCCACGAGTGTGAATGCCGTCCGGTTCAACGTTTTCATGTTCCATTAATCCTGCATGAACAGAATAGAAAAAAAGAATGATACTAGAGACACGGGACTGGGGAAGTCTATAAGCCCAGAAACCCTACTCTATTGCTATTAATTATCCCTTGGCATTTCTACTTGTCAATGTAGCTAGGATCCCAGCAGGGTCCCCATGGCCTGATTTTTTACTTCAAAAACGCAAAATATGGCATGTAATTAGGCATTGCCAGTCCGATACGTTCCTCCCCGGTGCTTCGCAAAACCAACTTATTGAAAAGCTACCCTTATTTGGGGTAAGGTAAGAATCACTCAATTAGCAACAGTCATACTTCACGATATTAGGCGTAAGAGATCTTCCGCCGAGCGATCCCTCTTCCGGAGAATCAATCGCGATGAGTTCGGCCACGACGTTTCGATGTCCGAATTCCCAATGCCGTAAGGCTTTTCAGCAGCCGAAGGACGGCATTGGCAAGCGTGCTCGCTGTCGTCACTGCGGCACCATGATGGAATTGACGGAGAACGGTGCCGTCGAGGTTATGGTGTTGAACACGCCTCGTAATCGTCGTAAGGCCACCCTCACGCTGGGTGATAATACGCTGAGTACTCCTGGCGATGGCGTTGTGGCCCAGTACCGACGAACTTCGTCCGGGCAAATTGGACGCTTTGAACTGCAAGAGGTGCTCGGCACTGGTGGTTTTGGCACCGTATACCGGGCCTTCGACAGCATGCTGGATCGCGCCGTCGCGCTCAAGATTCCTCACGCTGAGAGAGTTCAAACTCCGGAAGCCGCAACACGATTCCTTCGCGAGGCGAAAGCGGCCGCTCGACTGACGCATCCCAATATCGTCCCGGTGTTTGACGCTGGGAAAGAAGAAGACACGTACTTCATCGCCTCAGGGTTCGTCGAAGGCAAATCGCTCGAAAAGTTTGTCGAGCCAGACAGCCCTCTGCGACCACGTCAGGCAGCACGCATTGTCGTTCTGCTGGCCCGTGCGGTTCACTATGCCCACAGCCAAGGAATCATCCATCGCGACATCAAGCCGCACAATGTGATGATCGACGAGGCGAATACGCCGTTCTTAATGGACTTTGGCCTGGCCCGCTTGGAAGACAATCAAGAGAAGTTGACCAAAGATGGTGCCGTCATGGGGACGCCTGCTTACATGGCACCCGAGCAGGCCAATCCCGAGCGAACGTCGGAAGTGGGACCACGTTCCGATCAATACAGCCTGGGGGCATTGTTCTACGAATTATTGACCGGTGACGCCCCGTTTCGTGGTCCCGTTCATCAAGTGCTTCTCCAGGTCATCTCCGAAGAGCCAGTGCCCCCGCGTCAACGACAGGCCGCCATTTCCGCCGACCTGGAAACGATTTGCCTGAAGGCGATGTCGAAAGATCCCAACCACCGCTTCGCCGATTGTGGGGTATTGGCCGACGACCTAGAGCGTTGGCTGGAAGATCGCCCGATCACTGCTCGCAAAGTATCGACCTTCGAGCGTGGCGTGCGTTGGGTTCGTCGTAATCCATTGATCGGTGGACTGGTCACGGCGATCGTGCTGGTCTCTTTGATTGGGTTCGCCGTCTCAAGCACAGCGTTGAGCTACTCCCTGGCCTCGCAAGAGAAAGCTGTAAGCGAGGCCGAGCGTGCCCAACGCAACGAAAAAGAGGCAAAACACCACGCCCAATTGGCACGCGATAACGAGTCCCTCGCGATCTCGCATCAGCAGTCGGCCGAAGTTGCACGACAAACTGCCGAAGAGGAACGAAAGAAGGCCGAGCAAGAACGCCAGAACGTAGTCGAGGCGCTAGACCGATTAAAATACCGAAACTATCTCACGCAGATGACGCTGGCCCATCATAGCTTTCAAGAGGCATCACCGGGAAACGTCGACCGCTTGCTCGACAACTCGGAACCGGAGTTTCGCGATTGGGAATGGCATTACCTCGACAAACTGCGCAAGACGCATCTCAGCGAACAGGCGATCGATTGGCTCAAAGGTTACGACCACCATCGCGGTTGTGCGATCTCGCCAAGCCTCGACGATATTATCTTGGAGCAAGACGGCATACTTCGCTCCATTTCATTGCATGATGGTTCCGTAAACTGGTCGCACCCCAGCGGTGGCCTGGGGGTCGAGGCGGCCGCTTTTAGTCCCGACGAGCGTCATGTCGCCATCAAATTGATCAAACAATCCATCTTCAGGATCTGCAGCGCGAAAACGGGGGAACCACTCTTCGACCTACCGAGCGAAACCAATACAGGCCGAGGCACAACGGCTTTTGCTGTTCAAGAGAACCGTCTGTTCACTGCCACCTTCGATCGGGTTGATCTCTGGGATCTCAAAACCCGAAAATCGATCCTGCAAACTCGTCCAAATCAAAAAGCGGTGATTAAGTCCCTCGCGGTCAGTCCCACCGGCGAACATTTTGCCGTTGCCTATGGTGGCTCGGTTTGTTGCGTGTGTAGCGTCGAAAGTGGCAAAACAATTTACCGGATCGAGACCAACGGCGGGACCCCCAAGCGAATCGCATTTAGCCCCGATGGAACGCTTCTGGTGACCTCTGGCGACGTACGCGACATTCAAGTCTGGGATATCAAAAAGAAAGCACTCTTAAACGTACTGCATGGCCATCGCGGGGGAATTGTTGACGTAAGCTTCAGCCCCGACGGCGAACGAATTGCGTCCGCAAGCGATGATCGTACGATCCGAATTTGGAATCTGAAAAAGCGACGTCCTCCCCAAATTTTGACAGGACATGCCGATGGAGTTCGGCGGCTACGCTATTCTAAAGATGGCGAGTCGCTTGTGTCCGCCAGCGCCGACGGTACCATCCGTTTTTGGGATACGTCTCTACGTCAGGACTTCACGCGATTGATGAACCTCGATGGCATCGCTGGCTCGGTTGCGATCAGCCCCGACGAGACTCAAGTAGCCGTAGGAACCGACCAAGGAAAGATCGAAATAGTCGAACTGCAGACGGGGAAGCACGTTGCGAGTTTCCCTGTGTTCAAGGGAATTGTCGCCACGCTCGACTACTCGAATGACGGGAAACAAATCGTTGCTACCGCATTTAACGACAAAACCATTCGGCTCATTGATTCTCAATCCGGAGAAGAAATCTGGGCAGTCGACGACCACCAACAACGCGTCTTCCAGGTTGCCTTTCACCCTAACGGCAAGTGGGTCGCGTCACGCGGATGCTATGACGGGTTTTTAGCCATCCGAAGCGTGGAAGATGGAAGCATCGTTAAGAAGATTCAGGCGTTCGGGAACTGGACCGCACCATTCCGCTTTACTGCGGACGGAACGAAGGTAGTCACTGCCGGTTGGAATATAGTGGAACTGTGGGACCTCGAGACCGGCAAGAAACTTCGCCGATACGTGGATCGTCCCGGGAAAGCTAACACCGACTTGCAAATCTCTTCCAATGGACTCGTCGCGGTTTCCAACAGCAACGGAACGATCAAGATATTGAATCTAGACACGCTTGAAGAGATCGCCACGCTCACGGGGCATGCCCAGAATATCTACTCCATCGCTTTCGGCCCGGAAGGACGCCGTTTGTTTTCCGCAGGTCTCGATACGACCGTTCGCGTTTGGGACGTGCCCACCGCGACCGAAATCCTCAACTTGCAAGGGCCAGCGTTCACGCTGGCAGATGGACGTTTTTCACCCGATATCGCTGCTACGTCCGACGGACGATTGATTACGGGGACCTACGGCAGCATCCTCTTGCTTTGGAACGGAAAAAAGTCGCACGAATAGAAAGTGCTACTTCGCCAGGAACAATAAAGTCCCCTTCTTGTTCCCCGCCACGATGTCAACTCGACCGTCGCTGTTCACATCTTCCAGCGTAATTTGCCGGCCGGTGCCGCTGTTGTCGTCGACGACGATCGGTTGGAAGCTCACTACGCCGTCGTCGGTACGACTGGTCAGGAAAACGACCAGCACCGCAGGATCTTTCGCACCGGGGTCTTTTCCATTGTGGGCCCAGTAGCATTTGCCGGTGACGATGTCGTTCAAGCCGTCGCCGTTCATGTCGGCCATTTCCACGGCGTGAAGTTGACTGAAGACCAACTCGCTGACCGACTTCTCAGGCGTACCCATGATCTCGTGTTGGGTAAACTTTATCTCGCCGTTTTCCCCTTTCGTCTGCTCGTGCCAAACCAGACCGTAACGATGGCCGTGCAGGCTGGTGACCACGTCGTTATCGTCGTCGCCATCCAAATCATACGCATGGATGCCTGCTCCGCCGGGGGCGAATCGATAGGCGTGTTTCTTCCAGGGAGTGGAACCGTCCCAATTTTCGGGCTGTTCCCACCACCCCTCAGGCATCAGAAAGTCTTGTCGGCCGTCTCCGTTGATGTCGCCTACACCGAGCCCATGCTGATAGCGGCCCCAACCTTGCTTTTCGGAAATGGGCGTCCACACCCAACGCTGCGTCGGATCCTTTTCATTGGGATAGGCATATCCGAGTTGCCCTTCAAAGTGACAAACAAGTTCCGGCTTGCCATCTCCGGAGATATCCAAGAAAGCCGGAGCTTCGTTATCGACGGCTGGAAAAGCGAAGTGTTTCTTCCAAGGCTTGTCGGACTGGCTGTTTTCGTACCAATGGGCAGGCGTGCCTGGCAAGCCAACCACAAGCACATCGTCGAAGCCATCGCCGTTGAAATCATCGACAAACGAGAAGAAGTTATCCGAGTACCCGCGATCGTTGGGAAACACCTTACCGTCGTAAAACGTGTGCTTGGTTTGAAAGTCGGGGCCGGCAAACCAATGCGGTCCGCAGACGATATCGGTCTGGTCATCCTTGTTGAAATCGCCCACACAGGCCCCTTCGGCGAAGTACTCTTGGGTGAGACGTGTCTTGCTGAAGTTCGGCTGATTGGCATCCTCAGCTGAAAGCGAACCAACACAAAGCAAGAGGGCAGGGGAGAGCAAGAGCAGGCGAGATAGCATGAGCGGGGAACTCCAGGCAGGGACAAGAAATCTGCATGTCTGAGACGCTCATTGTCCCATTGATATATTCACGTGTCACGTAAATATTTACCACAGCCTAAAGCGCACTCTCGGCTTATTCTTCGCTGTGCGTGCCCGCCTGGGCTTTCTCTTCGCGCATCCGGCGTACTTCTTCTTCTAAGGCCCGACGACTGGCGATGCGTTCATCGCGTAGCGAGAGAATATAGTTCTTGGTCGCAAAGCCATCGAGACCAGCCAGCAACACAATCCGCAGCAGAAGCAGGGAAACGCAGGCCCAGTAAAGGACGTAGAAGATATTTACCGGAACGATATTGCTGACCAAAAAGGCCGCGGCAATCAGCACGATCGTGTGGGTGACCTTGGTTCGCCGGCGCACCTGCGATAGCAGAAACTCGCGTTTGCGGTTGTCCCAATCGTTATGCTTTTCGACCATCTTGATCGTGTGCTGATGTTGAACATGCATCATCCAGGCAATGACGATCAACACGAAAGCAATCAGTGATGTGGCGAAGAGCATTAGCGATAGTCCGCCCTGTTCGTGTACGGCGTAGTTATTCGAGTTCCTGCAGCCAGGTTAACACCACTTTACCAACTTTGGCCAACGATGCTGCCGAGCAGTTCTCAGGCACGTCCTGCTGCGTGTGCCAATATTTTGGCCCATATCCCGGACTTGGGAAGTCGAAATCGATAATATCGATGATCGGAATCCCGCCAATATCGTGCAAGGGGACATGGTCGTCATTGATCGTATGTCGTGGCCGGCGAACGAATTCCGGAATATTCAGCCGGTTCGCCACACGCCAGATATCGATTACCAATGGCCGCGTGTCTTGCCAGGACAGACTGTTGCGCTCTTGGTAAATCTGCAGATCTTTGTCTCCCACCATATCGAGCAAGATGCCCCACTTATAGCGGAAATTGATGTCGGCACTGCGGTATCTTTGGGCCAGATAGGTCGAACCGAGAAAGAAGGGATCGCGCTCTTTGTCGAAGATAAACTCTTCCGCGTCCAAAAACACGACATCAATGCCATACTTGGTATCGAGCTCGCCCAAGTGCCGCGTCAGTTCCATCAGCGCCGCGGCGCCACTTGCTCCGTCGTTAGCACCCAGAAATGGTGCCTTCGGATTGTCGGGGTCTTCGTCGGCGTAAGGTCGGGTATCGTAATGGCAGCAAAGCAAGATTCGCTCGGTGCGTTCAGGATGAAAGCGGCCAAACAGGTTGGTCAGCGTGACCGGCTGACCTGTTTCCGGGTGACGAACCTCCCACGCCTGCCGAACCACCGTGGCCCCGTGCTGGGTCAGATGATCCTCGATCATTTGCTGCTGTTTTTGCATTGCCGGGGTGCCGCTAACGCGTGGCCCCAGGTCGCACATATCTTTCAGATGCTGGTAGGCCTTCTCGCCGTCGAAGGGAAGATATCGCGAAAGGTCCTCTGGGCCGTTCACATTGGCGGCCGGAGGTGCCGGGTCGCTACCACCGTTGAGGGCCAGCATCACGACAATCGCGACCACGCCAATCATTCCGGCAATGAGCGTACTCCAAAGCGGGATTCGTTGTTCTGGCTGATCGGACGGCAAAGTGAAGCTCGGTGAAGACACAGAAAAAGTCCAGGTTATGCAGCTTTAGGATGCCGCATATTGAGCAGGATGTCTACCTGACTCAAGACGTCCACCGTCGGAATTGCCTGCATGGCGTCGTTTCCGGCCCGGCGTCGTTGGCGGCTGGAAAGTGGCTGGTGCACATTTTGGATGGTCCGGTGGATGCCGCGACACGGACTATAATACTCTGCTTTGGTCACGCCGAACAAGGAAATGGTCGGCGTATCGAGGGCCACACCGAAGTGCAACGGCCCCGTATCACCGCTAATGAGCAGCGAAGCATGGCGGATGGTTTCTTTCATCTCCGCGATCGACATTTTGGGCAATATATTAACGCAGTGCGGGGCGATCGAACGAGCCGCTTCCGCCGCTTGCTCGGCGTACTGGTACTCGGTCTCGCTTCCCCACAGAAGCAAACTTGGCATCTCGTAACGCATAAACAGGTCGGCCGCGACCTCGCCAAAGCGGGCCGGAACCCATGTTTTCGAGAACCACCCGGCACCGACGTTCAGCACCGCATAGCGACCGCCGGCGATGACCGACGAGCGGCTGGCCATCGTCTGGTGGGCGACGTGGTCGTACGGCATCTGAAACTCAAGCGTGGGATTCTCAATACCCAGCGGCTCGAGCAATTCCAGGTATCGCTGCGCAATGTATTTCGAAGACGGAGCAACACGCACTCCGGCCAAGTTGGGGGCCAGTTCGCGCGATTGTCCGCGTGTGAAAGTGATTTGATGTTTTCGACCGGAAAGCCAACCTGCGACGGCGCTCTTGGTCAGGCCTTGCACGTCGAGCACGATCTCGAACTTATGTCGCGAGAGGGCTCGGCGAAGTCGGTTGATTTCGGTCGGATTGGTCAGCCAACCTTTTTCGACCGTAAACAAAAAGTTGAGATCGGTCCGATCGGCCAAGACCTTTGATGCGGCCGGCTCGGCCACCCAGCCAATTTGAGACGCGGGAAACGCCTTGCGCAGCGCACACAGCACCGGCAGCGTAAGGACCGTATCTCCCAGAGCACTGAGGCGAGTGATTAGAATGCGGGGGGCAGGTGATAGCATGGATTCGACAACTCCTTTTGTCGCGTGCCAGTTCCATCGGCACGGATGCGGAGCGTATCGTAGGGACTATCGACCTGCGATGGCAATAGAGATTCGCGACGGGGCCGCCTATTGATAGCCTTCGCGAAGTTGCCACTTTCCGAGGATCACGTCCAATTCTTTGGTCTCCGACCCACGAACGGCAATCATTTTGACCTTGTCGCCTGCTTTCTTGTCTTGCAGCAACGCAATCAAGTGGGTGAACCCTTCGACCTTTGTTCCGTTGACTTCGGTTACCGTATCACCGCCACGCAAGCCGGCCTTGTAGGCACCGGTGTCTTGGTCGACGCTTTGAACGACACAGGGGGGCCGGTTACCATCCGCGGAACCACGCACGCCCAGGAAGCCACCGCTGCGGAACTTCAAGCTATCCGGCAACACGCCTGGCAACGCCGAGCGAACCCGCTGCTGTTCTTGCGGGTCCTGGAAAACCTCTTTGCCATCGACCACCATTCCGAACAGTTCTGCCTGACGCAGAGATGTCATCTTGGTAAGTAGCGGAGCAGGGGACGTTTTCAAATTTAGATAGTAAAGCCGCACAAATTGAATCTTGTCTAGAATGGGCTCCAGTTCTCGCAGCATTTCGATATCGACCGGTCCATCTTTGATTGTCATATGATCGACGTTCGGCATTTTAGCGATTTCGGCAAACCAGTCCGCCGTGATCTTGTCGTTCTCGATCTGAACATCTTCGATAAACCCCAGGTGCTGCAAGTAATGCAGATGCTGGGCCGAGCCGGTGTAGTCATTAGTGATCCAAATCGCTGGCCCTTCGTCTAGCCCCTGAAACCCTTGCACGGGGGCGTAGCTTGTGAACTTCACACCTAAACCACTAAGAATACGAATAGCCCGCTCGCGTTGAATCGGTTCAATTTTCTTCAGTACATCTCCGGCGTACGCACCCACCCGGTCGTTCTCGGTGGCCGCAATCAACGCAAGCTTGGCGCTGGCTTCGATCTCGGTCTCGATATCGTCCCCAATCGCGAACGCGCGCAGCACATGAATGCAGCGAAAGGCCTTCTCTAAACTACCGGTGCGAACGGCATCGGCCAGAGGCCCAATCGCCGACTGCTGGGCACTAATCAGTTTCTGCGTGGCATTTTCGCGCAAGAGGAACTTGTCGCTGTCGAGTTGATCGATCCACGAAGTAATCTGGGCCGAGGTCGGCGGCTGCTCTGCTGGGGCACCCTCGGGTGGCTCGGCCGCCGAGGCGATCGGCGATAGCATGATGCCGCCCCAAATCAGGCAACCTAACAGACTTAAAGTTCGACAACGTGTCACGAGCGATCTCGGTTGAGGGGACGACGACAGGCGAGGCGTGTTCTGCTATTGTGGGAAGATATGGCCAATTATTCCAGGGCAAAACCAATTTCCCGCCCCTTGCATACTCGCCGCTGACCAACATGACCGCTGCCGATCTGGCCTCATTTCAATATAACTTGCTCGACTTTGGCTCTGGGCGAAAGTTAGAACAATTCGGATCGGTGGTTCTCGATCGGTATTCTCCGTCCGCGGAAGGATTTAAGGCCACCAAGCCCAAGCTCTGGTCCCAGGCGATTGCCAAATACGTGCGTCGAAACGAAACCCAGGGAGACTGGATCGATGCCGATCAATTGCCGACGGCCTGGCAGGTCGCCGCTGGCCCTTTGAAATTTCGTTTGAAAACAACCAAGTTTGGCCACTTGGGACTCTTCCCCGAGCAGTTCGCCAACTGGAACTGGCTAATCCAAACGTGCCGCGATAGCCCCCGTCCGCTAAAAGTCCTCAACTTGTTCGCCTACACCGGCGGATCTTCGCTGGCCTGTGCCCTAGGCGGGGCCGAAGTCACCCACGTTGATGCGGCCGCCAACGTCGTGAAATGGGCACGCAGCAACGCCGAGCTTTCCGACATGACCGAGGCCCCAATTCGTTGGATCGCGGAAGATGCCCGCAAGTTCGTCAAGCGCGAAATCAAACGCGGCAACACCTACGACGGCGTGATCCTCGACCCGCCCAGCTACGGCCATGGCTCGAAGGGGGAAGTCTGGCGAATCGATAAGCATCTGCCCCTTTTAATGGGAAGCCTGAACAAGCTACTCAGCGAAAATCCCAAGCTGTTATTGCTCACCTGCCACTCGCCGGGCTATGAAGACGATACGCTCCGGCACATGATGGGAGAAGCATTCCCCAGCGTTTCTTCCCGCCAAATCAAAGCCGGTGCGTTGACCATCCAAGATCGCAGCGGACGCCATTTACCCAGCGGGTACTACGCGAGTTTCGCACGCGTAAATTAGAATTTCTTTCTCGCCTTTCAAGGAAGTGACTTCCCTAACGAGAACTCTTTATGGAAATCATCCGCTCGCTTCAAAACACGCAAATCAAGTCGGCCGGGAAGCTTCGCGACCGGCGGGGGCGTGCGCAGCAGGGGCGAACGATTATCGATGGCCTCCGCGAGATCCGTCGGGCCCTGCAAGCTGGCTTTCCGATCGAAACCATGTTTGTGCTTCCGGAAGCCTTTTCTGGTCCTGAGCCTGCTGAATTCGAACAGGTTCTCGCCGATCATGGTGATGTGCAGATTCTGCACGTGACCCGCGATGTCATGGAGAAACTGGCGTTTGGCCAACGTGTCGAAGGGGCGGTCGCCATCGCGAAAATTCCTGAAAAGAAGCTCGGGGATGTGGTGCTTCCGGAATGCCCGCTGGTGGTCGTCATCGAACAGGTCGAGAAGCCGGGCAACGTCGGAGCCATCTTACGAACGATGGACGCCGTAGGGGCCGATATCCTGATCTCGGCCGATGGTCGCACCGATCTATTCAACCCCAACGTCATTCGCGCCAGTTTGGGTACGATCTTTTCCGCCACCGTCGTCGATGCGACCTCGGAAGAGACAATCGCGTTCCTGAAGAACGACCAGTTCCAAATCTATGCGGCCCGGGTCGATGGGTCGGTACCCTATTCAACCGTCGACATGAAGCAGGCCACGGCCCTCGTTCTCGGCAGCGAAGCCCATGGTTTAAGTGACCAATGGCATCGCCCCGGCATCGTCAACATTCACCTGCCCATGCAGGGAATCGCCGACAGCCTGAACGTCTCGACCACCGCCGCGGTCTTGCTGTACGAATCGCTGCGCCAGCGGTCGTAGCGGATCGTCTGGCCGAAGAGAATTAGGGGTTGGCCCAGAGATTTATCTCTGGGTCGGCAACGCCGACAAGCGGCTAATGCAAGAACGTGAACAAATAGCTAAGTCTCTATCGGGTTCAAACCCAACTCACGAGCCACTTGTGGCCGGTGGCCACCCAGAGATAAATCCCTGGGCCAACCGTTGGTTCAGTACGAACCGATGACTAGCTTTCGCTGGTCTGAATCATGGCAGCCTTCAACGTATTCTCCAGCAGCATCGTGACCGTCAGCCGTCCCACGCCACCAGGCACCGGTGTGACAGCTCCGGCGACTTCCAGCAACGCGTCGTAGTCGACGTCGCCGCACAAACCGTCATCGGTGCGATTGATCCCTACGTCAACCACCACGGCCCCTGGTTTGACCATGTCGGCGGTCACAAACTTGGCGACACCGATCGCGGCCACCAAAATGTCGGCCTGCTGGGTCAATTCCTTAAGATTAGGCGTACGACTATGGGCCACCGTAACGGTGGCATTGGCGTAGTCCGCTCCGCATGTCTCGCTCGTTCGCTGCATGAGCATCAACGCCAATGGCTTGCCGACGATGTCGCTGCGGCCAAGAATAACAACGTTCTTCCCGGCGGTCGGCAGATTGAAATGCTTCAAAATCTGCACGACACCATGCGGTGTGCAGGGTAAAAAGTTCGGTCGCCCCTGCGAGAGCAGTCCGACATTGCTGGGATGAAAGCAATCGACATCCTTACGCGGGTCTATCGCATCCAACACCTGCGAGGCATCCAAATGCTTCGGAAGGGGTAGCTGAACCAGAATGCCGCTCACGTTGTCATCGTGGTTAAGCTGCTCAACGAGTTGCAGAAGGTCGGCCTGCGAGATGTCGTCAGGCCTGCGAAACAGCTGACTGGTCATGCCCACCTTTTGACAAGCCCGCTCCTTGTTGCGTACGTAAACCTGGCTGGCAGGGTCCTCGCCAACCAAAACAGCGGCCAGACAAGGAGTTACGCCCGATTTTGCTGTGAACGCGTCGACCCGTTTGGCGATATCGTCTTGCAAAGCGGCGGAGACCGTTTTTCCGTCCAAAATAGTCGCAGTCACAGGAACCTCGTTAGTCAGAAAGCGGGCATGGAGGGGAACCGGGTTCATTTTACAAGCCGACACCCACACGCAAACTACCACCTACCAACGAATCTGGTTGTCCAAGCCGCTCATGCGGGGGGGAATCCCTGCCACGAAGAGTCGAACCGCCCCTCAATTCACCACCGCTATGCCCGAGAAAGGAAGCGGGAACCAAACGACAAATGCTAATCTAGGCAAGGCCGATTGGCTGGTTTGCGACAAATTGACGCATTACGAAGAATTGCAGGAATGTGTATATTAGGCGCGTTGTCCCCAATTTTGGCCGGATTGCCAGTGTCTGGGGGCTCTAAGCGTGCCGATAACCGTATTTCGCAGGCCAAGCTGCCTGCCGCCTACTTACCCAAATAACTTAGCTCCATGGCTTCCACTGAAAACAAGCTGAGCCCGGTTGAGGGCATCAAAGACGAAAGCAACTACCTCCGCGGCACCGTCGCTGAAGAAATGTCCGATGGAACGGACCATTTCAGCAAGGAAAGCATCCAGCTGATCAAACATTTCGGTATGTATCAGCAGGACGACCGCGACGCTCGATCCGCGAATCGAGCCAAGGGTGGCGGCAAAGACTACATCATGATGGTCCGGACCCGCTTGCCGGCAGGTCTGCTGAACAGCCAGCAAATGCTGGAAGAGCTGGACCTGTGCGATGAAATCGGCAACGGCACGCTCCGTATCACCAGCCGCCAAGGCACGCAGTTCCACGGCATTCAGAAAGATGACGTGCGTCAGCTGATGCAGCGCATGAAGGGGGTCGGCCTGACCTCGCTGGGCGCTTGCGGCGACGTCAACCGAAACGTCATGTGCTGCCCGGCTCCGTTTAAAAACAACGAGCTGCACGACCACATTCAAAAGTTGTCGTTCCAGATCGCCGATCACTTCGCCCCACGCACCGGTGCCTACCGCGAGATCTTCCTGCAAGATCCCGAGACAGGCGAGAAGACCCGCGTCGACGAAAACGGCCAGGAAGTTGTGGAACCGATCTACGGCAAGCACTACCTGCCGCGTAAGTTTAAGATCGGCATCTGCCTGCCGGAAGACAACTGCATCGACGTCTATACCCAAGACCTGGGCATCATTGCCGTTCACGAAGAGGGCAAGATCGTCGGTTACAACATCCTGGTCGGTGGCGGCATGGGACGTACGCCCAGTGCCGACAAGACCTACCCGGCTTTGGGTTTGAAACTCGCTTATGTTTCCCCGGAAGACTTGATTGGGGCTTGCGAAGCGATCGTCAAAGTTCAGCGTGACTTTGGCAACCGCGAAGACCGCAAGGTGGCCCGTCTCAAGTACACCGTCCGTAACATGGGCTTGCCCGAGTTCAAGAAGAAGGTCGACGAGTACTTCGGCCGCGAGCTGCCAGGGCCGCACGAAGCGGACGTCACCGACTTCGACGACCACAAAGGCTGGTCGCAACAGGGAGACGGCAAGTGGTTTTACGGCCTCAACGTCGAGAACGGCCGCATCGCCGACACCGACGATTGCCAGCTGAAGACGGCCATTCGCGAAGTCTGCCTGAGCCTCAACCCAGGCATCCACTTCACCGGCCATCAGGACATCATCTTCAGCGAAATCGCCGAAGCCGATAAGTCGAAGCTGGAAGAGATCTTAAAGAAATACAACGTCGTGCTGACCGAAGAAATCAGCAACACGCTACGTTGGTCGATGGCCTGTGTGGCTTGGCCGACGTGTGGTCTTTCGATCACCGAGAGCGAACGGGCTTTGCCTGGCATGGTCGATGACCTGGAAAAGGAAGTCGCCAAGCTTGGTCTGCAGGACGAGAAGTTCACCCTGCGAATGACCGGTTGCCCCAACGGCTGTGCTCGCCCCTATAACAGCGACATCGGCCTGGTCGGACGTGCCAAGGAAAAGTACACCATGTTCCTCGGCGGCCGTTTGCTGGGCAACCGCTTGAGCTACATCTACAAAGACATGGTTCTCGCCAATGAAGTCGTTCCGGAACTGGTAAAGGTCTTCACCGTGTTCAAAGAACAACGCACCGAAGGCGAAAGCCTGGGCGACTTCTGCGATCGCTTGGGGCAAGAGAAGCTGCTGGAAGCGACCGGCGGTTAGACCGCTTTCCAATCGCAAACCAAAAGAAAGGGTACGAAACATCGTGCCCTTTTTCCTTTTCTTGTCCCCTCGCCCCGGAGAGGGGAGAGGGGAGAGGGGAGAGGGGACCTACGCTTTAAGAGCTCGCCACCGTCTCGACCGCGCCTAGATGTTCTTTCTCGATCGCAAAGTTGCGGAAGCGGATCGTGTGTTCATCATCAAACCACTTCTGGATGACCGGCAACTGTCCGTCATCCATGCCGGGTGAAACGGTGAATAGCTTGCCGAAGACTTCGCCGCCAATTTCGCCGTCTTCGACAATCACACGGCCAGCTTGCACCACATAGCGTGGTCGCTGAAACATCTCGGTTCGGTTGGTACTTGGCGTATAGATGGTTACATCGGCGTCGGCTCCCTGGCCGAGGTGTCCCTTGTGCTTCAACCCCAACAGCCTGGCTGGGGCGGCCCGGGTGATGATCGCGATGTCGTTGAGCGAGTACTCGCGATCGAGCTCGGCCAGCGTCGTGCGTTCGCCTAGAAGCTTGTGCATCTTGCCAATCGCTTCACGGCGGAAGGCCGCATCCATCAACAGATGAATCACTTCCGGGTAGCGGTACACGGCCCCACCGTTGGGATGATCGCTACTCATCGCGATGCGCCAGGGATCGTCGACCAACAAGTACCACTCGAGCGCAGCCGCCCACTGCACAGCGTGCACGAGCGCCTTCTTAGGTTGGAACTCCATCGGGATCACGCCGCAGCTGGCTTCCAGTTCGCTATCGGCGGCGTACCAGCGATTGCCGGTCAGCTTCGACAGAAAGTAACCAAACGGTGCGTCGCCGGTGATGCCGAGCGTTTTGCCGGGGTTCACATGGCCCACATCGATCGAAATATTCGGGTTGGCGTTCACATATTCGGCCAGACGGGGCGCGTCGGAGCGGAAGCTGGCCGGGTCGTTCTCGTCGCCGGCGTAGCTATGAAACTGTGTATGGGCAAAGTGACCGCGGTGTCCGTCGAGGGCCTGCATCGTGCGCAGTGTGGTCTCGCTATTGCCTGGCACGCCCAGGTTATTGCAGTGTATATGCACGGCATGCGGCAGCTTCAAACGATCGACCGCCGCGGCCAAATTCCGCACGATCGCGCGCGGCGAAACGCCAAAGCCCGGCACTGGCTCGTCCAATTGCTGCACCGTCTTGCGGCTGACCTGCTTCCAGTTTTCGACGCCACCGGGGTTCACGACCTTCACCGCGTAGCCGTGTGTCGAAGCAAGAGCCCAAGCCAAATACGCATCCAGGCAATCGTTCCGTTCTTCGCGAATCCGGTCCATCACGAACTGGTTATTGCCGAAGAGAAGATAAAACCCTTTGTCCAGCAGCGGCGTGTCGAGCAGATCTTCGTGCGCATGTCGGGCATGCAAACCGGGGATCGCCGCGTCCATGGCCGTCGTGTAACCGAGCCCGGCAAACATGTAACCGGTGCCGACGCAACTGGGAAGCAAGCCACCACTGGCACTGCGGCGGCCTTCGCTGCGGGCGATGCCTGCATCGCGGCGGTACTCAGGCGTCATCTGCCGACCGATGTTCACCTTCGGGCCGGCAATGTGGCAATGCATGTCGACCCCGCCCGGCATGACGACGTAACCGCGACAATCGATCCGCCGATCGATCTGTGGGTGGTCTTCTGCCGGAGGACTGACAATCTTGCCGTCCTTGAGCCACAGCGTACGCACCTCGCCGTCGACACCGTTGGCCGGATCGTGAACGGTTCCGTTTTCGAGGACGAGGTATCCCATGAGCGAATCCTTGCGAGTACTGTCACCGCGCGAGACCGTCTAGCCCTTGGCGGCCGGGAATGGCTTGCGAATACCAGGCATCCACTTACACAATCCAATCCCCAAACCATAAAGCAGCGTCAGCGGCAATGCCAGCAGCAACATACTGATCGGGTCGGAAGGGGTAACGATCATCGACAAAACGAAGATCACCATCACGGCGATTCGCCAGTTGCCGGTATAAGCCTGAATGCTGAAGAGCCCAACGCGGTTGAGCAGCAACATCACCAGCGGCAACTGGAAACTGATTCCAAAGCCCAGTGGCAGCATGATCACAAAGCCCAGCCATTCACTAATTCGCGGACGAGGGTCGATACCGGTCATCAGGTTAAACTGGAACAAGAAGTCGAGGACAGGCTCGAAGGCCAGAAAATAAGCGATCGCTGCACCGCCGAAGAAGAGTCCCAAGCTGAACGGCATGAAGATCCACACGTACTTCCGTTCATGCGGATACAAGCCGGCCCCCACAAATTCCCACAAGTGCCAGAAAATACCTGGGCTGGCAATGATAAAGCCAAACACGATGCCCGCTTTGAGCCACACCATAAATGCTTCTTCAGCACGCAAGGATTCGGTCGATGGCTTGATCTGCTGCCAGGTTCGCATGCGCACCGGGTCTTCGGTGGGAAGTACCTTGGCATCTCGCAGCGCGATTAGAATGTCTTCGTCCGAGAGCGACTCGTCGGTCGGCAGTTGATCAGGATCGACTTCCAGCTTAGGTTCGTCGGCAAATTCCGGAGCGATATCTTCCGGGGCAACATCTTCCGGAGCGTCCTGCTCAGGGGCACTATCTTCGTCGGTTGGCGGAGGACTCTTTGCTTCCGATAACCGCTCTAGTTCGGCCGGCTCGATCCAAATATCGACGGCTACCCAATCATTTTCTCTCAGGTGATCGGCAACGGCAGTTTTTTGCTCATCGTTGAGCTTGATGCCGAGATTCTCTTGCAGCTGTGCGATCGACTTGCTTTGGTAATAGCGGACCAAGGCACTTTGAATCGGCTGCTCCAGAAAATTCACCACGTAGGTGCCGAAGTACAGACCAATTGCCACCCCGAAGGCCAGCCAGATGACGGCGCGGAACAAGCACTTACGCAGTTCCTCTAAGTGATCGCCGAAGGACATCGAGGAGCCTTCGAAGAAGTCATCGTTGATCTTGCTGTTCATTCCGAGAACCTCAGTGCAGAAATCGCATCGCTATGGGAATTGCAGGGAGACAGAAAGTCGCAGTAAGCTTATGCCTGAGCGGATCTGGGTGAGCCACGGAAGCCTGAACTCAGGCCGTCCGCTTCACGCCAATCGAAGCGATCAGGTTGTCTTACCATGTCGGTGGATCCTGCCCGGCACCCCGAAAGAGCACTTCGCGCGACAGCAATGGGGCTGAGAAAAAGGCCGGTCCTGCCACCTGACATAGTTTTATCCTATCAACGACTTCGTTTCGTTACAATGTCCCGCAGATAGGCCGCAAAATCTTTTCCCCTCTCCCTTCCCAAGGGAGAGGGCCAGGGTAAGGGTTGGGAAGCGGGTACCTGCTTCGCCCCTCACCCTAACCCTCTCCCCCAAGGGGCAAGGGGACCAGATTTAGTGGCACAGTTTTCCAATTCGTAAAACCGGTATAACCGTTAGACTTGCAGCTAAGAGGATGCGCCGTGTCGTTGAATTATCCGCTGATTTTTAATCCGACCTTTCGAGACTATATCTGGGGTGGCAGGCGTTTGGGGACGGTGCTTAACAAGCCGATTCCCGCCGAGGGGATCTTCGCTGAAAGCTGGGAAGTGGTCGATCATGGCGACGATCAAAGCGTTGTAGCCAATGGCCCGGAAGCCGGTAAAACGCTGGGTCAGTTAGTTCAACAATTTCCGCAAGACCTGTTCGGCGTGAAGACTCCTTCCGAGACCTTTCCGCTGCTGTTCAAGTTTCTCGATGCCAATCGCGATCTCTCGATTCAAGTTCACCCCGACGACGCCCAAGGGGCCACCCTCGATCCGCCAGATCTGGGTAAGACCGAAGCCTGGTACATTCTCGATGCTCAGCCGGGGGCCAAGGTCTATGTTGGCCTGAAAGATGGCGTTTCCCAGCAAGACCTGGCCCAAGCCGTCGCCGACGACAAAGTCATCGACATGATGCATGTCCTAGAGCCCCACACAGGCGATTGCTTGTTCATTCCGGCAAAAACCGTGCATGCGTTGGGCAAGGGATTGCTGGTCGCAGAGATCCAGCAGGCCAGCAATACGACGTTCCGCTTGTACGATTGGGGCCGCGTAGGGGCTGACGGCAAGCCGAGGGCACTTCATGTCGAGCGATCCCTCGAAACGATCGACTACGAAAAAGGCCCGGTCCAGCCGCAAGAGCCGCAGCCAACATCGGACCCGCGGATTGAACGACTCGTCACGTGCGACAAGTTCATCCTCGATCGCTGGGAGTTCGACGATCGGAAGTCGATTGGCGACGAGAAACGATTTCATATCGTGGCCGTTCTCGAGGGGAAAGTCCGCTCGTCGCACGCCCAACTCGATCAGGCACTGGGCAAAGGTTCGACCTTCGTCGTTCCGGCTGCGTGCGGTCCGTTGTCCTTGCGAGCCCTGGAGCCGACCGTCCTGCTGGATATGTACATGCCGTAAAAGCACGGGGCGGCTGGCATTTCGGGGCCTGGCCCGGTTCTCCATTGCGGTAATGCAGAGAAACAGGTATTGTCCGCAAAATTGAACTCGGGTTTCCCTCGGAGACTTTCCCCATGTTGCCTCGCCTTACGATTATCGGCCTGTTTTTGCTGACGTCGTCGGGCTGCGCTAGCCTGGCGAGGCCTAACTGGTTCAACCCTGGAACCGTCCAACAACAACGCCTAAGAGCTGTGCACAGCGATCCTTACCCAGATACCGACGCCGGACCCGAAATGCTGGGTGTGCGTCCTCGCGAATACAGCTCGTCGCTCCCCGAGGCGGTCAAAAATCAGCCGTATAGCTTTCTCGATCCCAACGGAAACCCCGCGTTTTAGCCGGTTTACGCTCGCTACCCATGGGCTAAGCAGGACTCCAGGCGTATCATAGAGCCATTCGCCGAAGTCCTTTTTTCTCGTAGTCTGTTGGCCCCATGCCTGGTTCATCGTCATCGTTGGTTCGTCTCCATAAAGTCCTCGCTGAAGCCGGGATCGGCTCGCGCCGCAGGTGCGAAGAGATCATCCAGGAAGGCCGCGTTGAAGTTGACGGAAGTTTCGTCACCGAGCTAGGCACCTCCGTCGATCCAGCCAAGCAAGAGATTCTGGTCGATGGCCAGCGAATCCGCGTCCGCCGCAAGCAGTATTTCATCCTGAACAAACCAGTCGGCGTGGTCAGTACCAACTTCGATCAGGCAGGCCGCACCCGCGTGATCGACTTGGTGCCGCAAGACGAGCGACTATTCACCATCGGGCGCCTCGATCGGCAGAGCGAAGGCCTGATCATCATCACCAACGATGGTGAACTGGCGAACCACCTGGCCCACCCACGGTACGGCGTCGCCAAGACCTACCATGTGGAAGTCGCCGGTGCTCTCGCGGTCGAAGAGATCAAGATGATCCAGAGCGGCGTCTACATTGCCGATGGCTTCGTCAAAGCCGAAAGTTGCCGCCTGAAAAGAAAGCTGGGCAAAAGTTCGATCCTCGAGATAGTCCTCCGCGAAGGCAAAAACCGCGAGATTCGCCGCTTACTTGCCAAGGTCGGGCATAAAGTGCTTCGCCTGAAACGGATTTCGATTGGCCCCCTCAAGCTGGGCGATGTTCCGGCCGGATCGTTTCGAGAGCTCAAGCCATCGGAAGTCAAAGCCCTGCGTGAAAGCTCGGACGCCAGTGCCGCCAAAGGTGCACCGAAGCGAAAGCTCATGCCTCGCCGTGCCACCAGTACCAGCCCGGACAGCCGTCGCACCAAAAAGACGACCTCCAAAGGTGCAGCGTATCGGGGTGGCAAAAAGAAGAAATCCAAGAGAAAGTCCGACCAGCAGCCTGCACCTATCGAATCGCGCCGAGGCGAGGGGCGAGCCGTGAAACAAAAGCAGGCTTCCAAGAAGAAGCAAATGCGCCGCAAATAGTGCCCGACCAAGGATTGCCAGGCCCATGTCTCAGTTCCAATTCCAGGCAACTTCCATCGTAGAGAACGTTGCCCTTGCTGCCCGAGTCTATCGAGTACGCTTCGAGGCCCCCGAGATCGCCGCGAAGATTCGACCGGGTCAGTTTGTCATGGTCCGCATTGCCGACTGTTTCGATCCACTGCTAGGGCGTGCCTTCGCACTATACGATGTCGTCGCCGGCGAAGATGGCAAACCGAAGTACGTCGATGTTGTCTACCAGGTCCACGGCAAGCTCACCTCGCGGCTCCAAAAGCTCGAGCCAGGACAGAAGCTCGAAGTCTGGGGCCCCTTAGGCAACGGCTTTACGATTCCCGAGACCGACCACCTCATTCTGGTTGCCGGTGGCATCGGGCAGACACCGTTTCTAGCGGTCGCCAAGCAGGTTCTCGGCCAGCAGTCGTATGGAACCGAGACCTTCAACGTCAGCAAGCCCAAGAAGGTTACGCTGTGCTACGGAGCCCGATCGGTCTCGGACCTGGCCGGACTCGACGACTTCAAAGCGACGGGAATGGAATTGAAGATCTGCACCGAAGACGGCAGTGCAGGGCACCACGGGCTCGTGACGGTACTACTCGAGCAAGCACTTGCGGAAGAAGCAGGTCCGGCCCACGTGTTGTGCTGTGGCCCCGAGAAGATGATGGAAGCGGTCAGCGCGTTAACAACCGGGCGAAAGATACCGTGCCAGGTTTCGCTAGAAACGCCGATGGCGTGCGGTATCGGAATCTGCTTTACCTGCGTGGCCCCGGTATGCCAGGAAGATGGCAGCTGGGATTACAAACGCACGTGCGTCGAAGGACCAATCTTCGAAGCATCGGATATCGCCTGGGAGCATGCCTGAAATTAGGCATGCCGTTAAGAACCACAGCGTCCGAGAAAACCAATCAGCGGCGAACTAGGCGGTAGCCTTGTCCTTGGCGGACTTGATGTGCTGATTCAGACGCGACTTCAAACGCGACGTGGTCTTTTGGTGGAACACGTGCTTGGCGCCAGCTTTGTCCAGCTTTTTGACCGCGACGCGGAACAGTTCGTCTGCCTTTTCGAATTCCTTAGCGGAAACGGCTTCTCGAACCTTGCGGATCGTGGAACGAATCGAAGACTTGACCGCACGATTGTGCGTACGGCGAACAGCATTCTGGCGAAGACGTTTTTGGGCGCTCTTGGTATTGGGCATGATTGAACCAGGTATTCGGAAACGAACAGTCCTTTGTCAGACTCTTAATAGAAGCTAATCATCATCCCCCATTTACTTGAGTTTGTCTAGCCGTCGCTTCACATCTTTATAGGCTGGATCCATTTTCTCGAGCCTTTTGAGCAAAGTCATGGCCGAAGACCACTCTTTGAGCCCCTGAGCGAGCACGCCGGCCCGATACAGAAGCAGCTTTAATCGTTCGGAACTCAAGTTGTCAGAATAGTTTAGGGCTTCTTCGTACATCTCCATGGCCGTCACGAATTTTTTGCGAGCCTGAAGACACTCTCCTTTGCCCAAGTAGCAAATTGCTAAAAGTTTTTCATCCGCGAGTGCGATTTCGTCAAAGAGTTTTTCGGCTTGTTCGTAATTGCCCAGGCGTTTGAGCCGTAAACTGAGTTCGTATTTGATCAACAAGTCTTCCGGATGGCGCTCGTTGCGTTTGGTATAGATTTCCAATTCCAACCGATTCAGGTCGTTCTTAGCCGTTTCAACCAGCTCTAGAAGCTGCGTGCTGGATTGAGACGAGGCCTGGTTTTCCGCCATTTTGTAGCGATGTCGGGCCTTGAGGATCAGCAGATCTTCGCGTTTTTCGGTGAGTACCATCGAGTCGCCAAAGTGGGCCTGGGCCTCTTTCCAGACCGCCTCGGCCTCGAAGAACTTTTCTTCCTGGACCCACATATCGATCAACTTCAGATAGTTCTCTTGCTGATCCGGATCGGCTTCGATCTTGGCTTTTAGCTTTTGCTTCTCGTTCAGTTCGATCTTTGTGGCAGGTCGTTCCTGTACTTCGGACTTCTTTTCACCCTCTTCTTGGGACGCTTGTCGGCGGCGGACTTTGGCTGCGTCGGCCGGATCAATCCGGTTGGTGACGGTGGCTAGGCCTCGGGCTCGGCGTTGGCGGTCGATCGTCAGCTGCGAAATCATCTGATTCGCTTCCTTGTCGCCGCGATTCTTCTCTTCGACGAAGTGCCAGAGGGCGATTGCCTGATCGAACTGGCCAACCCGTCCCAAATAACGAGCACAGTGACGCATGACCTCCATGTCGCCTGGCGAGCCGTCCATTGCGTTTTTCATGTAACGCAGGCCCACCTCGTTGTAGCGCATCGCTTCGCACGCATCGACCATTGCCCGCAGGGTAACGCTGTCGTAGGGATTGCTTTTGAGCAGATCGACCCCTTCCTTAATGACATCCTGCCATTTTTTGGCCGAAAGCGCTTTCTTCAGGCCACCCTTGCCGCCGAAACCAGAAAACAGCGAGCCTTTTTTCTTTCCCTTGAACTTCAAGTCGAGGTTTTCGAACATCTTCTCGACGTACGCCAGGTTCGCGGGGTCCTTCTTGCAGCAATCTGCGAGCAGACTATGCGCATAATCATAGTCGTATTTCGGTTTGCTCATCATTTGCGAGGCGTGATCAAACAGCCGCTGCAGCTGTTTCCGCAGCGCAGGCGAAACTTCGTAATCGGCATCTTCGGAAACTGAGAAACTTCCACCGTCAGACATAAGCTGGGCCAGATCAATCAGAAATGCATGAAGAATTTTTGGTGCTTGCCAAGCACAATAATCCGTTACTCCTATTGTATCAACCGCTTCCGCCAGAGGGTGGATTCGTTTTAAATTCAGGGAAGCGTAATTTTTCATGCCCAAACCTCTCTTTTGAGGGACCGCTGTGACACCCAATGTTCAAGATTCGTCCGCCGCTGAACCAGGAATTGTCTATCTGGTGGGTAGCGGGCCCGGCGATGCGGGGCTTATCACACAGCGAGGCATTCACTGTCTGCAGCAGGCCGATGTGGTTCTGTACGACTATCTTTCTAATCCAGAATTGCTGCAGTACGCCGTGGCGGCCGAGCAGATGCACTGCTTGGGCAGCCACGCCCAGCGAAAACTTTGGTCGCAAGACCGAATCAACGACGAGATGGTTTCCCAAGCCAAGCAGGGCAAGACGGTCGTGCGGCTCAAAAGTGGCGATCCAACCGTCTTCGCCAGGGCGACCGAAGAGATCGAAGCGTTGCGGACGGCGGGCGTTCCCTTCCAGATTGTGCCTGGAATCACTACGGCATTGGCGGCCAGTGCCTATGCCGGCATTCCGCTAACGCACTCCGACCATGCCTCGGCGGTCGCGTTTGTCACCGGTCATGAAAAGCCCGGCAAAGAGGATTCCGCGATTAACTATCAAGGGCTGGCCTGCTTTCCCGGCACGTTGGTTTTCTATATGGGCGTCACCACGGCCCCACAGTGGTCGGCCCAGTTGATTGCACATGGCAAGTCGCCGGATACCCCTTGTGCGATCATCCGCCGCTGTAGTTGGCCAGATCAAGAAACATTTCGCTGCACGTTGGGCGAGATCCCCAATTTGCTGCACTCGGGATCGAGAATCCGCCCGCCGGTGATCACCGTAGTGGGAGAGGTCGCCCAAGATCGCAGCATCCCCAATTGGTTTGAACAACGCCCACTGTTCGGGCAATCGCTGCTGATAACGCGTCCGGAACATCAAGCCGAACAACTGCGATCGCCGTTGGCCGAACTGGGAGGAGAAGTCCTCGTGCAGCCAGCGATCGAGATTCATGCTGCGGACGATCCCGGCCCGTTGGACGAAGCAATTACCAATTTGAAGTCGTTCGATTGGATTGCATTTTCCAGCCGCAACGGCGTCGTGTTCTTCATGCAGCGGCTTCGACAATTAGGTTTCGATTTCCGCATTCTAGGGCACCTCAAGATCGGCGTGATCGGCCCGGGTACTGCGGAACAGTTAGCCGAATACGGCTTCCAGGCCGATGTTATCCCCGCCGAGTATCGGGCCGAATCGCTGGTCGAGGCGATGGCCAATCAGGTTGCCGGAAAGCGTGTCTTGCTGCCGCGCGCCTCGCGCGGTCGCGACGTCCTTCCGGTGGGACTTGCCCAGCATGGTGCCAACGTGACGGAAGTGGTCGCCTACGAAAGCAACGATGTCACGCAGGTTATGCCTGAGGTGCAGCGGCGCAGCGAGACCACCGGGTTCGACTGGCTGATCGTCACCAGCAGCGCGATCGCCAGGGCGACGGCTCAACTGGTTCCTGAGGTGATGAAGAGCAGCAATATCGTCAGCATCAGCCCAATCACAACCGACACGATCCGCGAGCTAGGCTACGACGTGACCGTAGAAGCCACCGTTTATACGATGGATGGTATCGTCGAAGCGATTCTTGCATACGCGGAAGAGAACTCGGCGTAGCGCTGATATTCCTTCCGCCCCGCCAAATTGAAGGCCGACCGAATGTAGCCAGGTGGCGTCAGCCCCTGGGATCGGATCTACAAAAAGCGAAAGCCCTGCAAGGGCGACCGAAATAACGATCGTTAAGATTCGGTCGCCCTTGCAGGGCTCAAATAAAAATCGCAAGCTACCACCAGGGGCTCGCGCCACCTGGCTACATTCAGCAAATCTGATCGCCGGAAAATGCGAGTCAAAGAGAACTCGCTTTAACGCTGATAGATCGGCAGGTAGCCCAAGTCGAGCTGCATCATGATCAGGTTACAGGCCGTGACGTAAATGGGGCCGATGCTTGTCTCGTCCCAATAACCTTCGCCGTTCTGCTCGCTATTGATGCGATCGTACAGACGATTACGGAATGCTTCCCAAAACGATTTGTCGTCGGTTCCTTCGCGATAAACGACCTGCGAGTAATACAGGTACGAGTAATGCCAGTGGCTGAAACTCTGGGCTTGGGTTTGGATCTGGTAGAGGTTCTTTTTGCAATAGTCGAGCATCTTCTGAACGACATCCGACTTCGTTTCGCCTGCGTTTTGCAGGCAGCAGATCGAAGCGGCCGTAATCGCCGGGCGTGACGTGCCACGATTCTTCGAGCTATACGAAATGCCTCCATCGGGATTCTGGCAGTCGTAGATATACTTCTTGGCATTCTCGACGGCTTCCGACGGAACCGGGATGCCTGCATTTCGGCAGCCGCGTAGCCCCTGGACCTGGGTGATGGTGGTCGAGCCTTCGTCGAAATCGTTGCCGTCCTTCGCGCTGACATAGCCCCAGCCGCCCGATTTGGTCTGGGCGAAGACACTAAACTTCACGGCATTGGTCAAGATCTTGATCAGTTCTTCACGACGCAGCGAGTCTTCTTCCTCTCCCAAGACCTGCGATAAGAACAGCATCGAGAAACCGTGACCGTACGTATAGCGATTGTCGGTCAGTGGATCGCCGATCAAGCCGTTAGGACGCGCCTTGGAAACGAGAAACTCGACAGCACGGCGTAAGTTTTCAGAGTAAGGTCCCTGCATCGTGGTCGAGCCAGACGCACACAGGGCCGTGCCGGCCAACGCGGTCATGGCGGTGGGATAGTTGGCAGCCGTCCAGTGCCCCAGTCTCGATTGAGTACGTTGAACCCAACCCAGGCCTTTCTCGACACAGGCCTGCCAGGTACGTCTCTGCGAATCGGACGGAGGCGCTGCCAACAGAGGTGGAGCAACAGCAGCGGCGGATAGACCACCTAGCATTCCCAACATTCGTCGACGATTCAAATTCAGCACTCGCTATCTCCCTTGATTTGCTTTGGCTTTCCTCTATTTTTCCAGCCAAGGCGAACCGCGTAAAGCAAACTTTCTCGTTACCAGTGGGAGAGACGCGGGAAGACGCACGATTTTTCGGACGAAATCCCGCAATATGGGCTAGGAGCGTCGAACTATTTTTGTTCAACGAAGGTGGTGTACGACAGAAATCCGAGGATCCCCGCACAAATCACAAAGGCAATATCCATCGTCATGCTGACGCCACCAAACGGAACGCCAGCTAACAGGTCGAGCGCGAATACCAGAAGTAGGAGAACGGAGACCCCCATTCCCACAATCGTCAGCGCTTTCGGCATTAGCAACTCCTGGAGCAAATCAGCGATACGCTACGGGTATGAAAAGACAAATTTTGACCAGTTTATCTAGCCCATCCAGTATACCTCAAGCTTAGGCAATGTCACCTAGAGTGCACAATCTGCCTGATCAAGGGCCACCCGAAGAGCGTTATCCGCTGCTTCGATGGTGTTAGCGGGATGGAAAAGTCTTTAAATTGGTACGGAACCGGCCCGGTGAAAACCGTCCTAATTTACGACGTAACTATATTTCCAACAAGTCTTTCAGTCGATCTTAAAAGAAGCTTTTCATGACGTTTTCTGATGATTCTCGCTGGCAAAGCTTTCGCGAGGCGATGCCAGTCGCCCAAAAATGGGCTTATTTCGATCATGCGGCCGTCGCCCCGTTGCCGGAAGCAACTTCTCAGGCAATTAAAAATTGGTGCGACCAAGCAGCCCATGAGGGGGATGTGGTCTGGTTGGATTGGGAACGAGCGATCGAAAACACCCGGGAATCTGGTGCCAAGCTGATCGGAGCCCAGAAAAAAGAGATCGCCCTGGTCAGTAACACGACCCACGGCATCAACCTCGTCGCGGAAGGGCTTGCCTGGAAGCCTGGCGACAATTTGGTGGTGCTGGGGAATGAATTTCCTTCGAATCTTTACCCCTGGCTGCATCAGCAAACCAAGGGAGTTGAGGTCCGCGTGATCCCGGTCGACGGCGTTCAGCCAGATCTCAATAAGATTGCCGAGGCCTGCGACCAACGGACGCGACTCTTGTCTATCAGCTGGGTCAGCTACAAAACCGGCTGGCGGATCGACCCGAAAGCACTCGCCAAAATCGCTCACGATGCCGGGGCGTTGTTCTTTCTTGACGCGATCCAAGCAATGGGCGTCTTTCCGCTGGACGTTCGCGATGCCGATATCGATTTTCTAGCCGCCGATGGACACAAGTGGATGCTGGGGCCTGAAGGGGCAGGGCTCTTCTATGTGAAGCAGGAACTGCTCAGCGAACTGCATCCCATTGGGATTGGTTGGAACAGCGTGGCCGGGCGAAAGAATTTCGATAACATCGACCTCACCTTCCGCGACAGTGCGGCTCGGTATGAAGGGGGATCGCAAAACATGCCGGGGCTCATTGGTCTGGGAGCCAGTCTCGATCTTCTTTTGCAGTATGGTGCCGGTCCGAAAACGTCGGCGATTGGTGACCGCGTATTGGAAGTGACCGATTTTGCCTGTCAGCAATTGGAAAGTGTCGGCGCCAAGATCTTGGCCAGTCGCCAAGGGGACGAGCGTTCCGGTATCGTCTCGTTTCAAGTTCCCGGCAAGTCCCCGCAAGACCTCCGCGCGGCGGGGCAGAAAATCGGGGCAAACTTTAGCGTTCGCGGTGACTTTGCCAGGATCAGTCCTCATGCCTACAACAATCGGTCCGATATCGAGCGATTGCTAGAAACCCTGGCCGCTGTGGATTAAGCTTTCAGCTGACTAACTTTCATCGTGCCCAGAAAACCGAACGGTTCGCTGGGCACGATACGACCTGCCTGACCCAGGATAGCCTGATGGTTGACTTCACCGATCGAGAGGAAGAACTTGTGGAAGTTCTTCCTGGCCAAACGGCGCGACCGAAGAAGATCACGATTGTCGTCGTGATCGCGATCATTCTGGCTATCCTGTATTTGATGGGATTTCTGGGCACCATTCCAGCCCTCATTATGCACACGGTCTCGCCAGGCGGATTTAACTTCGCCCCGCCGTCGGACGACCCACAGTTTCAAATGCAAGCCGAGATGCAGGCGAAAATGGCCGCGGTCACTCAGACCTATTTTATTCCCATGATCCTGATGGCATTGGGCATGCTCGCGGTCGGCAGCATGATGCTCTACTCCAGCATTCAAGTTCTCCGTCGCGGTCAGCTCTCGGATTATCGCTTGCTCAACAATACGATCGTGATTGCGATTATGCTCGTCATAGCCAACGCCATTTCGACCGTCCTCATTCAAATGGCCAATTGGCAAGCCATGGAGAGTGCGCTCTCGGCGGAAACTGCAGGAGGCCCTCAGGCTGCGATGCTTAAGAACATTATGATGTTCTCCATGGTTATCGGCATCGTTCTGGCTGTCGGATTCGAGCTCGCTAAATTGGTTTACTTCATCCTTGCTCGTTGGATACTCGGACATTACATCACCACGCTCGACGAGTCGTAATACCTCTCCACGCTTAATAGAAAACCTTCTGGACTGAATCGATGGCCGATGGCAACCGAACCGCCGTGTTTGTGGGATCGTTCGATCCCATCACGCTAGGGCACCTGAACTTGATCGAGCGAAGCAGTAAGCTAGTCGACCGCTTGATCGTGGGTATTGGCATCAATGCAGAAAAGACCGGGCTATTCAGCCCCGAAGAGCGGATCGACCAGGTGCTGCGCGTGACCGCCGAGATGCCTAATGTCGAAGCCCAAACGTTTGATGGCCTGGCCGTCGAGTTCGTGCGCAGCGTCGGCGCATGTGTGATGATTCGTGGTATTCGCCCCCTGACCGACATCGCCGGCGAGTTCACCATGATGATGGCCAATCGTAAGCTCGACAGCGAGATTGAAACCATCTTCCTTATGGCCGACGAGCAGTACGGGCACGTCTCCAGTTCCCTGCTGAAACAGATCACACCACTGGCCAACGACGAACAGCTAGAGAAATTCGTCCCCAGCTCGATCATCCCTGACCTAAGAGCAAAGCTAGTCCGAAAAGGCTAGTGCCTCGTCAGACTTGAAAAAAGAGAGACCGGTTGGCCCAGAGATTTATCTCTGGGTCGGCAACGCTGACAAGCGGCTAATGCAAGTACGTGAACAAATAGCACAGTCTCTATCGGGTTCAATCCCAACTCACTAGCCGCTTGTGGCCGATGGCCACCCAGAGATAAATTTCTGGGCCAACCGTCGATTCGGGATGGAAGAGCGGCTAATCGCTCCAATCGGTTTTCAGATGTAGCTCGTCGTCGTCGACGGGTGGCTTCTCGCGTAAGACCTCTTGCGCTTTCTTATAGAGGACGGCTCGACGGCGGCGAATGAGTTGCTGTAGATCGTAGTCGGTTAGCCCAATCTTTTTGGCGACCTTGGCCAGAACTTTTTTCTCCTTCGAGCAGACGTTTCCGTCGGCAAAGGCCATGTCGATCATCTTCACCAACCACAACTGGCCGATGTTCGGATCTTCCGGAATGCTCACCTCAAGCTTATTTTCTTTCGCGGCGAGACACATCTCTTTGAGCCGTTTGTTCGAGATGCCGTAGTGGGTAGCCAGTTCTTTGAGTTGCTCGATTTCTTTGGGATCGAAACGCCCGTCGGCGGCGGCCATGTAAACGACCCACGAGAACATGTCGATGCTTCGCATCCCTTCGGTCCACTCTTCTAACTGAAGCGTTCGCGTGCGAATGGCTGCTTCAACGTCGTAGCGGCTCAGCCCTAGTTCCTTGGCGGCCGCGATAATGTAGACCTTCTCCCAGGCCTGCATGCGGCTGTCGATCAAACTGACGTTGATCATGGCCATCAGCCAACGCTTGATGACCTGAGAATTGAGGTCCTTCAGCCGACGTGTGTCCAGCTTCTGACGCTGACGCATGGCCTGGACGAGTGTCGCATTGTCGATCCCACACTTTTTGGCCACCTCGCGAATGAAATCCTTCGCGTCGGCTTTAGAAATACGTAGCCCTCCGGCCACTTCCCCGAGCAACTGACATAGCGTGATGTCGTCTTCCCGCACCGTAACATTGGGTGCCAGACCATCGATCTGGACCCCTTCCATTTCACTTTTAGTGAACTCGGGCAGCTTCTGCTCCATCATCACGACACGCGTGAGGGGAGCATCCTCGGCGTGATCGACTGTCATGACGGCGACGTTGGTTTCGATCCCTTCGTAGGCCTTCTTCCGCAGGGCCATTGCCGGGGTCGAGGTGAACGGCAGCACATCGGCCAGCGTCCATTCCAAAACGCCATCGTTCAACACGGTATGACAGAACTCGCACGCATGCGAAGCGTTGTTCGATTCCGGGGCACCGCACTTGGGACAGTGCGAACTGGTGATCGTGCGTTCGATCCGTGTTTTGGTGCCATGCTTACGCACCAGAACCATCATCGTACTGATCTGCACCGGGTCTTTATCGAGTTCTAACTCACCACGGCGATCGATCGTGCCGCGACGGGCCGACCAGCGAATGTGCATTAGCGCTTTGTCGAAAGGATCTTCGGTAATCACACCAGAGACGTCCGCCGCCAAAATCCGCGGGTGCAAATAGACCACACGTTTGCCGAAGTCATCGGGCGTGAGCTTCTTTTCGTAGCCGGCACAAAACCGATCGGTGGCGACCTTGCCCAGTGGGTCGATCACGCCCAGGCGATCGGCCAGAAACTTGCGAAAGAAAATCACACTCGCCCGGTCTTCCAGGTAATGCGAACTGAAACCTTGATCTTGCTTGATCCAGTAACGCGTAGCGCTGCTCATCTTGAACGGCTTGGTGACCTTCCAAGAGGATTGATCCGAGATTTCTGACAGCACCCAGTCGTGCTCGCCGGAACGGACGGTGCTCTCGCACGAAGGGCATTTTTCCCACTGATTCACCGAGAGATCGGTACCGCAGTTGGGACAGTTGCCGTGCACCGAACCAAAATCGTTCGACGTGGTTTGAGCGCCGCGGCGACGCAGAAAGGTCCACACTTCGGCGATGGGTTCCGGTTCTTCGATAATAACATCGGTGCCATCTTGCTTGAGCCGGTATTGCCGCACCGCCAAGCCAGTGATGCGCATCGAGATCACCTCGAACGCGTTCAGGTTGTTTTTGGACGAAGTGACTTCAACAGGCGTGAGATTGCGAACCTGCAGCTTGATCGTCTTGCGCGAGCGTCCCAGGCTCTTTTCTTCCTCTAAGCGAAATGCCATCCGCTGGTAGATACCATCGGATACAAACGAACGGATGTCACTCAGGTTGCCGGAATCGAAGGCCTTTTCCACCTCTAAAAAGGCGTTGGTGGCCGCGACGCAAAAGTTCTTCAGATCAAACTTGGGGTCGGCCTCTTGGATCGACTGAAGTGCCTGATCCATGCGGCCGAGTTCCTTCTTCTTGTTGCCCAAGCGAATCGTCGACGCGCCACGCAGGCCTCCTGGAAAATGCTCTGCGCAGATACCGCCCAGGATAATGATCGCGATGACCACCACGCCAAACCCATCGATGGCGGCGACCAATGGAACCGAGCTTTCAAGCAGTAGCGTGAACATACAAGATTGGGTGATGAGGAATAGGACGATCGCAATCAGCGATGCGTGCCTTGTCTCCGGTCCGGTCTCTACCGTCAGCGCGGGAGAGGGAGCCAGATGCATTTGCGCATCACGATTTCGACTAGGTATTCGCCGAGTCTATAGAAATATTGTAGGAAAATCGACCATTTGAGCTAATTTCGCTCGTCGCGGTGCTCTTTTCCTCGGTCTTGCAGATAGCGCCGCAAGTAGAGAGCTCGTTCGATATTTCGCCCGGCCGTGTCGAGTTCGTTGCCCCGCAGCTTCTGCAGGTGAGCCGGCTGGGTTTCGACGAACAGCTTGTTGATGTCCGAAATGGCTAGGTCGTCGATCAGTCCCAGGTTCACGCCCATGCGAACGCTCGAGAGCAAGTGCATCGTCTCTTCGCTGCTAATCGTTTGGGCCGTGCACAAGATGCCATAAGCGCGGCTGATCTTGTCGTGCAGGTCTTCGCGATTCTGCGTGATCAGGAAGTCGCGGGCTTTGCGTTCGTACTCGATGATCATCGGCACCACACCACTGACCTGGTCGATCAATTCTTCTTCGGACTTGCCCAGGGTGATTTGATTGCTGATCTGATAGAAATCGCCCATGGCCTGCGAGCCTTCGCCGTACAAACCACGCACGGCCAGATTGATCTTCTGCAAGCTACGGAAGACCTTTTCAATCTGGTTGGTAATCACCAGGGCAGGGAGGTGCAGCATCACGCTGACACGCATGCCGGTACCGACATTGGTCGGGCAAGCGGTCAAATAGCCCAGTCGTTCGTGGAAAGCGTAGCTAAGCTTGCTTTCAATTTGGTCGTCGACTTCGTTGATTTGTTGCCACGCGCTATGAAGATCGAGACCGCTCTTCATGACTTGAATGCGGAGGTGATCTTCTTCGTTGATCATCACGCTCAGGCGTTCATCGTTGTCGATCGCGACGCTGCGAGCCCCTTCGGCCTCGGCATGTTCGCGGCTGATCAGCTGCCGTTCGGTCAAGAATTGCCGATCGACGTGCGCTAGTTCATCGACGCGTAAGTAGTAAAGCGTTTTGAAGCCTGGGATCGCCTGCAAACGACCGTGCACCATCTTTTCAATCGATTGACGATCTTCCGGCGTGCAGCGACGAATGAAGGGGAACTCGGCCAGATTGCGGGCCAGGCGAATGCGACTGCTGATGACGATATCGGACTCAGGCCCGCTACCGCGCATCCATTCGCCAGATCGACATGCCAATTCATTGAGTTCCACTAAAGTTGACCCTTCACTCTCCAGTTGGGTAGTTTCGACGTTAGACCTTGTCCCACAGTGTAAGCTTAGGACTGACCTTCCTCAATCTTACGGATTTCATCCCGGATTTGGGAAGCACGCTCGTAGTCTTCTTTTTCCACAGCCGTTTTCATGTCGTTGTGAAGCTGAATCAAGCGTGTCTGGTCTTGGGAGGACTGCTGATGATGCTTGGGGTTCTTACCGGCATGCTGCGTGTCGCCATGGATATTGACGATCAGCGGATCCAGTTCGCTACCGAAGCAGGTGTAATCGTGAGGACAGCCGAGTCGTCCCTGGTTGCGGAACTCGAAAAAGCTGATGCCGCAGATCGGACAAACCTGCTCGTCGAGCTTGGCCAGTTCTTTGGCCGTGTCGGCCACTTTCAATTGATGATGCAGCATTCCGGCCAGCGATGGCTGAATCGGCATGCCCCCAGAGGGGTTCTGCGTGAGGTACGACTGCGCGCACTGCTCGCACAGGTGCAGCTCATGCGGCTTCTCGCCGGTGAGTTCCGTAATATGAAACGTGGCGGGCTTTTCGCACTGTTGACACTTCATGACGAAAAATCGCCTCCTTCCACGTGAGTTTAAAACCTGTCGTCTGCTTCGTACTAGCTGGGCGACCCTACCAGGTGATTGGCCGATCAACGTAAATCCAATTCGCAGTTGAAGATACCGCGAGAGGATTATTCTGGATTCTATCGACGCCAAGGGGGGTGTCAAGATTAGACGCCATGGCGTTCAATGTTACCAGAGACCGATTTTTCGTAGCCGTGAACATTTACGCTGCCTGCTGGGTCTCTTCCAACGGATTGGCAAGCACCACGACCCTTTGGCAGACACCTGACTTATGCCGTACCTTCCTGAATTCTCCGAGTTTGAGCAGCTCGCGGAAAAGTTCGAGATTATTCCCGTTTATCGGCGTTTGATCAGCGATTCGATGACTCCGGTCTCGGCATTTCATAAGTTGGACGATGGTCAGCCAGCTTGTCTGTTCGAAAGTGTCGTCGGCGGAGAAAAGGTCGGCCGTTACAGCTTTATCGGAATCCATCCCGAGTACCACCTCAGCGCGACACGTGATCAAGTGACCGTGTCCAGCAAAGAGGGAACCAAGACTTTTACCTGTGCCAATCCGCTGGAAGAGCTTCGCCAGCGACTCGATACCGGCAACGTCGCCCACATCGAAGGACTCCCCCCGTTTAACGGTGGCGCGATCGGTTACGCTGGGTACGACGTCGTCCGCTATGTCGAAAACCTCCCCAACGCCCCGCAAGATGACCGCCATTTGCCGGACCTCTCGTTTGGCTTCTATAACAACTTGGTGGTCTTCGATAACGTGACCAAAACGGCCTACGTGATCGTGATGGCCAAGTGCCCCCAGGGAAAACAAAACAACCATCAAGCCATTTACGACGCCGCGTGCCAGCAGGCCGAAGAGATTGTCGCTCAGCTGACCAAGCACGATCCGACCCTCACGCCAACCGATATCGACCTGGCAGGCGCTCCCACCATTGGGTACCGCTCGAACTTCACACAGGAAGATTTTGAAGCGGCCGTTCGCAAATGTGTCGAGTACATCGTGGCCGGCGATATCTTTCAGGTGGTCTTCAGTCAGCGACTGGAAGTCGACATCCAAAGCGACCCCTTCGAGATCTACCGTACACTGCGGATTGTGAATCCGAGCCCATTCATGTTTTTCCTTCGCACGCCAGAAACCACGCTCGTAGGCAGTTCGCCCGAGATCATGGTGCGCGTGATGGATGGCACCGTGACTGTTCGTCCTCTGGCCGGCACCCGGCCGCGCGGCTTGACCGAAGCCGAAGACGCACGTCTTGCCGAAGAACTGCTGGCCGACCCCAAAGAGCGGGCCGAACACGTGATGCTGGTCGATCTGGGCCGCAACGACGTCGGCCGTGTGGCCAAGTACCGCAGCGTCGAACTGTCTGACGTGATGGCCATTGAACGCTACAGCCATGTGATGCACATTACCTCGAACGTCACCGGCCAACTTCCCGAGGGGAAAGACGCGTTTGATGCGATGGCGGCCTGTTTACCGGCAGGCACCGTATCGGGCGCGCCCAAGGTCCGGGCGATGGAAATCATCGACGAGATCGAACCGCATCGCCGCGGCCCGTACGCAGGTGCGGTTGGCTATATCGACTACGGCGGTAACATGGATACATGTATCGCCCTGCGAACGATCGTCATCCAAGACGGCACCGCTTACGTACAAGCCGGAGCAGGCATCGTCGCCGATAGCGATCCGAAAATGGAATACCAGGAAACGCTCAACAAGGCCCGCGGCATTCTAAAAGCGATCGAAATCACCGAACGGCGTTCGGCGGCCCAAAAGAGCAGCAGCTAAGCCCATCGCAACCTCTACTTTGAGAAAACCCTATGCACACCATGGTTCACGTCATTGCCACCATCAACTTGAAGCCTGACACCCGCGATGCGTTCCTGGCGATTTTTCATGAACTGGTTCCTAAGGTCGTGAAGGAAGATGGCTGCATCAGCTACCAACCCACGATCGACGTCGATGCCAACCTGGGCGATGTTCAAGAAGGCGGCCGCGATCACACCGTCACCGTCGTCGAAGCCTGGGAATCGGTCGAACACCTTCAAGCCCACCTCGTCGCCCCGCACATGAACGAGTACCGCGACCAAGTACAAGACATGGTCACCGACTTGAAGGTCCAGGTTCTGGCCCCGGCTTAAGACGAACGCATCCGATCCGTTCGTGGCACGAACGTGAGTAATGCGCTTAAGGCCTGAAAGGCCAGCCGAATCTAGCCAGGGGGTGACAACCCCTGGTCAAGATCGAAATAAAATAGTACAAGCCCTGCAAGGGGCTCGCGTTCCCTGGCTATATTCGGCCGGGCCTCCGGCCCTCGGTAAAGCATTGCCCTCGTCTCTTTACTTCCGCTCGAACTGCAGGAAGTAATTCTCCTTAAACGATGGCACTTCGACTTCGCCCACCAGGCGGAAACCAGCCTTTTCGATTTCAGCTCGGAAGACTTCTTTGCCGGCCCGAACGTGATTGAGGGTCCACTCGCGAGACTCGCCCGGCACGCGATTAAAGTCGATCACCACCAGCTTGCCGCCGGGGGCCAGGGCTTTGTGAATCGAGGCCAGGGACTGCTGCGGGTACTCGAAGTGATGGTAAACGTCGCAGATGAACGCCGCATTGATACTGCCGGGGGCGAGGCGAATATCATCTTTGCTACACAGCACCGGCGTCACGTTGTTCAAACTGCGAATCTCGGCCAGCTTTTCAACTCGCTCGACAAACTTCGGCGCGATATCGAGCGCATAGACCCAGCCTTGCTCGCCGACGGCCTGAGAAAACGGCTCGACGAAGAGTCCCGTCCCCGTGCCGATGTCTGCGATTCGATCGCCTGGCGAAAGCTTCAGCCGTTGGACGATCTCTGCCTTGGCATGAAAGACCTCGCGGCTCTCGACCTCAAAGCGATTCACCCAAGCCTCGACATCCAATTCAAGATCGAGGAAGGCCTCGTTGATGCCTGGCTTGATGCTCTCAGGAACGGCGGCGTCTTGAGCCCAGGCAGGAGAACTGAAGAACAAAACGATAAACAATGTCGCGCATGCCCAGTGACGCATGTCGATATCCTTCCATCGAAGGTAAAAGAGGTAAACAACATGGAATTTAAAAACAGCAATCCGCTGGGTCAATCACGTCATGAAGGTCAGACGACAGGTTAGCTACTCATGGGCGTTTCGCAGAAGCTTGCGTTTTACTAAACGACCAGCATTCTAATGGACGATCCACGACTTCACGATTTATTTCGATGCCAACCGCAACCGATAGGCCTGAGACTTACGCGTCAACCAGTAGTTCGATCCTCTCTAAAAGTCTCTCTTGTTAGCTTCCAAACGAACATACAACTGGTGGCAAATACGGCATCCCGTAATCGCGTATTCTTTATTCGATAAACGCAGATTTTTGGCTTATCTATTAATTGACCGCTTCATTTTATTTCGATGGGAATGAATGAAAGCCACATATCACTTTGTTAGTGACCAGCTTCGGAGTGCCCGCCATGCCGAACTCAGTTGATACAGCAACACGTCAAAACTTTTTACCGGTGCCGCTTGCGCTGTTGTGCCTGACGAAAGAACTGCCGGTCGACGTCTACTGGTCTCTCTATCAAGGTGCCGAACCCGTCCTTATGCGTGGGCACAACATTGAAATTGCCGACGACGAGTTTCCAAAACTGTTGGAAAGTGGTGTCGAGACGGTCTTCATCCCTCGCGATCAGGCAGATGTCTTCCAAAAACATCTCCGGGAAAACGTTCAAAGCATCCTCGGTAACGATGAAATTCCAATCTCTCAGAGGATGGCGTTTCTCAACAGCACCGGTCGGACGATGCTGCAGGAAGTTTTTCGATCCGACAATCTCGACAAGACGTTGGCAAGTGTTCACGTGATCAGCGATCACATGACGACTCTCATTACGCAGAATGACGTTGTGGCCGGCGAACTGTTCCATGTTTTGCAGCATGACTATCACACGTATACCCATTCGTATAACGTTGCCAGCTATGCCATGCTGCTGGCCCAGGGACTGGGGATTCAAGACGAAGACGAGTTGCACAGTATTTCTATCGGAGGGCTACTGCATGACCTGGGCAAATTGCGCATCCCCAACAATATCCTTACGAAAAAAGAACGACTCACCGAAGCCGAATGGCAAACGATTAAGCGTCATCCAACCGATGGCTTTACTGCCCTTGCGAATCGAGCCGACCTCTCTTTCGATCAACTCATGATGGTCTACCAACACCACGAAAAGCTGGACGGTTCAGGCTACCCCGTTGGCATTGACGGTGATGAGATCAATCATTTTGCGCGTATCTGTAGTGTCGTCGATATTTTCGAGGCGCTCACCAGTAACCGCCCTTACCGCAATCCGAATTCCACGAAAGAGGCGTTAGAGATTCTCGATCAGATGGCATCAAGCAAACTCGATGGGGACATGGTCAAATGTTGGAAAACGTTGATGCAGAAGTAGTTTCAAGTCCGACTGTTCAAGAGGATGGTTTTTTCCTTCGCACGGTGCGCGACTTAACGTTTGAGGTTCAAATCCCCCGAGCAAAACTGGAAGAGCTTGGAAAATCTGGTCATATCGAGACGACAGCGACCGACCAAAGACGTCACGTTCGCTTTCGTCAACTGAAGCGTTGCATCCTGCGGTGTGAACCCACATTTCCCACAATCGAACGCCCTCAGCAACTATCCCTGGCCCTGGTCACCAACATCTCTAGAAAAGGGGTCGGCCTGCTATATCATTCGCAGTTGTATCCCAAGGAAAGTTTCGTGTTACGAATCGAGGGAGCCGGGCTCTTACGTTTGACCGTTGCCCGCTGCCGTAAACTTGGCCCACAGTGCTACGAAATTGGCGCAACGGCGATTCGGCCAATCGACATAAAAAAGTTCGCTCCCAGTTAGTCATTCGTCTGCCAACCACGCGGTGCCCCATCTTACGCACAGAGGGGGTGAGGGTTAAAGGGAATCCCGCTTGTTGATAGCGCATGCGCGAACGACGTTCCTAATCGACTCGGAACGTGTTCTTGTGATCTTCGTCAACTGTTGTTCAAGAAACCCTCACCCTAGCCCTCTCCCTGCGAGGGAGAGGGGACAAGAGAAGAGAGGCCTCTTCTGCCGTAGGATGCTGAGTAGCGCAGCGAATCGCACCATGCACAACGTTTTCGCGTTGCCATGGGATGGAGACCGTATTCGATGCGATACGTTCCGCTTCGCGTCACTGCTCACACCCTACACGAGATGAAGGGTCGCGTTGTTAGGGTGGACCGCGTTCTTTGGTTTGGGAAGCTCTTTCTAACGCCTGACGTGCCCGGTCACGTCTTCTGTTCTGGACGATCTTTTTCGCGTGCCCACGAAGACGTGGGCATGGCACCCGGTGTTTTGTTGGTAGGGTGGTTGAGGGTTGTTCGTTGCAAGGTGTATCGTGCGGGCGGTTGAGTTCACGCTCTAACGCGTCGATCTCTTCTTGCTTGGCGCATATTTCTCCCTGCAGTTGCAGGTTGAGCGCCTTCATGCGGTAGTAGGTCCAGGCGAAGAACCGCTTCTCTTGGTAGGACAACGGTTCTTGGATTGGTTGTTTGCTGCGACGGATTTCCCGCTCGCGGTAACGATGGTGAAGCTGGCGCTCGCGTTTCGGTCTAGGCTCCAGTGGTGGAAGCTTAGGAAGTTGGCACTTCTTTGGTTTTGCGATCGTGGGCGGATCTTCCTTGGGGAATTCGTACGCTTCGATCTCGGGATCGATGGGTACTACCAAGGGATCTGCCCGGTAGCTGGGACCTGCTTCGTCCATTATTCGCGTGAAGTGTTCTTCTTCGGTTACTTGCGGGGGTTCTTCAGGCTCACGCGTGATCGCTTCCTGGGCTTCTTGCCTTCGAATGATCGCGCTCAAGGTTGCCCCTTGCGGGCGGCCCAGCGGATCGTTGCCGTGCTCGGCCCGGTGCATGGGGTTCTCGAAGGGTGGCTCTTTCGGAGGCTCGTCGGCCAGTAGTGCCAGGACTTCGCCGCAGCAGGGGCAGAGGAGTCGGTTGCCATCGATCACGGCAACCTGCGAACCGTGCGCGGAGGCGCCCGGTTCGTGTTTTTCAGGTTTTTCGTGGTGATGGGACATAATGGTGCTCGTAAATATTTGTGTGCAAAGTGATGGGTTAGTTTAAGTAGGGCCCGCGTGTCGCGGGTCGCGAAGCGGGTACCCGGTATCCGACCCGCGTTCGCGCGGGGCCCTACGTTTTGCTGCTTATCTAGCAGCGGACTGGGTATGGATTTCGTATGCCTAAAAAGAAAATAGGCACGGTGCCGGGGAAGCGTCCCCTGGGCATGATTTAGATATACCAGCCTGGTGTAGCATATGTATAGTGCTCAAATGAAAATTTTTTTGGATTCGCGGACGCGGGTTGGATACCGGGTACCAGCTTCGTGACTCGCGGCACGCGCGGTGGCCCTACCGATCGCAACTTTCTTTTGGGTTCGGGCCGGTGGTCGTTATCCTCCGCTGGCCGTTAATCTCTACCCCTGAACTTATCCTTCTGCTTGCTTCGGTGGCGTAACTTTCCTACGCTACGGGAATGAAATAACGCCTGACGCGAGCAGAATTTAGCTCGGCGTAGTGATTACCTGATTCGGCGGCTAAAGACTTCTCTCGTATGGCATCAACATTCGACTCGGCGCGAAACGACTTCACTCCGTTGTGGGCGACTCCTGTGCGCCGCAGCTGGATGGCCGCATTCCTCCTTTTCAGCATGCTAGGCACGACCGGATGCTCGGGCTGCTTCGATCCTGCCGAGACGCTGGAAGAACGCCAAGCGCGGTTGGCCAGGGAGGAAACCAAGGACGACTTCGAGCCACCTAAGCTGAATGTCTTGCCATCGGACGATCGCCGCACGCAGCTCAACCGCGTCAAACCGGGGCACTGGACCAATGTCAGCACCCTGATGAAGGCCAACAATTTCGACTTCCGCGGAGAGCTTTACGCGTCGACGGTCGATTCTAACAATAACCCTGTGCCGATTACCGACACCGATTATTTCTTTTCGGCCACGCGCCCGTTGGCACTACCCAAAGGGCAAGAGCGTTGGTCCGATCTGCTTTTCTACCCGCCTCTTTTCGAGCGGAACATCTCGCAATCGCGGCTGTTTGCTTGCGACCTTCGCCCGGTCGGGGGAGGGCGGCCGGTGCTGGTCGATCGCCTGGCCACTGCGCGCATGTACCCGCAAGAGTATTACATGGTGGTCCTGGCCAGCGCGTCGGACGAATACCAGTTTCTGGAAGTGACCGATGTTGTTCGTCCTCTTTATCCGTCGCTCACCCCAGAGGAACAGGCACCGCATTATCGGTTGGTGTTACCCAAGACAGTCGATCGCGTTTCGGTCCCCGAAAATTCGATGGCCTGGACGTCGATCGCCTATGTGCTGTGGGATGGAATCGATCCCGCGTTATTGTCGCTCGATCAACAACAAGCCATGGTCGATTGGCTGCACTTCGGCGGGCAACTGATTATCAGCGGGCCTGACTCGCTCGATCGTTTGAAGCTAAGCTTTCTAGGAGACTACTTACCGGCCGATGACGGCGGCAGCGTCGAACTGGGGCAAGACCGTTTCCAAGCGTGGAACGACGAGTTTGTTAAGACGGAAAAAATCTACGAGAGCAACAAATGGCAGGAACTTCGTTACGAGGTCGACTTGCGTGCCGGGGCCCTGCGTGGCTCGGACTTGAAGCTCCGCCCCGAAGCACAGTTCATTCCCAAGACTGGCGACCTGGTCGCCGAGCGGCGTGTCGGACGAGGGCGGATTGCTGTGACGGCGTTTCAAATTCGCTCGCCTGATATCTCTCGCAACTGGAAGAACTTCGACTCGTTTCTTAATGGCGTGCTACTGCGAAGAGTTCCCCGTAAGTTTATCCAGACCGACGACGAGCAGCCGGTTAACGCCTGGGCCGATACGTACGGCACCAACGATCCGCGTCTGGTCACCTCGCTACGCTATATGAGCCGCGACCTGGCGAATCTGATGCCTGCCTATCAGCGGCGTGATGCCAATCTCATTCAGGAACTGCCCCCCGGCGAGCCCACACCGGATATGACCGACGCCATGGAAGCGGGATCGCTACCGGATGAAAACCAGATTGCCGAGCTAGAAGCACAAATCAAACAGACTGAAAAAGACCTGAACATCGATGCGTTCTCGGGATTCACCTACGACAACCAGGCCGGCGTCGCCGGGTGGAACGATGCCAGTGGGATCTCGACGGCGGCTCGGGCCTGTTTGCGAGACGCGGCAGGTATTAGCATTCCCAACGGCAACTTCGTGCTGCGAGTCACCGCTGGTTATCTGTTGGTTTTGGTACCGCTGAACTGGCTGGTCTTCTGGATGATGGGACGGGTCGAGTGGGCCTGGATCGCCGCTCCCGTGATTGCCATCATTGGTGCCGTCTGCGTGATTAAGCTGGCCGAGCTCGATATCGGCTTTGCCCGCAGCCGCACAGAAATTGCTTTCCTAGAGGCCCATGCGGATTATCATCGGGCTCACCTGACGCGGTTCACCTCGCTGTATACCTCGCTGAGTACGACCTACGACATGACCTTCTCGGAATCGACGGCCGTCGCGCTACCGTTTGGCCGCGGAGCAGAAGCGTTCAGCAATCAGTCGCGTCGCTTTGGCGAAGGCACCAGCGAAGTTCGCTATCATCAGGAAGGGGGCGATATCCAGTTGAGCGGCGTTCAGGTTGCCTCGAACTCGTCGACCATGATCCACAGCGAGTACTTCCTTTCCACATCGATCGAGCCGATGTTCCAGTGGGACACCGACACTGCCGGGTCAGGTACCCTGACGTACGCCTCGACGCAGACACTGCACGACGTAGGGGTTATTCGCCGCAATGCTCAGTCGAATCAAATTGAAGTGGCCTGGCTGGGGGACCTTCAGCCAGAAACGAAACGCGAACTTCGCTTTGGCAAAGCGGACGACGAGTGGACACTTTTCGATGCGTGGACCGATTCGCCGGTGCTTTCTCTAACCCCGACCGATGGCCAAGTCAACTTGCGGCATCTGCTCAACACGGTGAAGGACGTTCGGCAGCTTAAGCAGGGCGAAACGCGATTGATTGGATGGACCGAAGAAGACATGCCGGGGATGACCATCTCGCCGGAGTCCAACCAGCGCACGATCCGTACGATGGTGGTCGCCCATTTGCAGCATGCCGATTTGCCGGAACCCCAGGCGGATGCAAACACACGCCGTTTTCTGGGCCAGGAACCGGCTCAGATGCAGTTGATGGAACTCGACGCCATCGATTCGTTGTAACTCTTCCTATGCACCTTCAGGACGTACCTCGATGATTGAATTAGTCGACTTCGGCAAAGACTATGGCGATTTCACCGCAGTCAAATGCTTGAACCTGAAGATCGGCGCCGGCGAAATGTTCGGTTTCATCGGCCCCAACGGTGCCGGCAAAAGCACAAGCATTCGCTTTCTGGCCACCTTGCTGCGACCTTCTCGCGGGCAAGGCTTTGTGAATGGTTTTAACGTGGCCGAACAGCCGATGGATGTGCGGCATAGCGTGGGTTACATGCCTGATAACTTCGGCGTGTACGACGGGATGAAGGTCTGGGAGTTTCTCGACTTCTTTGCTGTGGCCTACAAAATCCCTCGCAGTCGCCGTAAAGCGGTCATCACCGACGTGCTAGAACTGCTGGACCTGACGCACAAACGCAACGACTTCGTCAACGGCCTGTCTCGCGGGATGAAGCAGCGACTGTGCCTGGCCAAGACACTGGTGCACGATCCGCCGGTGCTGATCTTAGACGAGCCGGCCAGCGGATTGGACCCTCGGGCACGTTTGGAGGTGAAGGCGCTGCTGAAAGAACTTCGCAAGATGGGCAAGACGATCCTCATTTCCAGCCACATCCTGACCGAACTGGCCGACTGCTGCACGTCGATCGGGATCATCGAGCGAGGTGAACTGCTGATGAGCGGCACCATCGAAGAGGTCTACCGCCGCATCCGCAAGAACCGGATCATCAGCATCAAATTCGTCGACGGCATGGACGCTGGCCTCTCGATCATCCGCAGCATGCCAGAATGCGTGGACATCGATATCGACCGTGGTCAGGTGACCTGCGAACTGCAGACCGACGACCAAGGGGTTGCTTCGCTGTTGAAGAAATTGGTCGACAATCAGATCAACGTCCGCACGTTCGCCGAGAAAGACCCGACGCTGGAAGATGTGTTTATGATGGTGACCAAGGGGTTGGTCACTTAGACAGTCATGACGCCCCCAATGACTCGCCCGATGGGGCCGATCTATCTGATACTTGTCGTCGGTATCGCAGTGATCATCGCGTTACCTTTTGGAAGGCGGGATGACTGGATGGGGACAGCCGCATTCATTGTTACGATTGTGGCCAACCTTATCTTCGGAACAATGATGATCATGGGAGTTGTGCGATCCATTCTTGAGAAGTGGTCAAAAGGCGATTCGGACACTCAGGACTGAATAGCCAGACAACCATCTACATCAAGATGATCGGTTGCGAGTCACCCTCTTGGTCGCGGCGTTCCCACTCGCGGCGGACTTCGCCTAGGCCGTAGGCGCACAGTTCGAACTCGTGGCTCAGTTTGCTGAGCAGTTCGGCTTCGTTGTCGGAATGTTCTTCGGCGGACAGTTCGCTCGCTTTCGAGTACGCCTGTTTGCCAACGACCCAATAGTTCAGCAGGTGATCTTTGCGATCGGCCTTCTGCATTTGGGTCAGGCTTTCCGGGTAGACACCGCTCCAGAAGAGCAGGAAATCGCCCACGTGCTGGTGGACAGACTGCTTGGCCTGGCCGATTCGAGCTTCGGCTTCGATCAGCATGTCGGCCACTTCGGTCAGCGGCTTGCCGGTCAAGCTGCGGACCTTGAAGATCATGTCGCTGCGAATAAATCGCGTGAGAAGGCCGGTCAGATAGTCGGTCAGATCGGTATCCGGAACGCCCAGTTTGGCCTGGAACGTCTGTTCGGTGATGCCTGCAAAGAAGCGGTGCATCTTGGTGCTGTCATCGTCGGCATGCATGGTTGGTTCCCCTCCCGTACTTGGATGTCGGTCAGCAAAACCCGTCAGGCCTTTGGCTTAAGTGCCAAACGATGCCGCGATCGTGGTATCGTCAATGCCCGAAGGGTGAAGTAATGTCCACACGCATGATGGGGCAAGGTTGCGAACGGCGTACCAATTGGCTGCCTTTCGCAAACGCTCTAAAGCTACATTAATTTCGACTAATAGTCTGAGTCAAGTTCAGTAATTTTCCTAATATCATTATAGCTCGATAACTGCCAGAGGGTAGCTTTTGATTCGTGGGTCCTAGCAGGACATACCGCTGGAGAGAGAGGAGAGGACTAATCAAGAAGTGCACGGAAGGTCGGTGTAGCCGACAAACGGCTAGTGATGAGACGTTGATAAGGATAGGGTCTGGCTACTCTGCACATGCCGGGAACACGAGCCGCTTGTGGCCTACGGCCACTCAGAAATGAATTTCTGAGCCACCCTCAATCTTAGATCCTGCTATGCACCACCACGCTCTTTAGCAGTGGTCCAAAACTCTTCCGGGAAGGGCCGTTAGCCGTTCAATGCATCCAGCAGCGAGTCGGCGTATTCGCCTACTTCCTGGATGACCTGTTCCTGCGGCTTGCTTTCTGCTTCGCACAGACGGCGGACGATAGCCGAACCGACGATCACGCCGTCGCACGCTTCTTTCAGCATGTGGATGTGCTCGGGCTTGTTGATGCCGAAGCCGATACAAATGGGCAAGTCAGTTTGGCTTTTGAGCCACTTCACGTTGTCGACAATGTTCGGCGGAAGCTCGGTGCGTTCGCCGGTGATGCCGGCGACCGAAACGTAGTAGATGAAGCCGGTCGACGTTTCGACGATCTTCTTGGCGCGTTCTTTCGAGGTGGTCGGCGTGACTAATTGAATCAAGCTGAAGTCACGCTCTTGGCATAGCTTGGCGAATGCTTCCGATTCTTCGACCAACAGGTCTGGCACAATCGCGCCGCTTACGCCGGCGGCCTGGGCCATGTCCAGGTACTTCTCTGGTCCGTGCCGGTGAATGATCGCATAACTGATCATCGTCACGACAGGGCAGGGGAGGGTCGGCGTAACGCTGCCGATGGTCTCGAGGATCGACTTGAGCTTGATCTTCTTGTCGAGTGCCCGCGTGTACGAGGCCTGAATGACCGGACCATCAGCGATTGGGTCGCTGTAGGGGATCCCCACTTCGCACACCGTGGCCCCACGCTTGCCCAGTTCCGTCAGCGCCGCTGCGGTGATCTCCAACGAAGGATCGCCTGCAGTGACAAACGGAACCAAGGCTTTTTTGTTTTGCGAACGCAGGGCTTCAAAAGCTCGATCGACGGCAGACATCGGGGCGTAACCTTCGTTGGTGTTTGCTGAGAGTAGACTGTTGTGTGCCACTGGCCTCGGGCCAGTGCCAAGCGAGGACTCGGTTTCTCAGTCACACTGACTGGAAGCCAGTAGCACACGAATCGAGCCCATTCAATTCCGTTAGTACTTGACGCCTTTGAGGCGTGCAATTTCGGCAGCGTCTTTGTCACCTCGGCCGGAAAGGCAGACCAACACGACCTGATCTTTGGGCATCTTGGCGGCCAATTCCATGGCTTTCGAGACCGCGTGCGAGGATTCGAGTGCCGGCAGAATCCCTTCGTTGGCAGCTAACGCGTCGAAACCTTTCATCGCGTCGTTGTCGTCGCAGCATGTGTACTGAACGCGACCGGTGGCCTTCCAGTAGCTGTGCTCGGGGCCGACGCCGGGGTAGTCCAAACCGGCCGACATCGAATGGACATCGCATGTCTGACCGTCTTCGTCCTGCATGACAAAGCTGTAACTGCCATGCAGCACGCCAGGTTCGCCGTAGGTGAGCGGCGAGGCGTGATCGCCGGCGCTGGGGCCACGTCCGCCAGCTTCGACGCCGATCAACTCGACATTTTGGTCTTCGACAAAGGGATAGAACATGCCGGCCGCATTGCTGCCGCCGCCGACGCATGCGACCACCTTATTGGGCAACTTGCCTAGGCGATCGAGACTTTGCTGCCGAGCTTCATCGCCGATGACCGCCTGGAAGTCACGCACAATCCGTGGGAAGGGATGCGGACCGACGACGCTACCCAAGATGTAATGGGTGTCTTCGACCGAAGACATCCAGTCACGCATGGCTTCGTTGATCGCGTCGCGAAGGGTTCGTGAACCGGTCGTGACGGGGCGAACTTCTGCGCCGAGCAATTTCATGCTGAACACGTTCGGAGCCTGGCGGCGAATGTCTTCTTCGCCCATGTACACCACACAAGGGATGCCGAAGTGAGCACAAGCCGTGGCCGTCGCCACACCGTGCTGGCCAGCGCCCGTTTCCGCGATGACTCGCTTCTTGCCCATCCGCAAGGTCAGCAAGGCTTGGCCGAGCGTGTTATTGATTTTGTGAGCGCCGGTGTGGTTGGTATCTTCGCGTTTCAGCCATATTTGGGCACCCCCGACTTGTTCGCTCAGCCGCTTGGCATGATAGAAAGGGGACGGACGTCCGACGAAGTCCCGCAACAGGCCCTTCAGCTCTTCAAAGAACGAGGGGTCCTGCACGGCCTTTTCGTATTCGGCCGTTAGCTCGTCGAGGGCCTTGGTCAACGTTTCAGGGACGTATCGCCCCCCGAACGGACCAAAGCGGCCAGAAGGATCAGGAACGTTACGACTGGCGGTACCTAGACTTTCCATCAGCGGATCCATGTGTCACGATTTGGGGAATGACGTCGCAGCAGGATCTTTCCCGTTGTGCGACGCAGGTGCCTGCGTGATAAACCTTTGAGTATCCGGGCAACCTGTAAGGGGGTCAAGTGGACGCGATAACCGCGATCGGAATCGAAACACAACGGAGATCAACCCATTGCCGGAACTTCCTGAAGTCGAAACGATGCGTCGCGGCGTTTTGGGTCTGATCGGCGGTCGAATTGAAACGTTCGAAAAACTGGCCTGCCAACGACGTCCCATCGGCATTACCCCCACCGCGGGTGTCCTCAAAAAAACGCTGGTTGGACGAACGGTCGAGCGAATCGATCGGCTGGGCAAACGGGTCCTCCTTGTTCTGGACGACCAATCTCAGTTGATGTTCGAGCCACGCATGACGGGGCTCGTGCTCGTTTCCGATCCCCCGACACTCGATCATCTTCGGGTACGGCTCACACTCTCGGGCGCGGCACATCCGCAGCTTTTATACTGGGACCGTCGCGGGCTGGGATCGGTTCGGTGGTTTTCGGCCGAACAGTTTGAAAACGAATTCCACGAAGGCCGACTCGGGCCCGATGCGCTTGCTGTCGATGCATTGACTTTCCGCGAGCGGTTTGCGGCCACGCGTCAGCCGGTAAAGGTCGCTTTGCTCGATCAACGCCGGATCGCAGGCATCGGCAACCTTTACGCATCAGAGATTTTACATCAGGCAAAGGTCCACCCAGATCGGCCATGCAGCGAGCTTTCTCCTCAAGCTTGGAAGCGGATTCATGCCTGCATGGTTGAAGTTCTGGAGTTGGCCATCCGATACGAAGGGTCGACCTTAAGCGATGGGACCTATCGCAACGCGCTCAACCAAAATGGCAGCTATCAGAACGAGCATCGGGTGTATGCTAAAGAGGGGGACGTGTGTCGCTCGTGCGGCAAAGCTGTCATTGTCCGGACGGTTCAGGCACAACGTGCGACGTTCTATTGTCCCCGCTGCCAGAAGACGAAGTAGACGGATTCGATATTTCGATTGTTTTCTGAGGGTACGGTCTGTTAAAAATAGAAGAAGTGCGCTCCTCATTCCCCATCTCCCTTCCCGGAGGCCTTTCAATGCCTAGCCGTCTTCCCCTGGTTCCCCCCAATCGACGCGATTTCCTCCAGACGGCTGCCGCCACAACGGCAGGCCTCGCACTGGGCGGTACTTCGCTTTTTGCCGCTGATGAAACCGCTAAGAAAGATACGCCTGAATCACTCGTCAAGGTTTTGTACGACACCCTGAACGAGAAACAGAAGAAGGACGTCACCTTCGACTGGGACCACGAAACAACCTTTGAAGGAAAACTGCGAACCCACGTCGAGAACAACTGGCATATCGTCGATCAAACGATTGACGGAGATTATTACACCAAAGACCAGCAGCACCTGATTCGGCAGATCTTTGTCGGCATGATCAACCCTGAATGGGTCGAGAAGTTCGATCGCCAATTGAAAGACGACGCTGGCGGATTTGGCAAGCAGCAGAATATCGCCATTTTCGGCAAACCGGGCGAAGGCAAGTTCGAGTTGGTGATCACCGGCCGTCACATGACCATGCGATGCGACGGTGACTCGGCCGAGCACGTCGCGTTCGGCGGACCGATCTTCTACGGTCACGCGGCCAAAGCTTTCAACGAAAAGTCTGGCCATCCTGGTAACGTCTTTTGGCATCAAGCCCAAGCGGCCAATAACGTGTATAAGATTCTCGACGGCAAGCAGCAGAAGGTTGCTTTAGTGAAAAAGAGCCCCGTCGAACAGGAATCAGGCTTCCAAGGCCCTGATGCCAAGTTCAGCGGTATCAAAGTCGGCGATCTTTCCGACGATCAAAAGGAAGCCGTGCAGGACGTGCTGAAAACGCTGATCGAGCCTTACCGGCAGAGCGATCGAGACGAAGTCGTGTCCTGCTTGGGCAAGTACGGAGGTCTCGATGCGTGTCACCTGTCGTTCTACGAGGACTCGGACATGGGCAATGACAAAGTATGGGACAACTGGCGTCTGGAAGGGCCCAGTTTCGTCTGGTACTTCCGTGGCAAGCCGCATGTTCACTGCTGGGTGAACGTAGCCGACTCGCATAAAGTCCCATGGAACGCTGCCTAGCCGAGGCCCGTTTGTGAATCGATCTGTAATCGTTGCCTGGTTAACCGCGGCGGCAATGTCCTTGATGACGTTGCCGCTTCTTGCTCAACCTCAAGATCCGCTTCGCGATCAGTCAACCGATATTCTTGAGTTGAAAGATGGCACGGAACTACGGGGGATGTTGCTCGAGGAATCTCCCCGCGGCCTCGAGTTTCTCGAGATCAACCGCCCGCCTGGCAAACCGATGTTCGCCGTTATCCATACCATCAGCACGAGCAAGCAAAAACGCTTAGAGAAAGTCACCGGCGACGATCGCCAGCGGCTCGAGAAGCTGGTCGAACGACTGAGCAATCACACGCAGATCCGTGCGGCGGCGAAAGACTCGTTACAGCTGAAACGTGTGAAGTCGTCTCTACTTGAGACCGATCAGGCATGGGAATATCAGGGCGATCGCTTTGTGTTACTCAGCCCCTTGAACGAGGACATGACGCGTACGTTCGCGGTTCGTGTCGATCAAATCTTTCAGGCCTTTGAACATTGGCTGCCCCCCAAGCAGAAACCCAGCAGCCCGATTCAGATCGTCCTATTCTATTCCATCGACAGTTATTCGGCCTATTTGAAGAAAATCGGTCTGCAGATCGACAACCCGGCTGTTTACGTGCCGCATACCAACCAGGTTTTGATTGGCTCAAACCTCGGTTCTTTTCTCGCACGATTGGATGTTGCACGCGTTCGACATGACGCAATACTTGCCCAGTGGTCTGAGCGAGAAAAAAAACTGCCCGACGACCTGAACCAGTTGGCCAAGCGCCTGAAGGATGCCGGCTGGTCACCCGACGCGGTCATTACCGAAGTTCAAACGCGGCGCGAAGCTTGGCAACGAGACTTCAAAAAAACGCAGGGACAAATTCGGGTGGTCGATCGCCGCAACCAGGCCATGCTGGACGCGCTGATGAACCAGGCCACGCAGCACTTGTGCCACGAATCGTTTCATGCCTACGTCGAGAACTACCTCTATCCGCAAGACCAGTACGAGGTGCCCATTTGGCTGAACGAAGGCCTGGCTCAACTGTTCGAGCATGCGCAATTTGAAAACGGCACGTTCCGTATCGACCTTCCTCCGAAAGAGATCCTTGCCAGTTTGAAGGCCCGCCTGGATCAGGATAACGGAATGAGCCTACAACGGATTCTGCAAACCGAAGCCGGCAGCTTTATCCTGTTCGAGAATCTGCACGAAGGTCGACTCGACTACGACGTTGCCTGGGGATTGGCCTGGTACTTGGTGTTTCAAAAGCAGTTATTCGCCCCTGGCAGTCTGGATCGTTACGTCCACCAACGCAATCTACCGGCACCTTCGGTAGAAGAAACCTTCGGCGAGAGTGTCTCTCGGGTTCAAGCCGAGTGGGTAACCTTTATCCGCCAGTTGGAATCGTAGCGTCGTTTACGATGCCTGCTCGACAAGTGCTTCGTTCAGTGTCTGCTTGATCGACTTGAGGCGTTCTTCATCGAAGATTTTATTGCCCTCCGCGTCGGTGACATAAAACACGTCGACGACTTGATCCAAGTGAGTCGTGATGCGGGCCACGTGAACACTCAAGCCGATATCGTAGAGCATGCGTGAAATCTGATAGAGCAATCCTTGGCGGTCCTGGGTAAAGACTTCGACGATTGTGAATAGATCGGCAGTCTCGTTATCGATTTTGATTTCCGTAGGAATCGGAATCGCTTCTTCGGCCAGGCGCTGATTGCGAGAAGTCCAGGTTGCGGTGAAAGTAGGAGCCTGATCGTCCGCGGCGGTCAAGTATTTGCGGATCCGTTGGCAGATATCTTCCATGCGTTGCGGCGGCGACTGGCCATCGTGATCTTGATCTTGCACGAAGTAACGATCGAGGACCAGTCCATCGGCCAAGGTGTTAATCTCGGCGGCAAGAATTGTCATACGCTGGCTAGTAACGGCCGCAGTTAACTTGTGGAAGACACCCTGCATGAGCGCTTCGCGCGTTCCGATGGTGATTTCCAACACGCCGCGGTCTTCGCGATACTGACACGCGACCATCGGCGAATCGTCCGTCATCGCATGAAGTTGTTCCAGATCGCTAATGATCTGCGTGGCAGGCGTTTCCTGAAGGAATCCTTCCGGTAGCGAATCGATCACATGACGGAACCACTCTTCGTGTTCGTGTCCGCGAACGAGAGACGCCAGACGATCGTGTTTTTTACGCCGCAGCGCGATCGTATCGACCGTGTCGTCTCCGCCCAGGTTTTGCATCGAGCGGCGGTAGAGATCGGTGAGGACTCGGACTTTCCAATCGTTTAATGTCCCAGGACCTACGCCGGCGAAATCGGCACAAGTCAGCACGAACAACATTCTCATTCGCTCGGCCGGACCATTTTCCATGGCGAAGCTCAGAACCAACTGTTCGTCCGACGTATCGCGGCGAAACGCCAGGTGCGACATCGTCAGGTGATGCAGCACCAGATGCACCAGGGTTTCCTTGTCCTGCGGAGACAGCCAAAACCGATCAGCGATTTCTTCGGCCATGCGTGCCCCGACGATGCTGTGATCTTCGGAAAACCCTTTGCCAAGGTCATGAATGAGCAGGGCCAGATGCAGGAGCCACTTCTTCTTGATTTTCATGTAGACCGCACTCAGCGTGTCGTCGCGTTCCAGGAACTGGGTGGCACACTCAACCGTCTTGATGCAGTGCGCGTCGACGGTGTACTTGTGATATTGATTGAATTGCAGCAGACATCGCGCGTGCGACATTTGCGGCACGATCTTCTCTAAGAGTCGCAATTCATGCAGACGCCGTAGCAACTCGCCCAGTCGGCCTGGCTCAGACAATAGAGTCAGAAATGCCCGGCGCGTTGCCTCGGTCATTTCGACTTCCCCTTGTCCCTGCATCTTGCTGCGGATGATTTCCCAGGTCGGGTGATCGATCTGTCGACCAAACCGGCTGGCCGCAATCATCAATTCCAGGATCTGATCTATCTGACCGGCGCGGTGCTGTTTCCATTTTTTGGACGTGCTGATTCGATAAGGGCCCACGTGAAAATCACGATCAACACGACGTGTCATGATCGGGCCAAAGATTGTCGCAATGGGCGATTGGGGCCGAATAGATGCAATGAAATGCCGGCCTGCATCGCGTACACCACTGGTCTGCTCGAAATAAGTCTGCATGAACTGTTCGACCGGCAACAGTCCTTCGGTGCCTTGGTATCCATACAATTCGGCGATGCGAATTTGCTCGGCACGGTCGAGCAAATCAGTCGACTTGCCGGCATGGAAGTGAAGTTCGTTTCTCAGTCGCAGGAGGTACTCTCGTGCGTCTCGCAAAATCTTCCGATCCCGGTCCGAGACCGCGCCCAGGCGATTGAGCGCGTCCATTTCGTTCTCGCCAAACTTCGCAAAGCCAAGCCAGCGCACCATCTGGATGCCGCGTAGCGTACCGCTAGAGCGTTTAATATTGGGCTCGAGCAAATGGACGAGTTCGCCATACTGCGTGCGTTCTTCGTCCCGTGCAGTCATGATCGCGTGAAAAAGACTGCGGAAACAGCGTTTGGACTGACGACGAAATGGTTCCGCAAAATCGCGAAACAGCCCGACGCTACCGGCCAGGAACCGGTTCTCGGCCAATGAAGTGAAGATCGTGGCGTCGGACATCGCAGCTGAGATAGCTTGCCGGGGCGTCCTAAGACTATGTCCTAGTATCAACCCCACGTCGAACACATCTTGCTGCAGTCGCTTAGTGAACTGAATCGCCGGCTCACGAAAGGTCGGCGCGTGCATGATCATCAAATCGATGTCGGAATAAGGAGCCGCATCACGCCGCCCATAGCCGCCGTGCGGAACGATGGTCACATTGCTCAGTACCCGCTCGGCGGTGAAGCCTGGGACATCATCCGCCGCAGCGTTGACCAATTCTAAGAGAATTGAATCGAAGCAATCGGTGATTTGAGCGCACAATTGAACCCCAGGCGTGCCGGCCTGATGCTGCTGCTTGAGTTTCTCTCGACCTGCGGCCAATTTCTGTTTTGCCGCGATGACCGATTCACGAAGGCGCAGTGCTGCCATGAAATGCTTCGCCTGTCTCTTCAGGTAAGAAAACGGCGCCGAATCAACCGGGTGGCGCCGCTGCTAGTTTAATCTAATTAGGCATCTGTCGACGGGATTCAAATAGCGTCTTCGCCCGTTTCTCCGGTCCGGATGCGAATACTATCTTCCAAATTGGTGACAAAAATCTTTCCGTCCCCAATTTGGCCGGTTTGAGCCGTCCGCAAAATGGTGTCAATCACCTTCTGCAGATTTCCATCACTGCACACGATCTCGATCTTCTTCTTGGGGACAAAGTCGACCGCGTATTCTGTGCCGCGATACGTCTCGGTGTGTCCCTTCTGACGACCGTAACCCGATACTTCGATGACGGTCATGCCGAACACACCTTGCTCGCTCAGCGCGTTCTTCACATCATCCAATTTGAAATGGCGGATAACCGCTTCGACTTTTTTCATCGGTCTATCTCCTAATGCGCTTTAATGCGGTTCAAAAGACCGAGCCGCTGGGTATGGGCTCGGTCGTGAACTATGATAATGCATCGCCCAGGCAGGGCGACGTTAGCTGAAGATGTAGCCTTCTTCTCCATGTTCGGAGATATCCAGACCACGGATTTCGCTTTCCTGGGTCACTCGCAGGCCGATGACAACATCAATCAGCTTCAGCAAGATCACGGTGGCCACCACCGAAAAGGCAATCGTCACCAAAACGGCAACAATCTGCCCAATCACCAGCGACACTCCGCCCCCTTCGTACAAGCCGATTGGTTCACCGCCGGTCAAGTCACCACAGACATGACGCGAAGCAAAGACACCGGTGAGCACCGCACCTAAGGTTCCGCCGACACCATGAACACCAAACGCGTCCAACGAGTCGTCGTAACCCATGCTTTGCTTCATCACGGCACATGCATAATAGCAAACGATCCCTGCCGAGGCTCCCATGACCAAAGCAGGCATCGGCAACACAAAGCCGGCAGCCGGGGTGATACACACCAAGCCAGCAACCGCCCCCGAAGCACAACCGAGCACGCTTGGCTTACCCCGCAAAATCCATTCCATCATGGCCCAAGCCACGGCCCCAGCGGCCGCTGAGAAGTGCGTCACCGCGAAGGCATTCGAGGCCAATCCGTTGGCGGCCCCGGCACTTCCGGCATTGAAACCAAACCATCCCACCCACAGCATCGCCGCGCCGAGGGTTGTATACGTCAAGCTATGCGGACGCATGTCGTCGTGACCAAAGCCCAAACGTTTTCCGACAAAGATGGCACAAACCAAGGCCGAGATCCCCGAGCTGATATGCACGACGGTTCCGCCCGCAAAGTCGAGTGCGCCACCGGCCAGTGCATCGGCTTCCCCATAAGCGAGAATCCCACCGTCCCAAACCCAGTGACACAGCGGGCAGTAGACCAGCGTCCCCCACAGAACCGAGAAGACGGCCATTGCCGAGAACTTCATTCGTTCGGCAAACGCACCACAGATCAGCGCCGGAGTGATAATGAAGAACATTCCCTGGAATATCATAAACGTGTATTCCGGAATCGTTCCGTGCATCGGGGTGACTGGCTCGCCCAGCTCTGCATCCCACGCCGGTTGGACGTTATTCATAAACAGAAACTCAAGGTCCCCGACATAGGGATTCGAGCCGCCAAAGCACAGCGTATAGCCCCACAAGCTCCAGACGATCGTCATCAGGCCCATCAGAAACAAGCACTGCATCATCACGCCCAGGACGTTCTTTTTACGAACCAGGCCGCTATAGAACATCGCCAAACCAGGGGCCGTCATGAATAGCACCAACGCACTGGAAGTCAGCATCCAGGCGTTGTCCCCCGAGTCGAGCCCTGGGGCCTCTTCTTCGGGAATCTCTACTTCGCCTGCGTTGCCAGCTTCTACCGGGACGTTACGCTCGGCAGCAACCGGTTCATCGTCCGCTTCAGGGATGAGTTGAGCCGCGAGCGGCTGACATAGTAAGAGTCCAACTAGCGTAGCGATCAGCGCGCAGGCCAATCGTCCACGAAGGAAATACGTGCGCATGAATCTCCACCTCATAAAAGGTCTTATCAGATTGTGAGTACTCTGCGCGCCGCCTATGATTTGCCTGAATCATCGCGCTTTCTAATGACTTGCCTTCCCGCCGCTGGTACCGGAGAGACGTCCCAGCGTTTTGCCTGATGCGGAAAATGGACAAAGTCAGTACAAAAAATAGGGGGAGGCGAGCTCCACGTAAAGTAGATAAGTCCAGTTCTCGTAACTTTTTTCACTAGCTTCGGACGCAACAAGGCCGGACGGAGGGTGGTATCCTGCCTATAATGAACGAAAACCCTTCCATGATGATCGTTTGCCCACCACACCAGGGAGCCGCCCCGATGCCGATGCGTTTGCAACCCATTTTGTCGCTCGCCACCCTCGTTTTGGTCTGCACGGCGACCTCACTTGTCCTTGCCCAAGAGCAGGCCAGCACCCCATCGATCGAATCGAATACCCTATCGAACGTCCGCCAAGTTACCTCCGGAATGGTCAAAGCTGGGGAAGGGTATTTTTCGCCCGACGGCAAGCGGATCGTCTACCAAGCCGTTCCCCCCCAGTACCCGTTCTATCAGATCTATACCCAGCCGTTGGCTGGCGGCGAGCCGGAACTGGTCAGTACCGGTCGTGGTCGCACAACGTGCGCCTACTTCACGGTCGATGGCAAGAACATCTTGTTCAGCAGCAGCCATAGCGACCCGAATATGAAGCAGACCGAAGACGAAGAGATCGCCAAACAGGAAGAAGAACGTCGCACCGGACAGCGCCGGCGGTATTCGTGGGACTTCGATCCTTACACCGACATCTACCTTAAGGACATGAAGTCAGGCGAGCTGACTCGTTTGACGACCGCCCAAGGCTACGATGCCGAAGGAGCGTTTTCGTACGATGGCAAGAAGATCGCGTTCTGCAGCGATCGCGACGGCGACCCTGATCTGTACATCATGGACGCCGACGGATCAAACCTGAAGCAGTTGACCGACGCCAAAGGATACGACGGAGGGCCATTCATTTCGCCTAATGGCAAATGGATTGTCTTTCGCAGCGATCGCAAAGAAGAAGGGTTTCTGCAGATTTATGTGATCTCGGTCGATGGTGAAAAAGAGTTTGCACTGACTGACAACGTGGGCGTCAACTGGGCACCGTATTGGCATCCGACCAAGCCGTATATCATTTGGGCTGGGGCCGATCACTCGAAGCCGGGTCGACCGAACTACGATCTGTGGCTCATGAAATACGAAGAAACGGAAGATGCGATCAAGCCTGGTCCCATCTGGCGGATCACCGATAGTGCGGCAGCCGATGTGCTGCCGGTCTTTTCGCCCGACGGCAAGAAGCTAATGTGGACCAGCACTCGCACCGACGATCATAGCAGCCAACTCTTTATCGCCGATTTTTTGTTCCCCGAAGACGAACCCCAGGAAGAAAAGTAACGAGCAACATGACGGAGACATCGATGCCGCAGACTAAGGCCTGCGGCTTTTTGATCGTGAAGGGAAACCCCATCGAGTCCTTTCTGTTGATGAAGCACCCCAAACGCTGGGATTTGCCCAAAGGACACGTCGACGAGGGGGAGACCGATATGCAGTGCGCACTGCGAGAACTGGAAGAGGAGACCGGCATCAGCGCCGAAGACATCACCGTCGACCCGAACTTTCGGTATCAGCTGCAGTATGTGGTCAACTACAAAAAGAAGTTCGGTGGTGCAGATACCTTGAAGACGGTCGTCTACTTCCTAGCCCGATTGGATAAAGAAGTTGAGCTCAATCTGACCGAGCACGGCGACGCGCAGTGGTTTGCCTGGGATCCGCCGCACGAGATTCAAGAGCAAACCATCAACCCGCTGCTGGCCGCAGTCGCCCAGCACGTGGGCAGAACGGCCTAGCGCGGCTACCGATGCAAGAATCGGCACACACGCGCCAAACTAGTCGACCACTTCGATCTCTAGCTGGCCGATGACCTGCGAAACCGGCAGAAATGCTGCGAACGCGCCGGAACCACTTAAATCGGTTTGCGTCACTTTGATGTAATCGACGCCAATGCCTTCTTTGCCCCGGGTAGCGTCTAGGGGCAACCAACGGTCGCCGACCCAGGCCTCGGTCCACATGTGGTAGGCGAAGCCTTGCTGATCGCCGTAATCGACATACACCAGGCCCAGGGCGCCCCGGGCAGGAATTCCCTGAGCACGCAGCAGGGCCATCAACAACACCGCATGTTCGGTGCAATCGCCGGTCTTACCTTGCGCAACTTCGGCAGCGGAAAGAAACCCTTGCGAGAAGTTTTTTTCCTCAATCGTCGCGTGAACGAATTTTTCCAGGGCGATGGCTTGCTGGGCAGGGTCCTTTGCTTCGATGGATGCCTTGCGGATTAGCGTCTGCACAGCGGGATCTTGGACCTGAACCAGGGGACTGGCAGCCAGTTCGGCAGCGGTGGGTTGCGGGCTTTCCGGCAAATCCGCCGGAGATTTTCCCTCGGGACGTATTCGCCAAACGCGTACTTGGGCCGTATTCGCGCCGATTGAGGTGACCTGTTGATTGGTGGTACTGGCGAAGATCTTGGCAGGATCACCCGAGTTCAGCTTCACTTGGTAGGTCAATTCCGGCAGATCCTCGCGGTTGCCTTCTGGCATGTCATCGACCGGGACAATCGTATCGAGTGCCAGGTCAAACGAAACGATCTTGTTGGCACTCAACGCGAACGGTTTCGGGCATCGGTAGATCTCGAAGTTTTGTACCGGGGAGGTCATCTTCACGATTTCGCCTGCACCGTCGACCCAGGCCGTCGATTCCAGTGGCGGCTGTCCTTTGATTTCGGTCAGATATCTGGTTCTTAGCAAGTTTACCGTCGACCCATCTAACATCGTGACGGCTTCCTTTGCCTGCCCCTCAATCGAGTGCTTGGCCACACGATTCAACGTGGGAACCAGGGCCATTGCGGAACGCTTCTGCCCCGCTTCGATAGGTGGGTTCTGAAATAAACGGTAGACCGCATGCAATCCGCCGTAGTCTGGCTGCCAGGTAATTGAGTCGTGCGTGGCCGCCTGATTTTGCCCTCCTTGAGTCGATATCCGCAGCGTTTTACCGTCCTCGGAAGTTTGGCCGGTGAATCGGGTCACGGAGCCAGCCTGATCGATTTTGGTAGTGAACTGCTTCAAAGAACCATTGGCAAGCGACAGGAAAACGTTCTCGACCCTCATCTTCAATGGTTGACCTGCCCGTTGGATCTGCAACTGTTCGACGGTTGTGGTCCGGACATACTCGGTTTGATCGTGCGTGAGCCGCTCGATCTTTTCCATCGTGTGACCGATTTTCTCGCCCTGAAGAACAATCGCCCCCCAGCTTTCCTGCGAGGACTCAATTTTTTCTGCATTCTGTCTCGGCGGCTCAGGCGACTTCGGGTCAGTACAACCGGCAAATCCAAACCAGATCAGCCCAAACGAAATCATCCATGCATTGCGTTGATTGGGGAGAGGCATCATCCACGCAGGGGAGAAAAGCTTCAAAAAGGGGACATCGCGACTACGTGGAAGTATACCAAACACCACATGCGTTTCGCCAAGGAATCATCGGGAAAGCAATTCGCACGCGTCCTGCCGTTGCCGCAGTCTAGTTGGACCGATCGTAACGGTTGGGTCACGCAGCGGCGGCGGTCATAGGTTGCGATTTCGTGCCGCGCGCGCCAAGTAAATTGTCTCATTAGATTTCAAAGATTGTCACTTAAGCCTGGAAAGTGGCCCGTTTTACGGTGCTATGTTCTCGGTAGATTCGCGTGAAACGCTCTTCGCCGGGCCTGATACCTTAGGCCCACCAAGCGGAGACCGATTGCGGAAAACAAGTCCGCAAGAAAACGCATCACGCAGCCGGAATCCAACCTAGGATTTGAAAAGAACCAGAGAACAACTTGGACGGGACACCGAGGCTTCCCAACCGAGCAAGAACACCGGAGCAGAGGTCACTCATGGGCTTCTTGAAGCGATTTTTCAAGAGCGTTTTTCACGAGAACGAAATGGGCCACATCGCCAACAGTTTCGAGCATCTCTCGGAAGAGCAATTGGAAGCACACCTGGACGTTGGAAGCTACAACGGCTTTGAATTAACCGAAGCTGTTCGCCCTTCTTTTGATTTGAAGGTGGTTCCTACACAAGGCTTTCGCCGAGAAACGTACCGCGACGAGCAAACCGGCAGCACGGTTCCTGTCCTGATGGGCAGCGCCACGCGGTCGAACTTGTTTGATACGTTCATGGATCTTTTGGATCCGTTGGGTACCGAAGTGGACGTCGTTCTCGAGTCGAGCCATCACCACGATGCCTCGCAGAATGGCGACTTGTACCGCGAACACATCGACCTTCCTGTTCTTAAGAGCATTCTTTGGGACTACGAAGATCTCTTGCTCAACGACGGTTGTACCGGCATTGCCGTACTGAATCCTCACCATCCACTGGAAGTCCAGTTCGACGAACACAAATTGCTGATCGTCTATGGCAACGCGCTCAAGCCGTTTGAAGAGGCCTTCATCGACCGAGACGTTTACCCCAGCCCTGGGATGAAATTCATCACCGAAGCAGAGCACGTCCATTCCTCGTCGCAGCAGTACCAGCAGCAATTCGACGAACTTCGGATGCGATTGGGCATGGACGAGAACTACAGCTAAGCGTCCCAGACCGATACACCAGAATAAGCCCGTCAGGCCGTGATGCATGTCACGGCCTGACGTGTTTCTTGCCAGCATGCTAGCTGGCCGATGATTTGACCTTGCTGTCAGCAGGCTGTTTCGTCAAACTCTCGCTCCCTCTAACGACCGACAGGAGCGCTATTTTGGCGAGGTGGCACCTTCTAATTTGCTGGCTGCTATTGGGCAGCTTGGGATGCAGCAGTTTCGTACCGCTATTGCATCACGCTGGAAGTGCGCCTGCAGCCCCCGTCGATAACCCCCACTTTGTCGCCATACGCGATCATGAACTGATGTGGGAGCAGATTGTCGATGCGGTCGATACGCACTTTAAAATTCGCACTGAACAGCGAGTGCGTGTTGTCGCCGGACAACTCACCGAAGGTCGCCTGGAAACCTATCCACGGATCGGCAGCACCATGCTCGAGCCGTGGCACACTGATTCAACCCGCGGTTATGAAAAGCTAGAGAGCACCCTGCAAACGATCCGTCGACGCTGCATTGTCCGCGTGACGCCAGAGCAGGGGGGTTACTTCATTGGCGTCGAAGTCCACAAGGAAATGGAAGACGTCACGGGGCCTTCCAACGCGCAAATGGCCTTGGAAGGGGTTCGCTTCGATGGCACACTCCGCAGCGGCGAGTCGACCCCTGAACTCGGCCCGCACACCGACGGATGGATTCCTCTTTGCCGCGACGTTCTGCTCGAACAGCGCATCCTGCAAGACATTCTCGCACGGCTTAACGGCATCGAAACTGAACGCCCACAAACGCCGTTCACGATTCATCAGTAGAACGACTCTAATTTCTCGGTCATCTCTAAAGGCCTGGAAGACCGACCCTTAAGCTGAACAGACCTAAGCCTAGCCCCCTTCTTGGGCCAGCTTTCGCAGCACTTCGATTCCGCGATCGATCGTTTCGTCGGGAGCCGCATACGAGATACGAAAGTGCGTATTCTCGCTGCTGAAAATGTTACCCGGGATGATCAGCAGATTGTTCTCGATCGCTTTGGTTACGAACTCGGTCCCTGTGCCCCAGGGAGCCTTAGGGAAGACATAGAACGCGCCACCTGGCTTCGAGATCTCGTAAAGATCCGATATCCCGTCGATCAGCCTATCGCGTTTTTTGCCATAGGCTTCGACGTGCGATGACATATCGACTTCCATCGCCGCAGCCCCGGCCCATTGGACCGGCTGAGGAGCACATACAAACGTGTACTGCTGCAGCTTGATCATCGTTTCGATTACTGCGGATGGCCCATGCACAAAGCCCAAACGCCAACCGGTCATGCCGTAGCTTTTGGAGAACCCATCGATCACGATCGTGTTTTCGTTGTATGTCGCTGGCGAGCAGAAGCTGTCGTCGTAAGTGAAGACGCGGTAAATCTCGTCCGACACGATCGCGATGTTCTTTTCCTGAGCCAGCTTAGCGACGGCTTCAACGACTTCCCGCTTCGCGACCACGCCGGTCGGGTTGGCAGGGCTATTAAGCAAGATCAGCTTTGTCTTGTCGGTGATCGCATCGGCGACCTTATGCACATCGATCTGAAAGTCGGGGTAGGTGCTCAGCACGACCGGCACGCCCCCGACCAGCTTGACCAGCGAGGCATACATGACGAAGTAGGGATCAAAGATGATCACCTCGTCGCCTGGGTTGACCATGGCCAACATCGACAGAACGAGCCCGCCGCTAGTTCCCGACGAAACGAAGACCTTGCGATCGGCATGGCCATATTCGTCATTGATCTGCGTCTGGAGCTTCTCGCGTAGGATGGGCATGCCCTGGGTCAGTGCATAACCATTCTTCCCCCCCTGGATCGCATCGATCGCCGCATCTTTGACCTCTTGTGGGACGTCGAAATCAGGCTGACCGATCGATAGATTGATCGGATCGGTCATATTCGCGGCAAGATCAAAAACTTTGCGGATTCCGCTCGAATCGAAAGCCGCAGTGCGTTCGGCAATCCAAGGATGGGTCATGGAAGGGGTCGATCATCTATTGGGGGAAATCAAACAAATACCGACCCGCAAGTATTACCGACCAGGCGAAAACTCACAAGAACCGCCCGAAATCGCTAGCGTCCCCGTCGTTTCGAGCGTTTATCTTTCTTCGGACCCGATGGCGACGTCCCCTGTTTGGACTTCTTAGCACCCTGGCCACCTTTTTTGGGCCGGCTCGACTGGCTCGAGAACTTCATGCTCGAGCTTTGGACCTTGGGCTTAAAGCCGCCGCCTGACTTTCCGCCAAGCGATTTTGCCGGCTGCTTGGTACTTTGCTCACCCGTTTTTTCTACGAACTGGTAGTCGAGCTCTCGCCGATCCAGATCCACCCGGGCAATTCGTACCGTCAGCACATCGCCTAAGCGGAACGAATTTCCGTCGTGATTGCCCACCAAGCTATGGGTGGTCGCGTCGTAGCGGTAGAAATCGTCGTTGAGCGAATCGATCCGGACCAAGCCGTCGGCAGGGACGTCTAAGGACTGCACGAAGAGCCCGAACGATTCGACCCCGGTGACCACGGCGTCGACCTCTTCCCCGATGCGGGTGCTCATGTAGGTGAGCAGTTTAATCTTGACCAGTTCCCGTTCGGCATCGGCCGCACGCTGTTCGCGTTCGCTGCAATGCTCTCCTTCGGCCAGCATCTGGCCAAAGTCTTGTGGCGGGCGAACGCCATGCTCGATCAGGTCGAACATGCGATGGACCGTCAGGTCGGGGTAGCGGCGGATAGGCGAAGTGAAGTGGCAATAATGCTCGCTCGCCAACGCATAGTGGCCGATCTCGTCGGGACTGTACACGGCCTTCTGCATGCTTCGCAGCACCGCGTAGTTCACTGCGGCTTGCTCAGGCTTTCCTTTGACCTCACTCAAGACCCGGATAATCTCGAACCGGCTATCCAGGCTGTCGCAATCAATTCCCAGATCGCGGACAAACTCGGTCAGGTCAGCCAGCTTCTTAGGGTCAGGCGAAGCATGGGCACGACGCAGAAAGAACAGCTCACGGTCGAACAGGGCTTCGGCCACAGCTTCATTCGCGGCGAGCATGAACTCTTCGATGATCTGATGGCTTTCAGTATTCTCGACCGTATGCGCCCCGGTCACCTCGCCATCTTTGTTAATGTCGAGTTTCAGTTCCGGCATGCTCAGTTCCATGCTTCCCCGAGCGAATCGACGCTTGCGGAGCATCATCGCCAACTCGTGCATTCGACCAACCAGGTCGAAGACATCCGGAGTGAGTTTTTCGGCCCACGGCTCACGATCGGCCAAATACTCGTCGACTTCTTCGTAGGCGAACCGCCGTTTGCTGCGAATCGCTCCTTTGCAGACTTCGGTATTTACTCGGGCACCTTCGGGCGTGAACTCAATGATTGCCGTTCTCGTGAAGCGGAGCTTGTCCGGCTGCAGACTGGCGAGGTTGTTGCTAATGGTCTCCGGCAACATCGGAATGACTTTGTCCGGCAGATAGACGCTCGTTGCACGGTTTCGGGCTTCCGCATCCAGAGCGCTTCCTTCCGGGACGAAGTGCGAGACGTCGGCGATGTGCACGCCTAGAACCCAGTGCCCGTTATCAAGCCGCTCCAAGCTAATCGCATCGTCAAAGTCGCGGGCGTCGATCGGGTCGATCGTAATAACGGTGTCACCGGTAAAATCTCGACGACCTTCGGGAATGGATTCATCAAACAAGTCGGCTTGTTCGCGGGCCACTTCCAGGGCTTCTTCAGGAAACTCGCGAGGCAAATCGTATTCAACGATGATCGACAGCAGGTCAACGCCCGGTTCACCCCGCTTACCGAGAACTTCCACAAGCACCGCTTCGCCATCGTGGGCATGCGAAGGGAAGCGGACCATTTCGATGACGACCTTGTCTTCAGGCTGTGCGTTTTTCGCTCCGGGATCTCCGACCGGAATAGGCTCGGCGAAGATACGTCCATCGATTTGAACCAGAGCCACGCCGTGGGTCTCGTAATAGGTGCCGACGAAACGATGCGTTTCGCGCTCGAGCACCTCGACCACTTCACCGCACAGACGCTGGTCCCCACGAGGACCTCGCCCCAGATAGGTGCGGATCAGAACCTGATCGCCGGTGGCGGCATCCATCCCACGACGCGGAGGGACAAAGATGTCGGCCTCGCGTCCCTTAGAGGCCGCGACACCTAGCGGGCGTACAAATCCGAACCCTTTGACGTTGCGTTGAAAGCGGCCTGTGATCCGCTTCTCGCCATCTTCCACCGAGGGCTTCTTCACCAAGTGATTGGATCCGTAACGAACCAGCCCCTTCCGAATCAGCCGCTTCAGGGCTCGCTTGAAGGGCTTACGATCATCCTCGGTAAGGCCCAACTTCTTGGCGATAATTTTTGGTTTGACCGGCTGGTAGTTCGGTCCATTAACGTGACTGAGTAGCTTTGCTTCTATTTCTTCTATTTCCATAATTCAAGTTTACGGCTCGCCTAACTTGCGAGCAATCATAAGAATCGCCCTATTGGCGATTTAGGAAGAATTGCTTAGACCAACGTCGTCGACGGCAGATACTTGCGAATTGCAGCCAAAGCCGGAGGATTACCGTTGGTTTGCCCCTGATATGGGGCCAGGTTCTCGCGAAACTTCGAGAGTCCGTCGAGGAACGAAACGAGATTGGACTTAGCGAACGACTCGATCGCCGTCCAACTTCCCACATTCATTTCCTTCAGGAAGTGGGAATTGATCATTTGCTCGTGATGCGAGGACTCGGGCAAGGCCAGGACCGGCTTGCCCAGGTAAATCGCCTCGCCAAGCGATTGGTTGCCTGCAGCGCCGATCAATGCGTCGCAGTGAATAAAGTCGTCGGTAAACCGTTGCTCGTCAATTTCGTGATAGGTCAGCGGACCGTCTGCGGGACGTTTGCCCAGGCCATAGACCTTTACAGGACGATCGCACGACTTGAGAAGGTGCAATGTGTCGTCTGTCGTTGCTTTTCGAACATACGAGAGGATGAAACCTTCTTCCGATGGGCGTGCCTCGCACACGTCCGGGCGGAGCAGGGGGCCCACTTGCACGACATCCTTGTACCCAGGGCGAAGTTTGGGCGTAAAGAACGACGAAACGACCGTAGCTTGCTTCTCGACATGGTGTGCCTTGACGACAAACCCCATAGCCCACGCATACCACTGCAAACTGGATGGCAACGTCGACAAATCGTATGACAGGAGAAAATCCTGATGATTCAAGCTGACCACCGGGATGTCGCACTTGCGACCTGCCTTGGGCAGGATGGGCTCGAAGTCGGAAACGATCAAATCCGGCTTCTCGCTCTCAATGACTTCCGTCGTTTCGCGAACGTTTTTGTTCAATTGTCCCAGGAACTTGAGCCCCTGGTAAATCGATTTCGAGAGATCAAGCCGCCGCTGGGTATAGTAAAACTTCAGGCCCGGCAATTTGCGAACTTCCACGCCAGGAAACTCTGGCGTGTTGTAGATTGGGGCAAGGAAGTCGTACGCTTCGTTGGGTGCGAATAGGACGAGTTCATGATCGTGACGGAGATGTTCCGTCATCGTCCGAACTCGGGCCGCGTGTCCACGCCCTTCGCCCGACATGCTGTAAAAGATTTTCGCCATAAGTACTTGGGGAAGAATCTCTCGGCGGAACTCAGCAAGGCTGATCCTCAACCCTGTCAAACATTCCGCATAAATGTCGCTGCATTTGCAGTGATTGTAATGTATATGTCGTGACCTTGCTGCGAGACAAGACAATTCCCATGAATTCGAGGTTCATCCTCGAAACAAGGAAGATGCCGTTAAATACTCTCATCAGCGTGGAATGGAACCGCCATTACTGGGGCTTCATCCGATCCGCGTAAGTCGACACCCAGCGCCGCTGCCATCAACTCTTGCCGGCGTCGTTCGACCTCCGCCGGATCTAATGGGATTACCTGGGCAGCATCTGGATTGGTTTCATAGGGTACGTCAATTATTTCGTAACGGCCGTCGGCGTATTCCAACAAAGCCGAGCTGTTTTCGATCCAGTCACCGGTGTTGTAATACGTGACCCCATGTTTTTCGACAACGATCGGGGTGTGAATATGGCCGCAAATCACTCCCTGACACTGCAGCGACTTGGCGTGCAGCATCAAGGTATCTTCAAAGTCGCTGACAAACTGGACCGCCGATTTTACGTTCTTCTTGATCGAAGCAGCCAAAGGCCAGCGGCTCAGGTTATGGTGCCGACGCCAACGATTAACGCGTTCGTCTGCCCAGCAAATCGAATCGTATAGGAACGATCCCATCACCGACATCCACTTGGCCTTCTTCTCGATCTGGTCGAACTTGTCACCATGGGTGACCAAGATTCGACGGCCATTGGGGCAGTGGTGAATGAACTGGTCGGCGATTTCGACGAAATCAAATTTGAAACGGAAACTGCGTAGGAAATCGTCGTGATTACCTGGCGTGTAGAAGATCTTAGTTCCGGTCTGAGACATCTCGAACAAGCGGCTCAGGATGGCATTATAGACCGGCTCCCAGTGCCAACGTTTGCGTAGACGCCATCCATCGATGAAGTCCCCCACAATGTAGATGTACTGCGGTTCGTGTTGATTCAGCAGATCCAAGAAAGGCTCGACTCGGGCATAAGGACAACCCAAGTGGAGATCGCTGAAAAATAACGTTCTGACCCGTTCTCGATTGCTCGACATGGCACCCATAATCTGACAGGCTCCATCCTGATCGAAGTTCTAAGGGACTCAAAAGCCTTAGCCGGGGGCCATCGAAACTTCAAACGATCCTGCGAAGTTGCGATGGTAGCTTAAGGAAACCTTTCGGAACATTAGCTGTTATGACACGCAATCGTTGAGATGGAGTGAATGGGCCGTAAAGGTATCATAAATCTGGCACGTGGTGACGCTTGTCGATTTGTCTGAAAGAATTGCCTTTCAGCCATCACCAGATATACCGTAAGGCGATTGAGTAACGTGACTTACGGCGAGTACACGACGCAAATCCAAGCCGCTTACTGCTTGGATTTAATCTCTTACATGCGCATGAGAACCACGGGGGGCACAAAAGATTATCGACATTGCATCGACAATCGTCCCTCGTGGAAAAGATGTCGTTGAAACGACTTCAACGTAGAGTAGGGCTCTTTTAAGAGTCCCCACCACCTTTGTAGATCTTTCGACCGAACTGCGGACTGTAAGTTGTCCAGCGGCTATCGGTGTTCACATCGTCGGCGAGAAGTTTATCGAAACCGTGCATGTGGGCATCCAGGCTATCGATATAGTGCAAAGCAAGCGCTTCCGCTGTCATCGGTACCTTCGGGCTGCCAAACTCAAGCTTCCCGTGATGGCTGACAACCATGTGTTTAAGCCGCAGTGCCAGCTCTTCTGGGAAGGGCTCGCCGGCTAACTTCTCGGCTTCGACGGTCAGTCGGTCGACGATACTCACTCCGCTCACCAGATGGCCAATCAATTGACCTTCGTCACTGTAAGCGAGGCCTTTGTCAGAGCTAAGTTCGTCGACTTTGCCCATGTCGTGAAACAAAACTCCCATCACCAACAGGTCTTCGTTGACCTGCGGATAGAACGGAACGATTGCTTTGCCGACCTTGATCAGATTGACCACATGCTCAAGCAAACCACCTTCATAGGCATGGTGATTCTTTACGGCAGCCGGTGACTTACGGAAACGGGCAATCAGTGCCTCATCGATCAAGAAGCACTCGGCCAGATTCCTGAGGTGAATGTTGCGGATAGCCCGCAAATGCTCGGCCAATTCCTTCAGCATGTCGTCCATCCGCTGCGGACTGACTTGCATGAAGTCCGATTCATCGACCTCGCGTGGGTCGACCTTATCGATCTGCGAGACAATGACCTGCATGGCCCCATTGTAAAACTGGGATGTTCCCTGAATTCTAATATAGTCGCCGTCTTCAAATCGTTTGTAGATGCCTTCATTGGCATTCCACATCATGGCGTTTACGGCACCTGATTTGTCGGATAGCTGCAACTGCAGGTAAAGGTTCCCCTGGCGGTTGGGACGAAGTTGCTTACTAGAAGCGACGTAAACTTCGTTAATGCTCTCATTTTCACCCAACTGCGTGATGCTTCTTCTGGCCATTCTGGGTCCTGTATTCTCTGATTCCCATTTGCTGCTGTTCCGCAAATCGCGTTCCCCCCATGAGATAAGGTTGGAGGCGATTCTAAAGACACCCCACTTTTCCAACAAGGACCCACAATTCAGGTTGCATGTATCCACAAACGTACCTCGGCTGTCCTCAGTTGAAAGATTTTTTTAGAATGCCGATCCACCCCATGGTGCAAACTTGCCCTTAGTAAAGACATAGGAACATAGGGATACCGATGGCCAAGGCGCCCAAGAACGCAATTAGCCCGACTCGTGAAGCGGACTATCCCGAGTGGTACCAACAAGTGATCAAGGCCGCAGACTTGGCCGAGATATCCCCCGTACGCGGGTGCATGGTGATCAAACCATGGGGCTGGGGTATTTGGGAAAACATGCAAAAAGTTCTCGATGGTATGTTCAAAGATACCGGCCACGAGAATGCTTACTTCCCGCTCTTTATTCCCATGAGTTTTCTGGAAAAAGAGGCCGAGCACGTCGAAGGCTTTGCCAAGGAATGTGCCGTCGTCACGCACCACCGCCTGGAACCAGGACCAGATGGGGGCCTAGTGCCAGCTGGCAAGCTAGACGAACCCCTGATCGTGCGGCCGACCAGTGAAACGATCATTGGCTCGATGTACGCCAAATGGGTGCAGTCGTATCGCGATCTGCCGATTCTGATCAATCAGTGGGCCAATGTCGTTCGCTGGGAACTTCGTACACGGATGTTTCTGCGAACGGCCGAATTCTTATGGCAGGAAGGGCATACGGCGCATGCCACTAAGGAAGAGGCCCTGTTCGAAACGCGTCAGATGCTCGATGTCTATGCGGATTTCGCAGAGAACTACATGGCCATGCCGGTCATCAAAGGCGAAAAGCCGTCGTGGGAACGCTTCCCAGGGGCCGACATGACGGTCAGCATCGAAGCGATGATGCAGGACCGCAAAGCGCTTCAAGCAGGCACTTCTCACTTCCTGGGTCAGAACTTCTCGAAAGCCCAGGAGATCAAGTTTCAGTCGGCGGAAGGGACTGAAGAGTTTGCCTGGACGACATCGTGGGGTGTTTCGACTCGCTTGGTCGGCGGACTAATTATGACCCACAGCGACGATGACGGCCTTGTTGTCCCACCACGATTGGCCCCGAAACACATCGTGATCCTTCCCATCTATCGTAGCGACGAAGAGAAAGCTACGGTCCTCGCGTTTTGTGCTGATTTGGAAGCCAAGCTCAAGGCACAAATGTACGACGGGGCTCCGATTCGCGTGATCATGGATGACCGTGACTTACGGGGCGGTGAAAAGACCTGGTACCACATCAAGCGTGGCGTGCCGGTTCGCGTTGAGGTGGGACCACGCGATGTGGCCTCGGGAAGCGTATTCGTGGGCCGACGCGATCAAACTCCGAAAGAGAAGCAGGCCGTTGCGGTCGATCAATTCGTCGCGGAACTTCCTTCCACGCTCACCGAGATTCAAGATGGCCTATTCGAGAAGGCCAAGAAGCTACGTGAGGACCACTCGCGCAAGGTCGACTCCCTAGATGAACTCAAAAAATGGTTCACCCCCAAGAGCGACAACAAGCCAGAGATTCATGGCGGCTTTGCTTACGTCCACTGTGCGGACGCGAAGGAGGTCGAAGATGAGCTTAAGAAGCTCAAACTAACGGCTCGCTGTGTACCTGTCGATGGCGAGCAGGAACCGGGAAAATGCCTTTTCACCGGGCAGGAAGTTGCTCAGCGGATGTTGATCGCCAAGGCTTACTAGAGCGGTTCAGCGATAACCCTAGCGCCATCTAGGCAAGTCGAGTAAGCTAGGCATCATCTAGGAGGTACTGATGAAGGCTTACTCAAGAGAGTTTCGGCGAGATGTGCTCGCAGCGTGTGATTCTGGTGGAAAGACGCGCGAAGTAGCGACTCGGTTTGGTGTGTCTGAATCTTGGATCAGACGGATCAAACAGGAGCGGCGTGAGTCAGGCAAAGTTGCTGCCAAGACGACGCGTAATCGTAAGCGTTCTTGGGATGACTGGGGCGTCTGGCTGACGCAGAAAATCGACACGCGATCCGATATTTACCTGCGTGAGATCCAGGCCGATTTAAAATCGGAATTGGGCGTCGAAGTCTCGCTCTGGACCATTTGCCAGGCGTGCCGTGCTCTCAAGCGGACGCGAAAAAAAAGACGCTGATCGCCGCGGAACAGAAACGCCAAGACGTAGTCGAAAAGCGTGCCCAGTGGAAACGTGATCAATCACGCATCGATCCCAAGCGAGCCGTCTTCATTGATGAGACTTGGGCCAAGACCAATATGACCCGCACGTACGGCCGATCAGAGCAAGGGACGCGGTTGATCGAGCATGTTCCCGCAGGCCGTTGGGAAACGACTACCTTTCTCGGAGCCCTGCGACATGAAGGCTTCACGGCGCCATTAACGGTGGATGGCCCGATCAACGGGGCCATCGTTCTGGCTTGGGTCGAGCAGCACTTGGCACCCACATTGTCCGCCGGGGATGTCGTCATCTTGGACAATCTGTCGAGCCACAAAGTCAGCGGTGTACGCGAGGCGATTGAAAAAACAGGGGCCGAATTGCGTTTTCTGCCGCCGTACTCGCCTGACCTGAATCCTATCGAACTTGCGTTCGCCAAACTTAAGAAACTCCTACGCGATAGTGCCGAGCGAACCGTCGACAAACTATGGGACCTCTGCGGCCGAGTCCTCGACGAGTTCTCCTCAGCAGAATGCCTCAACTACATGCGGCACTGCGGCTACGCTACAGTTAACGCTTAACCGCACTAGGACTAGCGATTAGCGGTCAAGAAACAAAAACGGGTGCGATTTTCATCGCACCCGTTTTTTTGGATGATGCTTAAGCTTAGTAAGATTCGATCACAGTGCCATCAGCCATGGCCGTGAGCTGCATCCAAACGTCGTTGTCGATCGTCAACGCAATCGCGTGAACCGAACCGTCGCCGAAGACGCACTGCTCAACGTTATGAGGCGTACATGCCGATTGCGACAGCGAGTTGATTGCCTGCGACGAAATGAAGACCGGTGCAAACAGCGATGTTGCTGGTGCGTTTGTTCCATCAGGAAGGTAACCAGCATCATCTTCAATTGCCGAATACGCTCCCGGCAATTGAGAGGCTGTCGGATAGCGTCCCACAAGTGCCGCTCGTGCTCGGCCGGCGGTAATGAACGCCGACTCACCAGAATCGGTCTGATCAGCAACGCCACCAGTAAAACCTGCCGCAGTAACTTCAGCGACCATGACGGTATTCGATAGGCCGTCGGTTACCTTAGCCAAGTTGGTGGGGAAAGCAGGACGGAACATGCCGCCTAAATCCACCTTCTTGGCGCGGTAATTGGGAGTGCCACTGGTGCCATCGGTGTCGAAGAATGCCGGACGCGAATAGGAGCCTCCAACGGATGTCGATACAGTTCGATTGAACTGTTGCTCCGATAGGGCAGAGATCCAGCCTTCCGCACCGGCATAGTTGGTGATGCCGATACCATCGACGGGGGTCAGGTTGTCATTCTCTGGGTCGGAAGGACATTGCAACATCTCTATTTGCGTTTCGAGAAATGCCTGCCCATCAGCAGAGATGTTCATGTTGAGACTTTCAGCCAGATTGTTTTGTTCTAGCTGAGGCAAAATCTTGGCGATCCAGGTAAAGCCATTGACGTCTACGGCCTCTGGTAGGGTTTCATCCGTCGTCGAATAGTTGGTCAGGGCCAAACCAATCTGCTTCAAGTTGTTCTGGCACTCGGCACGCCGACCGGCCTCACGGGCCATTTGAACCGCAGGCAGGGTCAAACCCACCAAAATCCCAATGATCGCGATAACGACCAGGAGCTCCACGAGCGTGAAACCGCGACGTACGTTCGTCGCGCGAGAGACATAATTGTTCATACGAGTAGACCTTCCGAGCGATTCGATGAGCCGGCACAGAGAAGTTTTGTGGCTGAGAAAGCTGGCTGCATTTCTTAGTACTCCTAATTGTTACCGAACTGTGCCCATAACTCAAGGGATTTGTCGACTTAGCACCTATCAAATCGCCCTGGATTTACCTGGCCAGCACAACAATCCCCACCATTGGCCCACAAATAGTGTCCATTTCGGTGAATTGCCGCCCCAAATCTCAAAATAGGCAAGAATGCTAGACCTTGCGGATATGGCAAAGCGATCTAGCTAACGACAGTGGACTGAATTTCCACGGCGGCTATCTCGATAAACCAACTAAACCTGGACTAGCTGCGAGACGCTACGCACCACCTATCAAGCCCCTTGGCGGCGATAGATCTCCTGGTTTCGCCCTGATCGGCGAGTCGACCAAGAGATCAATAAAGAGGTTCGATGGGGAAGCGTAAGTTTATTACCCGCCCCGATGGACACACGGGCGTTAAGGCATCCGAGCGGCGGGTTGGGTAATTCGCGTTATGGACGCTCACGAATTCCTGGGAATTGGAGGGATTTTTACGATGAAAATGGATTGGAAGGCCGCCATGTTGGCAGCCGCAATGATGGTCGGCGGTTCGACCGTCGCTTCGGCTCAGGAAGCTGGCATTTATGACGCCAGCCAGGTCAACTACAACGCAATCGCTTCGGATTGTGGTTGTGCGTCGGATGTAGCATGTGGCTGCGATACCGACCTGACCTGCGGATCAGAATGTGGCTGTTACAGCGACTCTTGCTGTGGCGGCATGGATTGGTTCGGTTGTTGCGAGCATGGCGACGCCTGGACCCTGTTTGGCGAAAACTGCTGCGGAGTTGAAATCGGTGGTTGGGTTTCGGCTGGTTACTATGGCAACTTCCGTGGTGTTAACACCAACAACGGAAATGGCCCGGTTCCCTTCCGAGGTATCTCCAACGCTGCCACGTTGAATCAGGCTTGGATTTACGCCGAAAAGGCTGCCGACGCCGAAACATACTGCTTCGACCTCGGTTACCGAGTTGACGCAGTCTTTGGTGCTGACGGTCCGGACACCCAAGCTTTCGGTTACGGCAATCGTAATCGTTGGGACAACGACTGGGACAGTGCTGTAACGGCAGATGGCGAAGAACTGTACGGTTCGGCCATTCCTCAGGCTTACATGACTGCTGCTTGGGGCGATTGGGAAGTTAAAGTCGGTCACTTCTACACCATCATTGGTTACGAAGTCGTTCAGGCTCCTGACAACTTCTTCTCCAGCTACGCCTACACGATGAACTACGGCGAACCGTTCACCCACGGTGGTGTGCTCGCTACCTACAGCGGTGTTGAAGACACCACGCTTTGGGGCGGTTACGTTCAAGGTTGGGACACGGCTTTTGACAACTGGGAAGGTCAAGCGACTTTCCTCGGTGGTGTTAGCCGCGACCTATCCGACAGCACCACGATCACTTGGGCCGTCAACGCCGGTGACTGGGGCAAGACCAATGGCGGTAACATCTACATGAACAGCTTCGTGCTGACTCATGACATCGGATGTGGCTACAGCTATGTCTTCCAGCACGACTTGGGCGTTCAGACGAACATCCCTGGTGAAGCTGCTTACTGGTACGGTGTTAACCAGTACTTCTTCAAGGAAATCAACGACTGCTGGTCGGCTGGTATCCGTGCAGAATGGTTCTGCGACGAAGACGGTGCTCGTGTTGGCTTCGGGCCAGGTAGCTACTACGCTACGACTGTCGGCTTGAACTGGAAGCCAACTGCCAATGTCACCGTTCGTCCTGAAGCTCGCTTCGAAAAGTTCGACGGCATCTACGGCAACGGCGGCACGCCATACGCCGAAGGCACGCATGATGACTGTGTGTTCTACGGTGTCGACGCTATCTTCACCTTCTAAGAAGGTGTGAGAGTCGAAAGACGCTTACAAAAGTGCCGCGGGTGGAAACATCCGCGGCACTTTTTATTTCTTGTAAGATGTTTCTAGCATTCCTCACATCCATTCCTACACTGATCGAAAGAGAACCCCTTGGGAGAAATCCAAGAGCCACGAAATATCTTGCCGATTGTCGCCGCGTTTAGCCGCTATCCGGCGGCACTCGCGTGGGGAAAAGCACAAGCCGAAGCCGCTTGGGGAGAGATCGCCCTGGTCAGCGAGCCTTTTTTGCTAACCGAGACAACCTATTACGATCAGGAAATGGGCCCCGAACAATACAAACAGTTTTGGGCATTTTCTCAACTTCGCTCTTCCGCCGATCTTCCCGATTGGAAACGAACTTCCAATGCCTGGGAACAAGACTACGCCGCGCAGGGACTTTGGCCCGAACAGCGTCCCTTAAACTTGGACCCCGGCTATATCTCGGAAGCCAAGCTGGTCCTTGGCACCACCAAGGATCGTGATCACCGGATTTATTTGCGAGATGGTATCTACGCTGAAGTCACACTTCACTTTCGCCGAAAAGCATGGACCTCGTGGCCTTGGACCTATCCAGACTACCAACGGCCAGAGTATCACGAGTTTTTCGATCGCTGCCGAACCTACCTACGCCAGCAGCTGACGTCGTAGAAAGAGCGGTCTACGAATGGCCGCTTTTTTAAATAGAATGGAATCTTTCCTCTTCGACCTCAAATACTTCTACTCAGGATAAACTGTGACCTGGAGCCCTAGCATTGCCTTTGCATTTATCGTCGCAGCAATGCTGCCGGGGTTGATTCTATCGCTCGTCACCACGTCGCTGGTGCGCCGCTGGGCTCCGAAGTTGGGTCTGGTCGACCTACCGGGTGAACGTAAAGTGCACGTCGTCCCCACACCACTTGGGGGCGGCATCGGGATTTGGGTCGGTTTAGTCGTTCCGTTTGCCATCGCCCAGGCCCTCGTCTGGTACGCGGCGAACCATCCTGACATGACCTTCAGTTCCAACCTTTTACAGCGTGGCTGGGATTTCGCGCAGCCCCACCTGGCCGGCTATCAAGAGAAAGTCATCCCGCTTTGGACGCTCCTGACTCTGGCCACCGTCCTGTTTACGGTTGGTTTGCTCGACGATTTGACCGGTTTGGGCTGGAAGATTCGTCTTGCCGTTCAGTTTGCGGTCGCTGCAACGGTTGTTTGGCTTCTGGGCTGGAAGCTCAGTTTTTTCGTCGATATTCCGTTGCTACCCGAGTTCGTCACGTTGTTCTGGATTGTGGCGTTGATCAATTCGTTCAATATGCTCGATAACATGGATGGACTTTCGGCCGGGATTGCCGGAATCGGTTCATTCATGTTGGCTTCCGTATTACTAATAGCCCCTGACCCGACCACCGCCGGCCCTCAACTCTTCGTTGGTGGGTTCCTGCTGGTACTCACCGGATCAATTCTCGGCTTTCTTTATCACAACCGACCGCCAGCCAAGATCTTCATGGGGGACGCCGGCAGTTATTTAATCGGGTTTTGCATGGCGGTGATGACCATCCTCGCGACTTTCGGAAGCTACGAAAACAATCGCCAGCATGCGATCCTTGCTCCGCTTTGCATTCTGGCCGTTCCGCTTTACGACTTATTTACCGTTCTCTACATCCGTATTCGTGAAGGGCGGAGTCCTTTTCAAGCGGATAAATGCCACTTCTCCCACCGCTTGGTGGAGATGGGCTTTAGCAAGACGAGCGCCGTATTGGTGATTTACTTGCTGACGGTAACATGCGGCTTGGGTGCGTTGCTGCTGCATATGGTCGATTTCGTCGGAGCTATCTTTGTTTTACTTTTAGTTTTTTGTGTTCTCTGTCTGATCGCCTTGATCGAAAAGGCGGCCCGTCGCAAAGAACGGAATCGAAGCGAGTAGATGGCAGCCAAGCATAAGAAAGACCGGCGTCCAACGAACGAGCCTTCCGGTTCGTCCTTGTTACCTAACTTCGTGGGAACAGGCATCGCATTTCTCGCCGTTGCAACTCCTCTTGTTTCCAGCGAAGGATCTCCTGAACGAGGCGCCGAGCTATGGCTAGCTGTCGCCTGGTGCCTGCTTCTGGTGTTGTGGGGCGCTACCGCGCTCATGAAACCCAAACTCGAAATTCGCTGGAGTTGGACCGAAACGTGTCTGGCCGGATTTCTCGTCTGGCTCACCATTTCCACTTGGCATGTCGCCGGGGAAGGCAACCTGCGAGCCGCATTCAACAGCTATTGGGACTACGCCCACGTTCTGATTGCATACTTCCTGATCCGGCAATGGATTGTGAATGATTCGCAGCGTCATGCGGTGCTTTCCGCGATGATCTGCCTGGCCGTCTTCGTTTCGTCATTTGCGGTGTACCAATACGTTGTCGAGATGCCAGCGCAACGTGCTTCCTACGAGGCAAATGCCGAGCAAATTTTGATTGACAACGGCATCGACCCAACCCCAGGCAATCCCGTTCGATCGCTGTTCGAGAGTCGCCTTAACAGTACCGAGCCAACCGCCACGTTTACGCTGACCAATTCCTTGGCCGGGTTTCTGGTGCCGTGGATTTTGATCTCTCTCGGCTGGCTGAAGAACTCTTTTTCGCCGGACACCAACTGGAAACGCGTTGGCGGATTCGCTCTGGCAATTGCGCTGATGGGGATTTGCCTACTGCTAACCAAGAGCCGTACCGCCTGGCTCGCGACCCTTTTCGGGCTGACCTTGTTGGGGCTCTACGGAACCTCGATTGGTCGACGCGTCTCGTGGGTGATTCCGGCGACCGGACTGACCGCCGCACTTGGCCTATTCATGCTTGGGTTTGTGACCGGAGTGCTGGATGTCGAGGTTTTAAGTGAAGCTCCCAAATCGGTGCTGTACCGACTTCAGTATTGGCAAGGAGCTGCGGCAATCATCGCCAATCATCCATTGTTTGGCTGCGGGCTCGGCAATTTCCAGGGCTACTATCCTGAATTCATGTTGCCAATGGCCAGCGAAACGGTCGCTGATCCGCACAACTTTATCTTCGAGGTATGGGCCTCGGCAGGAACACCAGCGCTGCTTCTGCTCGTTGCGGCAATGGTGTTTTGGACATTGCAAATCGCCCGTGCTCCGAACCCCACCGACACCACCGTTGAGGCAGCCAAACCTGCGAATCAAGACGACCCGAGATCCGCTTATCCACTATGGCTTGGTGCCGGGCTAGCCCTTTTGTTTGCCCCGCTGCTTCAGATGATCATGCAGGAAGTTTCACCTGACTACATGCCAGTAATCATTGGAATCATCCCCACGGGGTTTGTCGCGTGGACACTCTGGGGCCAGCCGATCTCGCAAAACCTTCGGTTGTGGATGAGTATTGCGATTGCCGCTCTGGTTATCAATTTGCTGGCCGCCGGCGGTATCAGCTTTCCGAGTGTCGCAGGCTCCCTTTTCTTGCTCGCGGCGATCGCTTCACCGGCGCATTGCAGCATCCTCTTGGAAGACGGGCCCAAAAAAATGATCCCGCTGGGTGTGGGAGCGATCGGACTCATGGTTGTGACTTTGTGGGGCATTCAGCCATCGCAAGCTCGACGCACGCAGATGAGTTTGTCGACACTGGCCGGAAGGCAGGGTGATTGGCGAGCCATGGAACAACACGTGAAGCTGGCGACCGCAGCCGATACATGGAGCAAGGAAGGCCCGGCCGCGCTGGCCAACGTTTACTTTCAAGGCTGGGTGAACAACTCGGATGCCAGCCTTAAGGATCGAGAACCCTTGCTGGTGGGACTAGAGGACGCGTTAGCCGAAACGTTCCGCCGTGCCGGTCACTCGTTTCCGCTGCATTCTACGGCGGGCGAGTGGTTCCTCGACGTGTATCGCCAGTCGGACGATCCTGACCACTTGCTCGTCGCGATCAATCATTTCCGCGAAGCAACTCACCTTTTCCCTAACCGAGCGATCCATCAGGCCCAGTTGGCCTGGGCCCTTCATTTGGCGGATTTGAAAGAAGAGAGCATCGCCCATGCTGACGAGGCGCTGCGGCTGGACAAACTTAATCCGCATGCCGAACGCTACCTAAATCGGCTAAAAATCCATGATCCTGGCCCTTGGAAAACAGTCGAGAATCAGAAGCCGGCGCCAGATCCTGAACTTTCTGCCAAACAAGTCATTGAGAATTTGCGTACAATGGGAGGATAGTATTCCCATTCGATCCTACCGACTCTTTTCCTTCTAAATGCCATGAAACCAATTGCCCTCTTGCTTGTCTGCCTGTTGCTTGGTTCTGCGGCCGGTTATGGCATCGCCTACCGCGACGCGACTCTCCCCAATCATTTCGGCCCGATCACCGATCCGGATCAAGCCTGGAAATCGATTCCGATTTCGGATGATGCCCCCAAGGTGGTTGTCGAAGGTAGTGATATCTTTGTGTTCGGTCGTATGGAGCTGAACTCGGTGGGCAAGCATACGTTTGTCGTGAAGAACGAAGGAAAAGGCGTCCTCGAGTTAACCATGGAAGGCACCACCTGTAAGTGCACCATGGCCGATTTGAAAGAAGGAGACACGCTGGAAGTCTCTCCCGGCGAGTCGACCGACATCGAATTGGAATGGCGTCCCAAGAGCTATGCCGAGGAGTTTGCCCAAACAGCCCGCATCGCGACGAATGATCCACGTAAATCGATGCTGGAACTGCGGATCACCGGTAGCGTCGTGCAGGCTATCGTGCTCGACCCCTCTGAAGTCCGCTTCACCAACCTGGCCGCAGGAGAGACTCGCAAAGCAGCGACGAAGGCCCTGAGCTTCAAGGAGGACTCGTTTGAAATCAAGGATCTCACCGTTACCGGCGATCAGTCGGAATTGCTGTCAGCGACCTATCGTCCACTCACCGAAGAAGAACTCGAACAGTCCAACGGCGCTCTAGCCGGTTATTCCCTGGAAGTCGAAGTGAAGCCAGGCTTGCCGCTAGGTACCAATCGCCACACGATCGTGGCCCACACGACCAGCGAGTTCGGGCCGGAACTGGAGATTCCTGTCACCAGCTTTATCGTCGGGGACATCTCGATTATCGCGGTTAAGAAGTACGATCGCGATAAATCAGTGCTCTATCTGAACAAGTTGAAGAAGGCCGAAGGGGCTTCCACCAAGCTATTTCTCATCGTGAAGGGACCTCATCGAAACGAAGTCACCGTGAAAGCCCAGGAAACATTCCCTGACTATATGAAGGTTGAAGTCGGTGAGCCTGAGTCGATCAACAACGGTAGTGTCCGTAAGATCCCTCTTTCGGTTGAAATCCCGTCTGGTGTCCCGGAAGGGAATTATCTGGGGCCAGAGCGAAAGGATTTAGGGAAAATCGCTCTATCTGTGGAAGGACATCCAGAGATCAAGGAGGTCAATATTGGTGTTTATTTCTCAGTCGAGTAGATTCAACCATGTAAATCATGTCTTTTAGGCCGGTCACCTGTAAAAAGGAGATCGGTTAACACCTTGTCGAACCCATAACCCCCTCAATGGTATGCGTCACGAAACGGGTCACTTCGCCACCTTCCTCTCAGTCTCGACCATCCTACTAGCGGGCACATTCGGCTGCAGCCGTTCCGCAGAAGTGGGCGATGCCGATCGGTCTGCCCAGCAAGTTCCGGCGAAAAACCCTGTTCACATGGCCGATGCCTCGGCGATGCCAGCCAGCAAAGCATTGCCTGCGGCATCGTCAGACATTGCTCTAACTGCCGCCGAGATGCCACTTGGTCAACAAGGATCAGGCAAGTCGAGCGTGCAGCCGGTGGCAATGCCATCGGAGATCGCGATGAGGGATGCTTCCGAAGAGGAAGAAGAGAAGCCCAAGTTTTCTCGTCGCGAACTATTCGAGGGATGGGGCAAGCCGGAGATCGCATTGTTTCTAACCGGACAACAGCACGGCTATATCGAACCGTGCGGCTGCACCGGCCTCGACAATCAAAAAGGGGGGCTGATGCGACGTCAGACCTTTTTGAATCAACTTCGCAACGATCGCGGCTGGGAGGTTGTCTCCTTGGATGTCGGTAACCAGGTTCGCCGCTTCGGTCGTCAGGCAGAGATCAAGTTCCAGACCTCCGCCGAAGGTTTGAAGAAGATGGACTACGATGCGATCAGTTTCGGCCCCGATGACCTACGCCTCTCGGTCGACGAAGTCTTCGCTGCGGTTGCCTCGGAAGATCCCGACAACATTAAATACATTTCCAGCAATGCCAGCCTCTTAGGCTTCACGCCCAAACATCGGATCGTGGAATCAGCAGGCAAGAAAATCGGTATCACCGGCGTTCTGGGGACCAAGGAACAACAAAAAATATCGAATGCCGAAGTCGAACTAGGCGATCCGATGCAGCAACTCGAAGCGACCTGGAATGAATTGAAAGCTGAAAACTGCGATCTTTATGTTCTCCTTTCGCATGCTTCGCTTGAGGAAAGTCGCCAATTCGCCAAGGCTTTCCCCGGGTTCCAGATTGTGGTTACCGCCGGTGGGGCAGGGGAGCCCACGCTTCAACCGGAAGTCGTCGAAGGTACCAACACCCAGATGATTCAGGTGGGCACCAAGGGGATGTATGTCGGTGTGGTCGGATTGTTTAACGATCCCCAAAAGCCCATTCGCTACGAACGGGTTGCCCTCGATGCCCGTTTCGAGGACTCCGAAGAAATGCTGCGTCTTTTGGCGAGCTACCAGAAACAATTGGAAACGCTTGGTCTCGATGGCCTCGGTATTCGCCCTCAACCGCATTCCAGCGGACACTCGTTCGTCGGTTCCGCAGCTTGCGCCGAATGCCACTCGGAAGCCTACGAAGTTTGGGAGAACTCCAAACATAGCCATGCCACCGACACGCTGGTTCATCCTCCGGAACGCTACGAAGTACCTCGGCACTTCGATCCTGAGTGCCTGGCATGCCACGTGACCGGCTGGAATCCGGAACTCTACCTGCCGTACCGCTCCGGCTATCTCGGTCTGGAGACGACCCCCAATCTGAAAAGCGTCGGCTGCGAAAATTGCCACGGCCCTGGCTCGCATCACGTTGCTTCCCAGAACGGGGAAGGGGGCTTTTCAAGCGAGCAAACCTCGATGTTCGTCGACCAGATGCGTCTGCCGCTGGAATCGGCCCGCGATACGTGCCTCAAGTGCCACGACTTGGACAACAGCCCCGACTTCCACGCAAACGGGGCATTCGAGAAGTATTGGGAAGAGATCAAGCACTAAAGAACTTAGTGCGAGTTATTTTCGACGACGATCCCCACTGGGATGTTCAAAGTCGCTTTTCAACTCAAAGTCGATTGTCTGGTACCCCGAATCGACCACGGTCGTGATCGCGTTTCGGCGTTCATAACCCTTGGGGAATGTGGCAATTCCGCGTTCATCGGCGCCGATTGGGCGTTCAAACACGACGTCGTGTTCGCCAATCAGCACTCCTTCTTGGCGAAAAGTAAACCGAGCCGTATAGTTGCCGTCGACGTCGGTTTCCGCGTAGGACGTCGTCCCCTCGTTACCCTTGGGGACAAACCGCAACGTAAGGCCTTCTATCGGCTGACCATCCAGCGTGACGGTTCCTTCGACGTAGCCCAGGGGTGGCCCCGTTTGGTAGCACCCCATGCCGCTCAGCAAAACCACGAAGAAGGAAGCGAACACCAAACGTTGCGATACCGCGTGCAACAACATAAAAAGCCTACTAGCAAATCATTAAATAACGTGATTAGGAAATTGCGTACGCAAAGCTTAGTAGCCCGAAATCACCTGGCCGTCATTGATCGTTCCTAAGCGTTGATAAACGCCCCAATCTGCGGCCGGTTCGGAATTACTAGAGCCGGTGTGCTGGATCGTTTCCGCGATGAAATGCACCGATCCGTCGGCGAAGGCAAACTGGACTCCACCGGGGTGCATACTATGAAATGCGGTATGCGCCGAAGACGGGGTCGCTCCATTGGGCTTCTGGCGATGCGACCGTAAATGGCGATAAGGTGGATGCTGAACATTGTTTCCACCACAATTGGCCGTTCCACCCCTTCCAATCGAACCATAGAGCACTTGATTCTCGGATTGCATCCAGGTCATTTCGCCGACCATTGTGGTATTGGAAAGGCCATCCGTAATGTCACGAATCTTGCGTTTCGTGTTTGCACCTAACAATCCGTTGTGGGCTGAGTGAGGGTTCAGAAAGGAATCGCACGCGTTATTGGTGAACGCCCCAATCACACCAGCATAGCTTGCGGTGGCAATCGTTTCGACATACCCGGTATCGGAAGACTCGAATACCGATGTATGAGAAGGCTTGGGATCGGAAGGACAGCTAAACATCGACAATTCAGTCGCAACCCCAGCCACGTTCTCGAATGTGCTGTAAGGATCGCTGGCAGGTCCGTAGGGATGCGATTCGAAATCGAACTGGTCAAACAAGCCCTTCTGTTCTAGTTGCGGCAATATCTGAGCTTGCCAAGACCATCCACCATCTTGCGAAGTAGCACTATTTGGTGCGGTATCGATGTAGCCAGGGGGGAACTGACCGAACACGTCGTGATAGTTCAGTAAGGCAAGTCCCATTTGTTTCAGATTATTCTGACACTGCATTCGCCGTGCGGCCTCACGTGCCTGCTGAACTGCAGGAAGTAAAAGCGCAATCAACACCCCAATGATCGCAATAACAACCAACAGTTCGACCAACGTAAACCCGGACCGTCCACGCAATTTGGCACACATCGTTTGCCTCTTTCCTCTTACTCTTCGTTCTTCAATTACAGATACAAGCTGGTCACCCTATTACCCTAAAATTAACGACAGACTAAGACTCTATTAACTCCACGTGAAGATCTGCGGGGGGCCTGGCTTCGTTTGGATGCGATACTTTTTCGGCCCGAAGCACCAACCTAGGATAGCTGTGGGTCGTGGTCGCCTGGTCGGTCACGATAAGATCTCCACCACGCTCTTCGCTGCGAGAGACGACTGCATTTCCCTGCACAGGCGCGCAGCAGGCAAGATTTCATTTCCCGACCATTTCTTTGCCATCTATGGACTATTCGAAGCCACTTTTGTTTCGTGTCACCGTAAGCCATTCAAATATAAGTAGTTATGAAACGGTTCAGTTCGGCAAAAGATTCCTCATCTCGGCTGGGCACACCGCTTGCGTTTGATCAGTAGGCAAACTGCGCAAGTGCATCCTAAACGAGGAAATCCAGCTCATGGTGACAGACGATCAGCAAACCATCGTGGTGATCGGCAACGGAATGGTCGGACACCGGTTCGTCGAAAAACTCGTCGACTTCGATCAAGCTCGACAGTACAAAATCGTCACCTTCTGCGAAGAACCGCGAGCAGCCTACGACCGTGTCGGGCTCACCTCGTTCTTCGCCCATCGCGACGCCGAGAAGCTGATGATTGCCCGGCTGGAATGGTACCAGGAACAGGGCGTAGAGCTTCACCTCGGAGACCGGGCTCACAAAATCGACCGCGACAAGCAGGTTGTCTACTCCGAGCAAGGTGCTGAAATCCCTTACGACCACGTGGTACTCGCCACCGGATCGTACCCCTTCGTGCCGCCGGTCGATGGTATCAATAAGCTCGGCGTCTACGTCTATCGCACAATCGAGGATCTCGAGAAAATCATCGAACATGGCAAGACGGCCAAGACGTGCGCCGTTATTGGTGGTGGCCTGCTCGGCCTGGAAGCTGCTAAAGCGGCGTTCGACTTGGGCCTGAAAACACACGTGATCGAATTCGCCCCCCGCTTGATGCCTCGCCAAGTGGACGACCGCGGCTCGAAGGTATTGGTTCAAAAGATCGAAGAGATGGGCGTTGACGTTCATCTGAATAAAGGGACCAAACAAGTCCAAGGGGATGGCAAAGTCGAGAAGATGATCTTCACCGACGATACTGACCTCGACGTCGATATGATCATCGTCTCGGCTGGTATTCGCCCACGTGACGATGTGGCCAAAGAAGCAGGTCTTGATATCGGACCCCGTGGGGGCGTTTCGGTTGACGATCTCTTGCGAACGTCCGACCCCAAAATCTTTGCCATCGGCGAAGTCGCGCTGCACTCAGGCATGATCTACGGGCTTGTCGCGCCGGGGTACGAGATGGCTGAGATCGTCGCCGGCAATCTTTGCGGACAAAGCCTAACCTTTGGCGGGACCGATCTTTCGACGAAGCTGAAACTGATGGGCGTCGATGTGGCCAGCTTCGGCAATTACGATTCCAGCGAGGACGTGAGTACATCGCTGGTCGTCGAAGATCCTTTCCAAGGAACCTACAAGAAACTGCTCTTCAGCAAGGATGGCAAAACCTTGCTGGGTGGAATTTTGGTGGGGGATGCCTCGGAATATGGCACGCTGTCGGTCTTCGCGAAAAGTGGTGATCCGTTACCTTGTTCTCCTAGTGAGTTGATGGGTACCAGTGGAGACGGCGGCGGTGCTTCGGCACTGGGAGGTGCCGAAAGCATGCCTGACGGTGCTCAGATATGCTCTTGCAACAACGTAACCAAGGGCCAGATCTGCGCCGCAATTCGCGACAACGATTTGATGACGCCAGCGGAAGTGAAGAAGTGCACCTCGGCCGGTGGTGGTTGTGGTGGCTGCATGCCGCTGGTGACCGATATCCTGACGGCCGAGCTTGCCGCCGCCGGAAAGACGTTGAGCAAAGACCTGTGCGAACACTTCGCTTACTCACGGCAAGAGCTATTCGAGATCGTCAAAATCAAAGAGATCAAATCGTTCGACGCGCTCCTGACTTCGCACGGCAAAGGAGATGGCTGCGAGATCTGCAAGCCAGCTGCCGCGTCGATCTTTGCCTCGCTCTGGAATGACCACATTCTGGAAACGTCACACAAAACGCTGCAAGATACCAACGACCGATTCCTGGCCAATATTCAGCGCGATGCGACCTACAGCGTTGTCCCCCGTGTTCCCGGAGGAGAAATCACGCCTGACAAATTAATCGTCTTGGGCGAGGTGGCCAAGAAATACAACCTTTACACCAAAATAACCGGCGGACAACGTGTCGACCTATTCGGTGCCAAGGTGCAAGATCTGCCGGACATCTGGTCGGAGTTGATCGACGCCGGTTTCGAGAGTGGTCACGCATACGGTAAATCGGTTCGAACGGTGAAGAGTTGCGTCGGCAGCACCTGGTGCCGCTATGGGGTCGGCGATTCGGTCGGCTTTGCGATTCAAATTGAAAACCGCTACCGAGGTATCCGTTCGCCGCACAAACTGAAGTTCGCCGTTAGCGGATGTGTTCGCGAATGTGCTGAAGCCCAAAGTAAAGATGTCGGCCTGATTGCCACCGAGAACGGCTATAACCTTTACGTCTGTGGCAACGGCGGAGCGAACCCTCGGCACGCCGACTTGCTGGTCGCTGATATCGACGAAGTAACGGCCGTGAAGTACATGGACCGCTTCCTGATGTATTACATCATGACCGCCGACAAGTTGACCCGCACCAGCGTTTGGCAGGAAAAGATGGAAGGGGGTCTCGACCATATTCGTGAAGTGGTCATCAACGATTCCCTCAACATCTGTGACGAACTCGAAGCTCGGATGCAAATGCTGGTCGACACCTACCAATGCGAATGGAAGTCGGTGGTCGACGATCCTGAAAAGCGAGCCTTCTTCAAGCAGTTCGTTAACACGGACGAAAGTGAACTGGGCATCGAGATCATCACCGAGCGCGACCAACAGCGTCCCGCCGACTGGCCCGACAATAATGTCAACCTGGTAGAACTCAAAGGGCTCAACGGCGAAGCCTTCTCGCGCGATTTGCCTGGGGAAGAAGAGCTTACCTGGGTCGGCATGGGCAGTGAAGTCGACTTCCCCGTCAACGGTGGTTCAGCGGTGAAATATGGCGACGTCCAAATCGCGATCTTCCGAGCAACGACCCACAGCGACTGGTATGCCTGCCAAAACATGTGCCCTCACAAGAATGCGTTTGTGCTTTCCCGCGGCATCATCGGCGATGCTGGGGGCGTGCCGAAGGTGGCCTGTCCGCTGCATAAGAAGACCTTCTCGCTCGAGTCAGGCGAATGCCTAACCGGCGAAGACTTCAAGCTGCAAACATTTAAGGTCAAAGTGGAAGAAGGGACCGTCTTCGTGCAACTTCCACCGCAGGAGACATTGAACGCCAGCCTGGCAACTAAGCTCCATTGCATTTCAGCATGCGATGCCGAAAAGAGTCAACAGATGGCATATGTCGCGAGTTAAACGAACCCCCTTGGCAATCACACTTGGCACGCAAGGTTTCGCCAGAAGGCATTTCCGCTGACTCGAATTCTGAAGCGGAAATGCTTGTTAGCGGCTGCGAGATTCGTTCAGCCGACGTCGCAACGCTTTCAGTCGCTCTTCCGATTCGGCCAAACGGTCGTTGGTAGACGATGCCGCCGACTCAGGCAACTCCGGAATCGACCCTAGCGAGTACCGACTGTTGCTTGCGATGTCGCGGATTCCGCCCAGTTGATTTTGCACATCGGCAATCCACTTTTGCGTTTCGGCCTGCTTGCCGGATGCATCTTGAAAGAACAGACACGCCGCGAGCGCCATACACGCCAACGAAATAACGGCAATGGGAAAGCCGATGTTGAACAGTTCCGGACGCTTGGCCATCACGCTCCAGACCACGAGGAAGCAGCCACAGACCAATAGCATGACGCCGCCAGCTAAGCAAAGCGAGGCGAGCAATGGAAAGCGATCTTCAGATTCAGGCAAAACCGTCGGATCGGGAAGTGCTTGTGGCTGTGAAGCACGCTTAGCGGGAATTGGCTGAGCAACCTCTTGGAACTCTGCCGGTTCTCCGAAACGCTGTACCAGTTGATCGACCCGGCTGAGCGTTGCTTGCATACGATGAGCATCGAGCCGCAAACCAGGCAACGGCACCTGGCTCTCTGATCTGCGTGGCGAGTCGGAGGCCGTCTTAGTGCCCGCAGTAAGCCGTGTTTGGCATTTGGCGCAGACCAGGGCCGATTGCTCTCGTGGTGAGGCGATTCCGGCAACCTGGGTCTGACACTGGGGGCACCACATGTGCTAGCGACTCTCTGGTGATTGGTGAGTGGGGTCTCACTCGTTATCGGCACCAGTGTCCGTACGGATTGAATCGATTTGGCGAGCTGGGAAAAAGATCCGGTCGCGCTAGCAGCCTACCTCATCGCTCGTTCCGTCGCTTCCAGTAGCATCGAGACGACTTCGCCGAGCGGCTTTTTCACCAACGCACCAGCGGCCGCGACGTGCCCGCCCCCACCAAACTGCTGGGCCAACCTGGCAACATCGAGCGACGATCGACTGCGAAAACTGGCTTTGACGCCATCGCCATTGGGAAGTTCGACAAACAAGATCGCTGCCTCGACGCCGGTTACCGCCATGGTTCTATTGATGGCATCTTCGGTATCGCTAGGTGTGGCGCCCGTTTCGGCAAAGTCCTGTTGCGTGGCCATGCTATAGGCCAGCTTGCCATCGTGAATGATCTTGGCACTTGAGAGTATTCGTCCACGCAAATTGACCCGTTCGAGACGTTCGTTCTCGAAGAGATTTCCATAGACTTCACTGGGCACAGCCCCGGCGTCAACAAGATCTCCAATCGCCTGATAGGTCGATCCGCTAACCGAAGGAAAACGAAACCAACCGGTGTCGGTAGCGATGGCCGTAAACAACACCGTCGCCACTTCCTTGGTGATCGTCATCCCCCAGGCTTTAGCGGCATCGTAAACCAAACGTCCCGTCGCTTCACATTTCGGGTCCTTGAACATCTCGCCACCCAGATCGTCCTGACTGACGTGATGGTCGAGAACTAGCTTGACGCCGCGAAACTCTTGCATCGCTTCGGCCATTTCACCCAGCTGAATCCAGGCACTCGTATCGACCACCATGAACGCATCGAAGCCGTTCTGAATTTCTTCCCGCGAAATGTCTTTGCCCAGCTGCTTGATCTCACCCTCGGGGTCGATGAATTCAAGATGCTGTGGGGTCTCGGAATCGTTGACGATGGTGACATCTTTCCCCATTTGGCGAAGCAGGGCCGCCATTGCTAATTCGCTGCCAAGCGCATCGCAGTCGGGTCGAACGTGGCTGGTCAAAACGAATCGCTGCGGAACTTCGATAGCCGCTTTCAGTGCGGCCCAGTCAATACTCATGGGCGTTTCCATCGTGCTATGGGCAGTCTAACGAGATGTTTTCGACTGATATGATTGAAAAATCTGGTTCGTGGTTTGAATGTCTTTATCGAGCTGCTGCTTGAGCGCTTCGACATCGGGGAACGTGGTCACTTCGCGCAAGCGAGCGAGAAACGAAACCTCCAGGGGCTCGCCGTAGAGCGAACCTTGAAAATCGATCAAGTGGACTTCGATCTTGCGCGCCTTTTCGCCGAAGGTGGGGTTCGGACCAATGTTGATTGCTGCCGCAAAGACATTCTCGCCGCGATAGCTCATCCCGGCATAAACGCCGATCTCAGGCACCAGCGTGTCGATGGCTTCCAGGTTGGCGGTCGCAAACCCAAGCTGTGCCCCGCGGCCTGCTCCGTGCGTGACCATCCCTCGAATACGATATGGCTGCGTCAGCATTTCGCTGGCCAGTTGCACGTTGCCTTGTGCGATCAATTTGCGAATGCGGCTACTCGAGACGTATTCGGTTTCGCCTGGTCGGGTCAATGGCTCGACGATGTCCAGCAGCATGCCATTTTTTTGGCACAATGTTTCGAGTGTTTTTACATTACCGGCGCGGTCTTTTCCGAAATTAAAATTAGGACCTTCGACCATCGCCTTGGCAGCCATCTTCTGCACAATGATTTGCTGAAAAAATTCGTCAGGCGTTAATTGCAGCAACTCTGGCGTGGTCGGGTAGGCAATGACGGCGTCGATTCCGAGTTGGCCAAGAAGTTCAACCTTGCGACGCGTCCAGGTCAGAGGTGGAGGAGCCAATTCCGGGCGAAGAAGCCGGACCGGGTGAGGGTCGAAGGTAAATACAACCGCCGGGCCATGGACTTCGTCGGCTCGCTTTCGCACTTGCTGCGCAATCTTAGCGTGTCCCAAGTGAACGCCATCGAAGTTGCCGATCGTTAGCGCTCCGCTTCGGATTTCTGTCGAAAGCGAATCCAGGTCCCGATAAAGTTGCACAGTTCGCCTTTGCCCAAGGGCGACGTGGCTTGCATAATTTGCCCGGCCACTTGATAGGAAAACCCGTATTTTGCTTGGTTCGTTACTAAATGACAACCAAACCTTCATCCGAATTCTAGTTAACTTGCTTCACTGGTTGACGTTAAATCGAGACAATCGGTACAAATGCATCTAGATCCCTCTTCCTAGTCCGGGTGGGCAGGAACAATAAACACAAGATTGGTATCTGTTTTCCGAATCGAAACTGAAAGCGGAAGACAAAAGGCATTTCTGGTTTTCTGCGTTAAAATAGAAGTTGCATTGCCCAACGTTGCCCATCTGCTAGAAAGTCCGATTCGTGACTGAGCACTCATCTTCCCAATTCAAGACGCATGTGGTGACTTGTCCAGTCTGCTCGACTCGCATGTCCGTACGCACCACCGATGTAGGGCGCAAGACCCAGTGCCCAGACTGCCATCATCGCTTCACGATCGAAAAGGCGGAGATCAAAATAGACATCCCAGACCCGATTGTGCCTGAGGATGAATACGGTTTGAAAGACGTGGCCCGCGACCATGATGATGCCCGAAAGAAAATGGGGCAGGAAATCATGTCTCAGGCCCAAAAGGACCTGAAGGAACAAAGTGAGCGAAAGGATCTGAACAAGCGGACCCAAGGCGCGTTTGAAGAACGTAAACCACGCAACGACCAAGACGATGATGTAGGTGAGAAAAAACGGCGTGAACAATTAACGCCCATCACCTACGATCCACGGGAAGGGCTGGTCGAATACCCGCTCACCTTTTCACCGAAAGAGATCCAACGAGACATTCAGTTGCTCTCTGATGTAGGATTGTTGATGCGATGGGTTTTTCTCTCGTTATTCGCTGCCGTGACGATCTACTTCGCAGCCAATGCGATCTATCATAGCATGCAGCCTAACCAGACCTTCCTGACCCTTATGTACAGTTTGGCAGGCACGGCGTTTTCAGTGTTCATCGGTGCCGGCACCACTCTCTTCCTAGGAAGTCAATTTCTCTTTCTAGTCACGTCGATCTCTAGCGGCCTAGAAGATTGGGACTGGCCAGAACTAGGTATCTTCGACCGCATGATGGAAGCCCTCTTCCTGGTTTTCGCCGTCATGCTGAGCCTGGTCCCGTTTGGGATCATGGCCACCATCGACCAGTGGTGGGCCCTTCCACTACTGGCTTTTACGTTCCTAGCCTTTCCGGTTATTTACCTATCGTTGCTCGACCAAGGCTCGGTAGTCACGCCGTGGAGTTCCACGATCGTCGCTTCGCTTTATAAGCTCCCCGGGAAGTGGCTATTGTTTTACCTGGCAACATTCCTCCTGATGTCGGCGATCCTCGCTGCTGGGGCCGCTATTTTCATCTTCGCTGGAATTGATCGCCTGGCCTACATCGCACTGCCAGGCGGAGTCATGTTTGTTGGCGGTGCGATTGTCTATGCTCTCTGGCTCGGCCGTCTAAGCTGGGAGATCGTCGTGCTAAGCTCTCAAGAGCAAGAGGAAGAGTAAGCCCGTTTCGCTCGCAATGTGGACTGATGCGGACCGGAACAGTTGTCGTACTTTCATTTGCGCGAGCGTAGCAATAAGAAGGGAGCATCTCTTCCAAGACGAAGAGATGCTCCCACGGTTTCAATGGATTCGAGATTCTACACGTTCCAAATGCGATCTGGCCGAGCGATCAGGCCATTGGCATCCGCATCGTTTAGAAAGACTTCCTTCTGTGGATCAATGGTTAATTTACGATCAAAGATCCAAGCCACAGCAGCTGCGTGACAGGCAATGTGCGACTTGCGCATCACGTTTTGATTGGCAGCCGTCAATTTACGAGTGCGAATACAATCGAGGAAGTTTCGCGAGTGGCTGGCGACATCTAAGCCGCGAACCCGCGAGGTATCTTCGGTGATCTCTTTCTGCAGTGCTGGAGAGGAGCAAACGATCTCGCCATTGTCTCCGGTTTCAACCCAGCCGTCGGTACCGATGAATCGAACCGGGCACGTTCCCAGTCGCGTAATATAATGCGGCGAGCGATCTCCAAAGGGATCGGCGAGAAAATCGATTTCCAATTTCACGCCGTTCTCGTACCGGCACGAAATGCCATCTTTGTGTGGCTGGTACTCGACCGGCATAGTCGCATCGGCTTGGTTCGCCCACTGGCAGAGGTCCAGCGTATGGGCTCCCCAATCCAACAGCCGCGCACCGGAATCGAAATCCCACTGACCTCGCCACTTTCCTTGGACATACGCCAGATTGAACGGACGCCACGCCGCAGGGCCCAGCCAAAGGTTCCAGTCTAATTCCTGTGGAGAAGGCTGCGTTTGGGCAGGTAACCAACTGTTATCGAGAACTGGTCGATATACCGACGCGTGAAGCGTTTGAAGTTCACCCAGCTTGCCCGAGTGTGCCAGTTCGACCGCTTTAATAAAATTAGGCACGCTACGCCGCTGCGTGCCAGCCTGAAAGACCTTTTGCTCGGCCGTGATCGTATCGGCCAATTGCTGGCAATCTTCGATCGTGATTCCGCATGGCTTTTCACTGTAGACATCTTTGCCGGCCTTGGCCGCCAGGATCGATGCGGCCGCATGCCAGCGATCTCCGGTTGCAATCAAGACGGCATCAATATCTTTTCGCTGCAATAGCTCGCGAAAGTCAACCAGGGTTTCGCAGTCGGTGTTGCGATAGTGCTTGTCGACCATCGCTTTGCCATCTTCGCGATGCTTCGACCAGACATCAGCAACGGCAATACAGCGGACGTCGGCATGGGGCAGGGTGCCTCCCATGACATATTTGCAGCGGTTACCGTAACCGATTACGCCCAGGTTTATCTTTTCGTTGGCACTTGGAGTCCCTTCGGCCCCCAGGACATGTCGGGGCACGTAGGTGGCAACTCCAGCAACAGCAGCGGCTGTTCCAGCTGCTTTTAGGAAGTGACGACGCGATGTGTTTTGCGGGTGTTTCATAGATGGAGGCTCGAAAGTGGGCAGATGACATGGGGTGGGATTGATGGCGTAAGTACGCTTGTATTAAACCATGATCAACCAGGGTATGTCCAAAAAGAATCCCTGCCCGGCCCCAAGCAGTGACTATTTCGTATAATTAACCGTTTTGTTCTGCCCCATTATCGATTAACTATAGATTTCGATTTCCATGAAACGCCACGAACTGGAACGCATCGCCAAGCAGTACCGCGCCGGAAAAGTAACCCTCTCTGACTTTTGCGCGCAAGTCATGCAGCCGAAATCCGAACAGCTTTCCGATACGACTCTCGATGTCGATCGAGCTCGCCGCTGCGGTTTTCCAGAAGTCGTTTACGGCGAAGGGAAGTCGGCCGAAACAATCATCGAGATTTTCCGCAAACAACAAGAGCACGGTGATACTTCACTGGCCACACGTATCGATGCCGAAAAAGGCGCCGCGTTGAAAGCGTCGCTGCCGGACGGGATCTATCACGAAAAGGGCCGCACGTTTCGAATGCCCACCGATCAACCCACGTGGGGCAATGTCGGCTTGGTAACGGCCGGCACAAGCGATTTGCCAGTTGCGGAAGAAGCACGCGAGACACTGCGTTGGATGGGAATCGAACCGGTGTTTATCCAAGACGTTGGTGTCGCAGGTCCTCATCGTTTTGGAGAACAAGCTCATAAACTAAGCGACGCAGATGCCGTGATCGTGGTGGCTGGCATGGAAGGTGCACTCCCTAGTGTGGCAGGCGGACATCTGGCTTGCCCGGTCATCGCCGTACCGACGAGCGTAGGATACGGGGCGAGCTTCCAAGGTGTTGCCGCACTGCTAGGCATGCTCAATAGTTGTGCCTCGAATGTCACCGTCGTGAATATTGATGCCGGCTTCAAAGGTGCGTACCTGGCCGGACTCATTTCGCTGCGTGTCCTACAAGCCAAGTCACAACCCGAAAGTTAGATCGACGGAACTCCCTATGCCTATCCAACCCTTGCCAACAGGTTTGCCGATCATCGCCCCCCGCGCCGCCGATTCGCACAAAGGAACTTATGGCAGGGCGTTGCTGGTTGGTGGTTCGGTGGGAATGCCTGGTTCAATTAGTCTTTCGGGGCAGGCATGTCTTAAAGGAGGTGCAGGCCTAGTGACGCTGGCCGTCCCCGATGCGATCATCAACACGGTGGCCAATTTTGAACCATCGTACATGACCTGGGCTCTGCCGACCGATCGCAGTGGACACATTCCCTTGCATGCGAAATCTCGTTTGCGTGAAAAGCTCGAGGCGTCAAGTTGCCTGGCTGTTGGTCCAGGCTTAGGACAATCGCAAGGCTTGTTCCACCTTGTTGGTCACCTATACGAAACATTTACCGGCCCGATGATCATCGACGCGGATGGTTTGAACCTTTTATCGCTGCGAAGTGCTCCTCTTGCCGGTCGTGCTGGCCCACGTGTCATTACACCCCATCTCGGCGAATTCCGACGTCTTGTCGGAAAACCGCACCTCTCGATGGAAGATGCGCGCGACATGGCCAGCGAGTTAGCTGGTCGGCAGAAAATCACCGTTGTGTTGAAAGGCCCCAAGACGCTTGTTACCGATGGACAACGTCATTGGCACAATCCAACCGGCAACCCTGGCTTGGCCACCGGAGGAACGGGCGATGTGCTCACCGGTTTGATCACGGCACTTCTGGCTCAATCGCTTGATGCTTACGAAGCCGCCGTTCTAGCCGTGTTTCTGCATGGATTAGCCGCCGACCTGGCGATCGAAACGACAACTCAAGCAGGCTTAACGGCAACTGATTTGCTTTCTTTCGTAGAGGCAGCGTGGCGAGATTATGAGTCGCGACGCGATCATCTTTCGACGTAAAACCAAACCTCCATGCAACAGTGATTGTTCTGACGACTGTTGTTTTCATGACGGTAATATCGTCACGGTGCAATAGTCTTCCGCTAGTTGCGGGTTAGCGTGTACGGACATCCACAACGATTTTGCAATTGGTTCGCGTCGAAGAAGCGAGTATTCTTTGAAAAGGTTTAACGGAACTCTGACACAAACCCTGTCGTCGGAAATGTTCACCGAGGTTTCGTTCAACAATCACTTAACATCGCGGCTTGCTGGAACAGAGGCAACAAGAGGCAGGACGCGAAGGAGGGCGACCTATGGTAACGATGAACGCAGTCGTTTATGAGAAGGATGGTCAGACATTCGTTTGGGCATTTCGTGAAGGGGAAGAACAGCGTGCCCTGGAAGCGATCTGTCAAACTGCCAACGGCAGTGAAACAATTCTTGACTGGAACGATGCCAACATTATTTGGCAACGCATGGGGGATGCCCCCGATCAAGTCGATGTACGCGAGATTGGGGCCTATCTGAGACGCAGTTCGCATCGCTAAAAAGAATCTTGAGGAAAGCATCCACGCGTTCAACTAGCTTGGGTGCTTGATCTTATCCGGTCAGACAACCTCTGGTTGTGACTGAACTGGGGGGGCGGTTAAGATGGAGACATTCTCCAAATCCCATTCACGCTCAAGGTAATCTGCCTGTCATGCTGGCTCGCAAAGAAATCTTCCCCAACGTCATCGAACTGAACTACCAAGCAGGCGAGCTTCTAGGCTGCAATGTCTACCTGATTTTCGAGGGAAACGAGTGGCTTCTCATCGACATCGGTTTCGATGAAACGGTCCAAGATTACATCGATGTCATCCGAAACATCGATTTCCCTCTGGCAAATTGTAAAACTCTGATTGCCACCCACGCCGATGTCGATCACATCCAGGGACTGGCCAAAGCCAAGCAGATTCTCGGTACGACCGTGACATCCCACCCGCTGGCAGTAAAGGCCTTAGAGTCTGGCGATAAGCTTCAAACATTCGCCGAGATTGCCCTGCAAGACATTCACCTGGACATGCCCCCAGTTAAGATCGAACATCAGATTAAAGATGGCGATATCCTGACTGTCGGTAAGCTAGAGCTAGAAGTGTGGCACACGCCTGGCCATACCAACAGCCAGTTAAGCTTCCGGATGGGAGACCTGCTTTTTTCCGGTGACAATATCTATCGCGATGGATGTGTTGGGGCGATCGATGCTCATCACGGCAGCGATATCCCAGACTTCATCAAGTCGCTCGAACGCATTCGTCACAGCGACGTGAAATGGCTCCTTCCCAGCCACGGTCCCATCTTCCGCAAAGACGATGCCCAACTCGATAAGACCATTGCCCGTTTAAATGGCTATCTTCACATGGCCGATTTTGGGACGTGTGCGGTGGACTGGCCCTTGATGGACGAGTGGGAAGACGAAATCGTCAAAGGCGTTCTACCCAAGTAGCGCCGCAATCTCAATGTCCTCACGAACTTAATCTGCAAGAGAGACCTACATTAGGTCTCTCTTTTTTTGCGCATTTTTTTACAGCCGCAATAGGTTTGAGGCTCTACAAACGATTCTCGTTGCGCCGCTCCGCAAGCCATTATTACTCCGATTGCGTATGCCAAGGGCGTTCCGAGCCAAGGGAGGCGCGCCAAGTAAAAGTGCTGAGAATCGTAGCAAGCTTCATGCGCGCATTCTTTGCATGCTTGGCAATTGCCAAAAACGTTCCTTGAAAAGCCTAAATTACCGCCTTCTCATAAGTCGTTTTGGGAACACGACATAGAGCGTTACAAAATTTCGGACGAGGCTTTTCATCCTCATAGTCGGAACTAATGGCACAACGCTTGCGAACAGGGGGTTTTCGTGCACACGACCCTACGTGGGAAGGCGCACTCACAGATGTCCCACGTTGGATCGATTCCTGGCCCTGGCATATAGCTGGCTGATGTTTGTTTCATCTTATGAAAAAGGTACGACTCAAATGGTAAGTTCCCTCTCCCTCCCCAACCGAGTGTGGTTTGCGATGCTCGCAATCGCTCTCGGCCTCATGATCTCTTACCCGATTTCGGCACAAGACGCCGGAACGCCGGCATCGGAAGAAGCTCCGATGGCCGAAGCTGGTGAACCCAGAGCAGAAGAAGCTGCGGCAGAAGAAGGTCCCGCTGAAGAAGAAGAAGCCGAAGAACCTCTCACGGCTGAAACGTTGATGGGCGATGTTGATGCGTTGTGGACCTGCTTGGCAGCGTTCCTCGTTTTCTTCATGCAGGCAGGTTTCGCCTTGGTCGAAGCTGGTTTCACGCGTGCGAAGAATGCCTGTAACATCGTGATGAAGAATCTGGTGGACTTTTCCATCGGGTCTTTGTCTTTCTGGCTGGTTGGTTTTGGCCTGATGTTTGGTACCACCAATGGCTTCCTTGGAACCGATCAGTTTTTCTTCGACGGTGGCAGTGAAGCAGCAATTGCTGTTAACTCGAACGTTGGTTTCAACTGGGCATTTTTGATCTTCCAAACGGTGTTCTGTGCAACTGCCGCAACCATTGTTTCCGGTGCGATGGCAGAACGTACTAAGTTCACCTCTTACCTCGTTTACTCGGTCCTGATCACCGTGATCGTTTATCCGATCTTCGGTAGCTGGGCTTGGGGTAGTCTCTACGCTGGTGACGGCTGGCTCGAAAACTTCGGACCAGGCTTCTACGACTTTGCTGGTTCGACCGTGGTTCACTCGGTCGGTGGTTGGGCTGCTTTGGCAGGTGCGATCACGATCGGCCCTCGTATCGGTAAGTACACCGCAGACGGCAAGGTTAAGCCTATTCCTGGTCACAGCATTCCGCTGGGTGCCTTGGGTGTGTTCATCCTATGGTTGGGATGGTTTGGTTTTAATCCTGGTTCGACCACCGCTGTCGGTGGCGGTTCGTTCGCCTACATTGCTGTTACTACCAACTTGGCTGCTGCAGCTGGTGTCGTCGGTGCGATGATCACTTCGTGGATCATGTTCAGCAAGCCTGACACCTCGTTCAGCTTGAACGGTGCACTTGCTGGTCTGGTCTCGATCACCGCTGGCTGTGACGCATTGAGCCCTGCGATGGCCGCCCTGGCCGGTTTGATCGGTGGCGTGATCGTGGTTCTCTCGTGTGTGATGTTCGACAAGCTGAAGATCGACGATCCTGTCGGTGCTGTCTCGGTCCACGGTGTTTGTGGTGCTTGGGGTACGCTGGCTGTGGGCCTCTTCATGACTGAAGGTGGTCTGGTCAACGGTGGCGGCATGGACCAACTCATCGCTCAGATCGTTGGCGTTGCCATGGGCTTCGTGTGGGCCTTCGGTGTCAGCTTTGTGATCTTCAATGTCATCAAGTTCACCATCGGCTTGCGAGTCAGTGCTGAAGAAGAAATGGCTGGTCTCGATATCACCGAGCACGGCATGTACGCCTACCCGCCACACTTGGTCACCGAAGGCACTAGCCAAGCTGGCCACGTTGCCTCCTAAGACGGATTGTTTTGAAAGCCAACCTCGCGGGCTTTGCACTTGGCATTGCCCACGATGTCCATGAAGACACTTCGGCCTTTGCCTGGGCCAGAAGTTCTACCCCAATGACTTGGAAGGGTGTTCCGCCTCGCTCTTCCAAGTCGGGGTTTTTTTTATGCGCTACGCTTAGTTTGAAGTTTTCAGCGTTCAGTTTTCAGCAGGAAAGTCGTGGGGCTACGATCTCTGTGATTCCCTTGCTCCTTACGAGTGAATGCCCGGGGCGGTGGCGAATTAGGGACACGCTTAGCCACGTTAATATTGCTGAAATCTGAACACTGAACACTTGCCTGCCCCATCTGACAGGCTTGCTCCTTCTTGTTACGGTCTGCTGGCTGGCACTTGCCCCCAAAACGTTCGCTGTTTACATTCGATGGTTTGAACTCCCATCGTACGTTCCGTTTTGGACGCCCCCATGAAACTTGTGATCGCCATCATTCAGCCGAGCCGCTTGGAATCCGTGAAGGAAGCCTTGACTGAGGTCGAGGTTTTTCGTCTGACGGTGATGGATTGCCAAGGTTTTGGCCGCCAAAAGGGGCAGACCGAGGTTTACCGAGGGCACGAGTTCACCGTGAATTTGCTTCGCAAAGTCCAGTTGCAAATCGCCGTCAACGAAGATTTCGTGGAACCGACCATCGACGCGATTGTGAAGGGTGCCCGGTCGAGTGATAAGGGAGAAATCGGCGACGGCAAGATCTTTGTCGTACCGATGGACGACTGTATCCGAATCCGCACCGGCGAACGCGGCCCTGAAGCAATCTAGAAACTGCTTGTCGGTTACTCTTGGCCCGATTTCAATTCTACCCCAATGGCCTTGGAAATCGGTGCCAGATCGCCACCATAGCCCACCCAGACGGCACTGACCTTACCATCGCGGCCCACTAGGAAATTAGTCGGGTAGCCGAACTGCCGGGCCGTTTTAGCCAGTTCTTGTCGCAGATTCGCGTTCATATCGACATAGACCGGCAAGTCGGAATTGTATTGAGCCAGTATTAACTGCGAGTCGTGCTTGAGTTGCTCGGTCCCTTCTTCAAACAACCCGGCCTGGCCTGGCATCCATCTTCCATCGCACGAAATAGGAATCAATTGAAAGTCCGGTTCGTCCGCGTAACGCTCGCGAATCTCTAGCAGCTCCGGAAACTCCATCAGACAAGGGCCACACCACGGGCCCCAAAAGTTGACTAGCGTAACCTTTCCCGCGAAACTATCCGTATCGATCGCCGTGTCCACGTTGAGCAGTGGCTGCAATTGAGCCGGCGGGACCTGCTGACCAACCCATGGATGCGAGGTGGCAGCTCCTCCGCCGCCAGGCCCTAACAGTGAAACGAGCAGCATGACCGCCAATCCTGCCAACACGCACAGCAAGACAAAAATCATGGTCTTGCCGCTCCGCGAATTCGTTTTTCGGTGCGTTGCCGCCGTGATTCGAGAAAAAAGTCGTGGCATTTCAGGTTCGCATTAAGGTCGTGTGAAGTGACAGGCAGGGCCAGGGCCACCCTATTCTATCGGGCAATTAGAAAGCCGTGGGGCCCCGCACAGCGACAAAACAAGGGACTTTCGGCTTGTCTCTCGCTTCTCTCGGCGATATCGCTCTGGCAACAATGGCCCCGTAAGGAAATAATAGGTTATTGTGTTCCCCTCAGCCTGTTGTAAAACATCGGCTGACAGCTTCCCTATTTTGGAAGCATTACGCTGCTTGAAGGATTCACTTGTGCGATGAAATTTGAGGTTGAATTAAAATTTCCGGTCGACGACCTTACGCCCCTCGAATCGCAACTAGAGGAACTGGGCGGGATCATCGAGGTTCCCAAGCGTCAGGTCGACAGGTATTACAGCCACCCCTCTCGGAATTTCGCCGAAACGGATGAAGCGCTGCGAATTCGCCGAGTCGGAGATCAGAACTTCATTACCTACAAAGGGCCAAAAGTCGATGATTCGACAAAAACCCGGCGTGAAATTGAAGTTCCACTCATTTCCGGAGCAACCGGGGCTGCCAACATCGTCGATTTGTTTGAATCGCTTGGATTCTCGCCAGTTGCCGAAGTAACCAAAGATCGCCGAAAGTCAGACATTCAATACGAAGGGTTTGACGTCATGATCGCCATGGACGAAGTACGCAATCTGGGTAAGTTCGTCGAACTCGAAATCACTTCCGGCGAAGAAGAAATGGAAGCCGCGAAAGAAGCGTTGACCAAGCTGGCCGACCAGTTAGGGCTCTCCAATAGCGAGCGTCGGAGTTACCTGGAACTGATCTTAGGCGCGAAGTAAGGCCGAGAATCTCCCTTAGAACTTTCCTGGAAATTCTCGGATTCGGCCAAAACCTTATCCAACTACCGGGGTTTACCTTTCAACAAGACAATTTTCTACATGAAGGACCTCTTTTCATGTAGCGATTGTTTTGAGGAAGCCCTGGGTCGTTAAGTTACCGCGCACTCGATCTGGGGCTTCCTCTTTTCTTGCTTCTAGCCCATTTTGGCCCCCGTCGTCGGTCTCGAGGGCCAGTTCTATAATGAGTTAGATGAGCGAGAACCCTCTTTCCTCAACCGCCGCTGAGCCAGACAAAGACCAACCGGCCTCCCATCCCAAGCTAGACGCGGCGGATGGTATCCAATTCGACAACGGTGTTTCGCGAAACTTTGCCGTTCTTTCGCTTTATCAGATCGTGCTTCGGTGCGGCTGGATCTTCAAAACCGAAAGCATCATCATTCCAGCCGTCCTCGATATCATCGCCGGATCTGGCTGGGTTCGCGGATTCCTACCCATTCTCGGACGGATTGGCCAAAGTTGCCCGCCACTGTTGTATGCCGATCGGCTGCGAAGCCTGCCGCTGAAAAAATGGTCGCTATTTGGTACGTCGCTGGCCATGTCAGTAGCATTTGCCGGTCTGGCCGCGATGTTTATCCCTGGGGTCGATACGGCGATTGGCAAAACTGCCATGGTCGTTGGGTTTCTCGGCTTTTACTTTCTATTTTTCTGTGCAACGGGTCTCAATCAGCTCGGTTTCGGAACCGCTCAAGGCAAGCTCGTCCCGCCTCATCTGCGAGGGCGGCTCATGCTGGCCTCGAATGTAGTCGGGGCGGTAATTGCCATTGCGCTTGCCGCGTGGCTGCTGCCCAAATGGCTCGCGGGGAACACGATTCAGGTTAATTGGATCTTCGGATTCGCGGCATTTGCGTTCGTGCTTAGTGCGCTGAGCGTCATAGGCCTAAAGGAAAGTCGCGATCAACTCGAAAAGAAAATTTTCTCGCCGAAGCATCTGCTGCTCGAGTCGTTCCTAGTGGTTCGCAACGACCTTCGTTTTCGTTGGGTGTGCCTGATCGCGGCGGCATTCGGTTTTTCGCTGATGCTTTTCCCGCATTATCAAGCACTGGCCCGAGAGCGTCTGGACGTCGATCTTTCACGAATGATCTTCTGGGTCATTATCCAAAATGCCGGCACGGCCATCTTCAGTTTGCTCGGTGGTCCCTTGGCCGACTGGAAAGGGAACCGCCTGGTACTGCGAATGATGCTCTTCGGCGTGATGATCTTACCACTGGGCTCGATTGCCCTGGTTCACTCAGGCGACTTGGGCATTTACCTTTTCGATTGGCTCTTTCTGTTCGTCGGCGTCACGCCCATCACATTTAGGGCGTTTACCAACTACACGCTGGAACTCGTTCCCGCAGAGTTGCATCCACGTTACTTGGCCACACAAAGCCTGTGCATCGCCATCCCAATGGTGCTATCTCCGTTTGTCGGCCTAATGATTGACCTGACGAGCTTTGAAGCCGTCTTTAGCGGAATCGCCGTCATTCTCTTTATCGGCTGGACGATGACGTGGTTCCTGGCCGAACCACGACACGAGCCGGGGCATCATGTGCAATACGGCGAAATGGATGTCGACCCAGACGACGAGGTCTAACTGCTGGCGCTGCGGTAACTCTTCAGCGACATTTTGAAGACCCAACGAGAAAAGAGCAGGCTTAGCGCGGTCGCGACAAGCATGAAGGCCGTTAGCAACCATTTGTCCGTCGAATCAACGCCCATCGGCTGAGCCAAAATCCGTGCTGGCACATTCACGACAATCAGAATCGGAATGACAAATGTAAAGATCATCTTCAACGTCAGCCCCAGGGTACCCGCGTTGTAGATTTCCATGGGGTAACGCGAGAAACTGGTGATGTAGAACCAGAAGTCGTACAGCGACGTATTTCTGCCTAACCAGATGCTGGACGCGGCCAAGACAATCATCAGGCTATACAGGATCGCGACGCCACATACCAAAAATAGGGCAAACATCGCCACCATACCCACCGTCAATGCGATCGGTTCACTTGGCCGATGCGTCAACTGGTAAAGACTGATCGACATCAACAAAATGCCGAACAAAAAGTTGGCAGTGGAAGGCCAATTCACTTTCGCGAAGCTGATCAAAAATTGGGTATCGATTGGCTTGAGAAGGGCGAAGTCGAGCTTTCCCGTGCGGATAAGCTCGGAAAACTCCTGGATGTTCGGCATGAAGAACATCTGCACCAAACTGTTGACCAGCAACGTCGTTGACAGGAAGACGAAGAACTCCCACTTGCCCCAACCGGTATTATTTCCGATCGAGTCGGTGTAGCTGAAAATGAGCATATAAAAGCCCAGGTTCATGATCACCCAAGAAAGACTCGATACACATTCGATCCAGAAATTCGAGCGAAAGCTCAGGTCACGGACCAGGCTGTTTCGCAGAAACATCAAAAACACGCGACTGTAGGAAGGTCGGTCATTCATCGAGATCACCCTCCGTAAGCGCTATATTGCTTCACGCCGTAATGAAACGCGAGGCGCGAGGCGACGATGAAAAAGACAACCCAGGCGACCTGTACGATCAGCCCCCACATCAGTTCCGCGCCGGTAATCTTCTCGAGAAATACAGCCGCCGGGAAATAGGCCAGATACATTAGCGGCAGTGACTTCACGATGGTCGCCCAAGGGCCCCCCAGTTCATTTAGCATGTCCAAAGGAAACATGTGCCCGGACAGGAAGAACGTGAACAGCATGTAGACAAACAACAGCGACCGAACTTCCAAAAACCAGAACCCGATCATGCCAATGGTAGCTTCCATGAAGAAGCCCAACATAAACGAAAGAACCAGCGAGAAGAAATACGCACACAAAACCTGTGTTGGCGGCCACCCGTCGAAATAACCACGACAGAGAAAGAACACGATCGCAAACGGCACGGCTGCCACTATGTAGTACGTCAGCTTGTGGGCCAAGCGATTTAAGAAGAAGAAGGAAATCAAATCCAACGGCTGGACTAGATACTTCTTGATCTCTCCTTCGCGAATCTGCAGTGCAATGCCTGAAGCCAACCCCGGCATGCTGGAAAACGCCCTGGATATGGTCGACAGCAAGTAATAGGCGACAATGTTGTAGTAGGTGTAGCCCACGATTTCTTCGCCGGCACTATTCCCATTGCCGCGAGCAGAAAAGATAGCCGACCACAGAAAAATTTGCGTGACAATCGGCAAGAAACGCATGAGCGTTCCCAGCATAAAGTCACCTCGATAGACGAGCTTCTCGTAGAAATTGATCTGAAAGATGGCCCACCAGGTGGAGGCCCGTGCGGCGAGTTCCGCCATGTTCCTCTCCTGTGTTTAAGTCGACGCTTCGGCCATCTTCTTTTCGTTAGCTGACGTGTCACCAGCGTGTGCCAGCGAAAAGACATCCGCGATGACTTCTTCCAGCGGCGGATCCTCGACACCGACATCGGCCAGGTCGTACTGACTGAGGATCGAGGCGAGCACTTCGCCTACCTTTGAACGATCGACCCGCAGTTTGACCTTGGGAAAGTCCTCTGAGATAACATCGCCGAAGCGTGAAAGATTGCCTGACGCGGCATCTTCGCTAAAGGTCAACGTGAGGATTTTGTAACCTCCGAAACGATCGATAATGCCGCTGAGCGAGCCATCGTAGATAATCACCCCGTGGGCGATGACCACCACCCGCTGGCAAAGCGCGGCAATGTCCTTCATGTAATGGCTGGTCAGAAGGACGGTGATCTTACGTTCCTGCTGATAATGCTTGAGGAATTGTTGAATGTTGTGCTGGGCGACCACGTCCAGACCGATCGTGGGTTCGTCCAGAAACAGCACATCCGGAGAGTGGAGCAGGGCGGCAATCAACTCCATTTTCATGCGCTCGCCCAGGGAAAGTGCCCGGACCGGCTGCGAAAGGAGTTCTCTTACCCCCAACAAGTCGACCAACTCGTCCTGCGTTCGTTGAAATTGATCGGCATCAATCCGATAAATTTTTTGATGCAGCCGAAAGCTATCCTGGGCAGGTAGATCCCACCAAAGCTGGTTTTTCTGCCCCATCACCAAGGCAAAACGGCGACGATAGGCATTATCGCGATGCCAGGGGACATGCCCCATGACAGTGGCCGAGCCAGATGTCGGATTGATTACGCCGGAAAGAAGCTTGAGGGTCGTCGTTTTCCCCGCCCCATTGGGGCCAAGAAAGGCGACAAATTCCCCCTGATCGACGGTCAGATCGATACCTTTGACCGCCTCGACAGTCTTGTATTGTCGATGAAACAGCCCGCGTATCGACGAAAGCAGGCCCTCTTGCTTCTGATAGACCTCGTAGGTCTTGGTCAGCTTTTCTAGTTGGATGATCGGTGCCATGTGCAGATTATAGACCAGGGGGGTATTTTCGGACAGTTGGTCGAGTCCCCTCGCGTTGTGGCAATATGGGGTATTCGCTATAATCGCCGCGCTTTCGGGCGTGTTTTCCGGTCAGGGAGATCGGAACGTGACCCAGCGTGGATTGATTCGCTTCGGGATATATTACGGATGATACGTATCGGGCTCGGACACGACACCCATCGTCTAGCGGACGGTGGTCCGCTCATTCTTGGTGGCCTCGAGATTCCACACGACAAACACTTGGTCGGACACAGCGACGCCGATGCTTTGATGCACGCCATCACCGACGCGTTACTGGGTGCCGTCAATCTTCCTGATATTGGGCAGCTTTTTCCCAATTCGGACGAAGAAAACCGGGATCGCGCGTCCAGCGAATTTCTGCAACTAGCCTATCAAAAAGTGCTCGACGAAGGCTGGACCCTCATCAATCTCGATTGCGTCATTCATACGCAACGCCCGAAACTGTCTGATCTGAAATCGCTGATGCAGATCCGCATTGCCGAGATCTTACATGTTTCGCCCGAGGAAATCGGTATCAAAGCGAAGACCGGCGAGAGCGTTGGCAGCATCGGTCGCGAGGAAGCGATTGAAGTTCAATGCGTTTGCCTGTTGCGAAGAGCCTAACCCCCAATCCATTCCTATCCGAACTTGCCGCACAAGCTTGCGGTCTAAAGGAAGATCATGAGTAATCTCCGGGTCTACAATACGCTGAGCCGTACCAAGGAAGAATTCAAGACCGTCGAACCTGGCAAGGTCGGCATCTATTTGTGTGGACCAACCGTCTATGCCGAAGCCCATATTGGTCATATGGTCGGCCCGGTTATCTTTGACACGGTCAAACGCTACCTCGCGCACAGTGGCTATGACGTTCGCTTGGTGGTAAACATCACCGATGTCGACGACAAACTGATCAACAAGGCCAACGAGCGCAAGATGACCATGCTCGAAGTCGCCGAAGAGAACATTAAAGATTACCTCGACAACCTTGCGGCGCTCAATGTCACCACCATCGATGACATGCCCCGGGCCACTTCTTCGATGGATGACATCATTCAGTTCATCCAGGACTTAGTCGAAAAGGGCTTCGCGTACGACGTCAACGGCGACGTCTTTTTCGAGGTCAGCAAAGACACCGAGTACGGTAAGCTCACCAACCGCAGCGTCGATGCGATGCAAGGGGAGGGGGGCGGTGCGGCCGCCAGCAAACGATCCCCAGGCGACTTCGCATTGTGGAAAAAAGCTAAGTCGGGCGAACCTTCCTGGGATAGCCCGTGGGGTAAAGGTCGCCCTGGCTGGCATATCGAATGCTCGGCGATGAGCAAGAGCCTGTTTGGCGAAACGTTCGATATCCACGGGGGTGGCTTGGACCTGACGTTCCCCCATCACGAAAACGAAATCGCCCAAAGCGAATGCTGCCACGGCAAGCCGATGGTCAACTACTGGATGCACAACGGGCTGCTGCGAAGCGACCCCAGCGCCGGCAAAATCGGTGGCAAGTCCGAACGTGAAAAAGACGCAGGCGAAAGTGAAGCCGGTGGCAAGATGAGCCGCAGCGGCGGGGCCGGCGGCCTACACTCGCTGATCGAACGCCAAGGGGGCGAACGTATTCGCTTCTTCCTACTGCGGACGCACTACCGCAGCACGATCTTGTTCAGCGAACCGGCCATCGAAGAAGCGGGCATCGGGCTCGATACGTTCTACCGATTATTCGAACGCTACGAGCGTATCACCGGCAAGAGTTTCTACGACATCGACCCAGCCACGACCCGCAAGCAAGGCGAGATCGAAGCGGGCAGTGACGAACTGTTGACGCTGCTCAAAAAGCATCGCGACGCCTACCTCGAAAAAATGGATGACGACTTCAACACCGGTGGCGGTGTGAGCGAGTTGTTCGAGATCGTCCGCAGCGTGAACAAGTTTGTCGACAAGCACAAGCTAGAAGAAACCCAGGGCGCCGATACCAGTTCGCTTGATCAAGCAATGGCGACCATTCGCGAATTGTCAGCCATCCTGGGCCTATTCACGGATAAGCCGGAAGCGGATTCCAGCGAAGACGCCGGTCTTGTCGATCACCTGATGAGCCTGGTCATCGAGATCCGCGCCAACTCGCGAAAGAAGAAAGACTTTGAGACAAGCGACCTCATTCGCGATCGCCTGACCGAGTGCGGCATCACACTGGAAGACCGTAAAGACGGCACGCTCTGGCGCAAAGGTTAATCCACTCCGGTCCCCTCTCCCTTCCCAAGGAAGAGGGGCAGGGTGAGGGTTGGAAAGCGTGTACCAAGATCGCCCTTCACCCTAACTCTCTCCCCCAAGGGGGCGAGGGAACTTGCTTTCCTGACCCCTTAGGACTTCCATGCGGCGACGTATCCTCGGTATCGATCCTGGTCTCAACATCACCGGCTATGGTGTCATCGATGTTGCTCCGTCGGGTATTTCGATTGTGGAAGCTGGCGTCGTACGAGGAAAAACGCGAGGGGAAGTGCCCGCGAGGGTTCGTGAGATTCATGAAGGAATTACCGACGTTATCACCTCGCTCAAACCAACCGTGATGGCAATGGAAGATTTATACTCTCACTACGAACGCCCCAAAACGGCGATCATCATGGGGCATGCCCGCGGCGTTTTATGCTTGGCGGCAGCCCAAAACGAGTTGACCTTCCACAGTTACGCAGCGACCCAAATCAAAAAGATTTTGACCGGAAATGGCCGAGCCCCCAAGAGCCAAATGCAGGAATCGATTCGCCGCGAGCTCGGGCTTACGGCCGCGCCGGAACCTGCCGACGTGGCCGATGCGTTGGCCGTGGCTCTGTGCCATTACTACCTCAGCAAAATCGCAACGACCCTCTAATACCTATTCTTGAAATGGAATTCACCCTTGATCACGAAAATCTCCGGCAAGCTGGTCTCGGTCGACATCACCAGCGTCACGATCGCTGCCGATCCCTTCGAATATGAAGTGCTGGTGCCGGAATTCGTTCGCCGCCAGGTTCAGTCCCAGATGGGGCAGAAGGTTTCTTTTCATACGATCCACTATTTCGACGGCGACCCTTCCCGAGGAAAAATGAGCCCTCGTCTGGTCGGTTTTTCTAATCATATCGAACGCGAGTTTTTCGAGCTATTTTGCTCGGTCGACGGCGTCGGCGTGAAAAAAGCTTTGCGGGCCATGGTCCGTCCGGTCCAAGAAGTCGCCAATCAGATCGAACAACAGGACGCCAAAGGCTTGTCCGCCTTGCCTGGTATCGGTCCTGCCACCGCCGACCGAATTGTGGCGAAGCTGCGCCGCAAGGTCCCAAAATTCGCCTTGTTGATCTCTGGAGCCGATGGCGAGAGTCCCGAAGTTTCACGCGATGTCGTGACAGAAACCTTCGAGGTCCTCTTGCAACTGGGGCACTCGGAAACCCAAGCAAGAAAACTACTCGACGCAGCCGTCGCCGAGAAAAAGAGCTACAAGGACGTGGATTCCCTGGTCCAGGCAGTGTACAAAATTGCTCATCAGGAAGACTGAACGTAGTGCAACTCTTGGATTGCTTGAGCATCAGCCAACAATCCCTAGCCCTACTCCTGAATTACAAACACGCGAAACGAAACTGGAAACGCATCGTCAACTATTCTTCATCTGTGTTAATTCGTGAAATCCGTGGTTAGTCCTCCTCCCCCCAGCGAAGAACAGCTCGTCGTAAGCGAATCGGTTGCGGACGATGAATTAGTACCTTCCGAGGTGGCCCATACACAGGGCGAGCCTTGTCCGGCTTGTGGATGCCCCGTAGAACCGAACGACAAGTTTTGTCCTGCTTGTGGTACACCTCACGAGGTGCCAGAGGCGGCTAAGAAGAACGCGGATGCCCAGCAGACGATTAAGAAATATTTTCACTGCGAAACATGTGGCGCGAACGTTTCGATTGATCCGCAAGAGTTGAGTTATGTCTGTCCGTTTTGTGATTCGACTTACGTGGTCGAGTACTCCCCTGAAGTCTCTGGCCGGCAACTGCCGGAGTTCGTAATTCCTTTTCGCGTGACTCCTGAGATGGCGATGGAAAAGTTTCGCGCGTGGATTAAGGGAAACGACTGGTATCGGCCTGGCGACTTGCACATGGCCCAGATCGAAGACAAACTGCGCGGCGTGTATCTTCCGTTCTGGAGTTTTTCGATGCTCGCCGAAAGTCGCTGGAGCGCTTCGATCGGCGAGGATTGGTACAAGACCGAGTCTTACACCACCATGGAAAACGGCAAGATGGTCACCAAGACTCGCCGCGTCCAGAAGACGGAATGGTGGCCACTCTCTGGCAGACATCACAAGTACTACAGCGGCTATATGATCTCGGCCAGCAAAGGGCTGACTCAGGCCGATGCCGATCGCATCAAGCCATTCTCGCTTTTAGCCGCCAAACGATACGAACCCTATTTCCTTGCTGGCTGGGCTGCTGAAGAGTACCAGATGGAAATCACCGCGGCACAAAAGATCTGCTATGAAGAGTTCTATCGTCGCGAGCAATCGCACATTCGACAGTTTCTGCCGGGCGATACAAGTCGCAGCAATGTCGTCAAAACAGAGTTCTCTTACGAAAACTCGGACCTGTATCTGCTACCGATCTATCTGTTGACCTATCGCTACAACGACAAGGTTTTCCGATTTCTGGTCAACGGTCAAACAGGCCTGATCAATGGTGACAAGCCGGTCTCATGGCAGCGAATCTGGGGAGCCGCCGGAGGTGGCGTGGCCCTGCTGATTCTTTTCGTTCTCATTGTCCTGCTCATCTCAGCATTGATGAAATAGTGACGCGCAGAGAAAGCATAGCCCCATGAGTGATCTTCTAGAGAAATGCAAGGTTTGCGGCGGACTGATCGACGACGAAGATCTGTTCTGCGGCAACTGCGGGACTGAATCCCCGCACCGACAAGACACCCAAACTCCCGATTCAACCCTTGCCACGCACAGCTTTCAATGCAGTGGATGCGGTGCGGCGATGAGCTATTCGGCCGAGGCCGAGGCCCTACGATGCCCCTTCTGCGGATCGACCAATTTAGAAAAAGGGAAAGACCATAAAGTCATCGCGCCGAATCAAGTACTGCCCTTTAGGGTGACGGAGGAAGAAGCGCGGAAAGAAATGCGCGAAGCCATCGGTCAAGGCTTCTGGCGACCGCCAGATATTTCTGAAAAGGCGGTGATCAAAAACATGGTGCCGGTCTATGTACCGTACTGGGTGTTTTCGGCCGACGTCGCTACCTTTTGGACGGCCGATACCAGCCAGACACCGATGGGAGCAAGTGGCGACTGGTTTCCTATGTCAGGTGAGCATCGTGCTCGCTACGAAGGTGTTCTGGTAGGAGCCAGTGGGGCATTAACCCCAAACGAAACATCTCAGTTGTGTCCCTTCGATATGGGCCAGGCCGTTTCGCCCAACGAGGTTGAACTCGATCAATATACCGTCGAGCAGTTCAATGTTGCTCGCAAGTATGCCCGACCGATGGCTAAATCGGGGCTTGAATCGCTCGAACGGAAAGCGGTCGACGCCAAATTTGTCCCCCCGAGAAGCCGCAACGTGCAGGTCAATCTTCGTATCCAAAATATGGCCAGCGATCCCATGCTGTTGCCGGTGTGGATTATGGCCTATCAATATAAGGACGAAGTTTACCGCTTTCTCATTAATGGACAGAATGGACGTTCGACTGGGCATGGTCCCGTTTCTTATCACCGTTTGTACATGGTGCTAGGAACGGTTCTCGCCGTGGGGCTGGGAATTGCAACTATCGCTATTCTGTGCGGGGGCTTGGGAAGTTTATTCAGTCGCTGACGAGGCAAATTATTCCTCATCCTCGACGTATTCGTAAACCATGCCTTCGAGCACTTGTTCTGCTTCGCACTTGTCCATATGAAGTTGATCAGAAATGTCGTTAACCATGTCATGCACTACGATTTCAGTCATTGTCAGGGTTCCTTTGCATTGGGAATGTTAGAAGTGTGAGACTTCTATTTGCAAAGGCAGTGCCAATGGTTCAATTTTCACTAAATTCAATCTTTGGCGACATGCACTTGGTCTAGAAACAAACAGGGCGTCTTCCCAGAAGCCAATGCTATCGTCAGTTAAGTGCGGCAATCGAGAAGTTAAGCACCGCTGCGTACGACACCCAAAGCAGGTAGGGCACCATAAGCAAAGCCGCCACGCGATCGTGTCGCCAAAACGCGCCAATCGTGATAAGAATCGCCCCCCAGAGAACAACGATCTCTAAAGCTGCCAGCTCGGGGTTTTCGAGGCCAAAGAAGATTACCGACCAGGTGGTATTTAACAAGAGCTGAAAGCACCATACCCCCAGCGAATGTGGGGCGGTGGTCCAGCCTGCATTCTTCCACACAAGCCAGACGGCAATGGCCATCATCAGATAGAGGGTCGACCAGACTGGACCAAAGACCCAGTTGGGTGGATTAAATGACGGTTTTTCGAGCCCTGCGTACCAGGTATCAATTTGGGGCGTCGTAAACGCAGAACCAACGCCAGCAGCCGCAAAACAAAGAACGATCCAGCCCAACAGCCCCAACACGCTTAGCCAGAATGGCGTTGTCTCTTGGTTTTTCGATGCTGATTGCATGGGAACTGCCTCGTAAGCGGAAGATACCGAACTTTTCGACCTCATCCTCTATTTGTTATAGTGGACGGCCATAGTCAACACCTGTTCAGTTGCTATCAGGAATTAGACTCGCAAATTTATCACGGGAAAAGGTTTTTCCAATGGGCCGGGAAGCGATACTGCAAGGCGAAGATAGCCCAAACGAAGAAGACAAGAGCCTCCGCCCGCAATCCATTTCCGAGATGGTTGGCCAACTTGAGGTACGCGAACGCCTGAAAGTGGTCGTCGATGCGGCTGTCAAACGGGATGAACCGCTAGGACATATCCTCTTCGATGGCCCGCCTGGGCTTGGTAAGACAACCTTTGCGACCTGTATCCCAAAAGATCTCGGTGTCAATTTTCAACTCACCTCGGGACCAGCATTGCAGGCTCCCAAAGATTTGATTCCCTACCTGACCAATGCGGACGAAAAGTCGATTCTCTTCATCGACGAAATCCATCGCCTCCCCAAATCGGTCGAGGAATACCTTTACACGGCGATGGAAGATTTCCGAATCGATATCGTCCTGGGCGAAGGAACCAATGCGCGTACGATCAATCTCCAAGTTAAACCGTTCACCTTGATCGGGGCGACGACCCGCAGCGGGATGCTGACTGCACCTCTGCGCGATCGCTTTCCGCTTCGCGAACATCTCGACTTTTACACGCACGAAGAACTCGCGGAAATTATTCGGCGAAACTCTCGCAAACTTGACGTCACCATCGAGGATGACGCTTCGCTCGAAATCTCAGAGCGTAGCCGAGGAACACCGCGCGTCGCGAATAACCGTTTGCGTTGGATCCGCGACTACGTCACCAGCAAGGCCGACGGACATATCAGCCTGCAATTGGCCCGAGACGCGATGGCCATGCAGGAAATCGATGCGCTCGGTCTCGACAACCAAGATCGCAAATACTTGACGACCATCATCCGTGTCTTTGGTGGTGGTCCGGCAGGCGTCGAGGCGATCGCCCATACCATGAACGCCGCCCCAGAAACCTTAGCAGACGAAGTCGAGCCCTTTTTGCTGCGGACTGAACTTCTCGTGCGAACCCCTCGTGGTCGTATGGTGACGACCAAAGCGGTCGAGCACATCCAAACGCATATCGGCCGTTAAAAGTTAGTCACTACTTGATGGAGGCCGCGATTTCAAATCGCAAGCGAGCCACTGCCGAGCAGTCTTGCTCAGGGAAATCGGCTTCACGAACGACGAAGACGTCGCCTCCATTCTTGAGTGTTTCGACCGCTGCGTCGTCTAACAGGTCGTGGCTCATCTCATTGGGGCCGCCGTCGCTTTGAACGTGACCTTCGCGATCGACGTGTCCCCAAATGGCCGTGTCCTCACGAATGAGCAGGGCCTCGATCGCTCCCATCTCCGAGGCCCGGAGAATCGTTTCAAGATCGTTGGTTGCCCGGTTTTGTCCATGGGCATCATGATAATTGGATATCGCTTGGTCACATTCCTGTTGGAAGTGCGGCTGAACGACTTGCCATGCTTTCTCATGAAGTTGTTCGGCCGAAGCGTCATCGAAGTTGCCATGCACGCTGTCCGGCAGCAGATGCGGGTAGCTAACCGCTTCCTTGAAGATCGGATAGAGATACTCGACCCCCGCAAACACGAGTGGATCGTTGCGTCCCTCCAGGAAGTTGTTAAGCGGATCCTCCATGCGATGGAAGAACTGCAGGATGTTCGCCTTGTGGTCGTCTTCCCCGGCACCTTGGCCGTGATACATCGTGTCGACGCCTCCTCCTTGCGAATAGCTGAAGTGCTGGATCGACGTGATGTAATCGTCGATATTCAGGGCATCCTTCAAATTCTCAGGTAGTTCGGCCGGTACGCGTTCTTCCAAGCCATCTGCATTGCCATCAAACAAGCGGACATGGTTCTGGCTAACGGCGATCAGCACAAAACGACCATCGCCATGCAAGGCCGGCAACAGAGGTCTTAGATAGAATCGTTCACCTACATGCACTTGCTCGGTGATCGTGCATCCCAGTTGATGCACTTCCAACGATTCGGGCGTGACAAAAATTGCCATTCCGGCAGAAGGATGACGCCAAGCATCATGCGTCTCATCCAATCGGAAGTCATCCAATTTCTGGAGAATCGCATCACGATGGTCCGATGTACAAACTTCATCGCTGTTGAGCAATGAAGCGGCGTCTTTCATTAGGTTCTTGTAGCGAATTTCGTTCTGCTGAACTTCTCGCCCCCAGCGAAATACAGGCATGTAAATCGAAACACAGATTTCGCTTGGATCTTCCAACAACGTTTGAATCAATTGCGGTTCCATGTCAAAGTATCTCCTATTCCAAGTCGAAGCGCCTCGGTGGTTCAGAAAACACCATGCTGGTTACAGAGCTCCCCACTCTGGCAGCTTACAGCACCTCAAGCCGGTTGTCAGTGGTTAATTGGATTGAACTTATGTACCATGCAAAGTCTGCGCCGCAGCTGCCAAATTGTTGCTCTCGATCATGCTCTGTAGAACTTAAAAATCCTTATGCCCACTTGGTTAACTGTCACATTACTCACTTTGATGGCTGGCATGTCGATGCCGCTAGGGGCTCTTATCGCTCGGTGGGAACGCATCCATCCTGACTGGCTCGAGCAAGAGTTCCGGCATGCCGTTATGGCCTTTGGTGGTGGTGCTTTGTTTTCCGCTGTAGCGTTGGTTTTAGTGCCGGAGGGAATAGAAGAACTCCCTGCTCACTTTTCGGTCATGTGGTTTGTCTTAGGTGGGATCATCTTTTGCGGGCTCGATATCCTCTTGGCTCGCTACCACAGTCCGACTACGCAACTCGTGGCTATGCTGTCCGACTTCATCCCCGAAGCGATGGCACTGGGGGCCGCTTTCAGTGCTGGTGGAAAGTCTGGTCCGCTGCTTGCCATATTGATTGCATTGCAAAATCTTCCCGAAGGATTCAATGCCTATCGCGAAATGAATCAGGGCTCCGGTATCTCTGGCTTCAAGATCGTTATGGTATTTGGCGTACTGGCGCTACTCGGACCAGTCGCGGGACTTGGCGGCTTTCTTCTTCTGGCTCAGTACCCCGCCGTTGTCGCCGCAATCAAGCTACTTGCTGGCGGTGGCATTCTGTTTTTGGTCTTTCAAGACATCGCCCCTCAGGCCAGGCTCGAAAAGGCTTGGGCACCGGCGTTGGGCGCTGTGCTCGGGTTTGCTTTAGGTTTGTTAGGTCACGAACTGCTTCCCTAACTTTCAACTTTTTCAGTACGCCGGCGTGAACCCCAACGCGCCCGGTACGTCTATCTCTTCAGAAGATTTAATCAGCCGCCTGAGCAACTGCCAGGCAAATCCAGGAGAGATCACGTGTCACCCCAGTTCAATCAAGAGCAACGACAATATCCCACCGGGTTCGGTCTCAGGTCAGAGCAACCATCGCTCAGACCTGATCGAAGTCGGCTACGCATCTGACGCGTTGACCTCTCTGTCTCTCCGATAGAAGGCTCCTCGTCCGATGCGACGAGGAGCCTTTTTTTGTTCATGCGGGATATTCGATGCTGGTACGCGATCCTCGATTTTGAATCGAGTCGTCGTTGGTTCAATTCCAACTCTCGCAGCCTCGTGCGATCGCTTTCGTGATCGCACGAATGAAATGATCGACTGCCGATTGGAGTACATGCCTTAAGAGCCGCGTGTCGCAGGTTCGAATCCTGCCATCCCTACTTTCAAACTTGGGGGTGTAGCTCAGTGGATAGAGCAGCGTAATTACCTCTGGTCAATTCCTCGTCGATCATTTCTTTTTTTGATCACTCAATTCGCACACTCTCGACTGCCGGTTGGTAGTCCATGGTTTAACAAGTTCGATTCTTGACGGCCCGCCTTATTCAGTATGCGGGCCGAGCTCTCGACACAAATTCGTCGAGTGTGCTTTATCCTTTTTATCCTCCGCCAAGGAGAACGTTTCCATGGCTAACAAGCAGTTATTCGGTTCTTCCAAGTCTCATCGTCCCCCCGCCAATGTGCGAAATGCTGCCGGTGGCATCGCCTACACGCTGTCTCCCAAGCATGCCTTAGCGCAGCTCGCGACCACGGGATGCCTAAGCAGAACGTTCTACGCAACCGGCCGGCAGCAGTTGGACCAGGTGGTGAAATTGGTGGATCAAGTCAACGACGATCAATTCTTGGCCAAGCTGGCTATCTACGCGCGGCAGCGGGGGATGATGAAGGATATGCCGGCCGCATTGCTGGTAATGTTGTCCGTTCGTGATACCGAACTGACGCATCAAGTGTTCGACCGGGTTGTCGACAACGGACGCATGCTGCGCAACGTGTTTCAGATGGTTCGTAGCCAGCGTTTCGGACGCAGTGGATTGTCGTCCAGCTTGAAGCGGGCCTTCCAGCGTTGGCTGAACGAAGCTTCTACGCTGAAGCTATTGTCTGCTTCGATCGGCAACGATCCCTCGCTGCGCGATGTGCTGCGGATGGCCCGGCCTAAGCCAGGCAACAACGAGCGTCGTGCGCTGTTTGGTTGGTTGACCGGAAAGCCAGTGGTGCAGTGGGCTCCGGCTACGCTGAATGACTTGCCGGACGAAGTGCGTAAGCTACAAGCGTTCCGTGAAGCAAAGAAGGGATCTGAGCAGGCCCGGATCGTACGCGACTTGTCGCTACGGTGGGATTTGCTGGCCGATACGGCGAAGGATGCCAATGCGTGGAAGGCCATCGCCAAGCAAATGGGTCCTCAGGCACTGCGTATGAACTTGAATACGCTGCTGCGTCAGGGCGTACTGCGTAGCGAATCAGGTAAGCTCGATAACGAAATGGTTACCCTGATCGTCAAGCGGTTGTCCGACGAGCGCGAGATCCAACGTTCGAAGCAGTTCCCGTACCAGTTCCTGGCTGCCTACAAGCATGCCTCGGAAGCCGTTCCCCAGGCAATCAAGTCGGCGCTGCACCGAGCAGCCGAGATTGCGTGTGGAAACATTCCGCAGCTGCCGGGTCCGGTACTGATCGGCTTGGACGTGTCAGGCTCGATGCATTTCCCGGTTACCGGCTATCGTGGATCAGGTGCCACTTCCGCGATGCGGTGTGTCGACGTGGCAGCATTGTTCGCGGCGGCGATCCTGCGTCGCAACCCGGAAAGCGTGGTCGTGCCGTTCGATACCGTCGCATACCAAGCGAAGTTCGATCCAAACGATTCGATCCTGAGCTTGTCCGATCGGCTGTCACGATATGGTGGCGGTGGAACCGATTGTTCCGTTCCACTGCAAACCGCCAACGGACGCTACGCCAAGCGATCCTTTGCCGGTATCGTGCTGCTGAGCGATAACGAAAGCTGGATCACCAAGAATCGTCCCTATGGATACGGGCGTTATGGCCAAACTGGCATGATGGATGAGTGGAAGAAGTTTATTGCTAACCAGATGAAGCGACGCGGTCACCAGATCGTATCGCCCAAGTTGGTATGCATTGACTTGCAGCCCAATACCACATCCCAGGCTCCGGAGCGGGCCGACATCCTGAATGTGGGTGGATTCAGCGACTCGGTCTTCCAAGTCGTGGCATCTTTCCTAGAGGATGACGGAAACCGTTTCGTGGCGGAAATTGACGCCATTAAATTGGCCGAATAATTGAATTTGATTGAGATAACGCCTCGGCTGCACACAGCTCTGGCGTTTTTTTATGCTAGCCACGTGATTCCACGTCAGATTCATCCATCAACCGGCTTAATATGGTTGTGATACTCGGCCTTTGGACCACAATAGAAGCGTTCTATCCGTTTTCATGATTTCTGGAAATTATGAGTGCGACCCATAAAACAATCCTGCCCGTTTCCTTTTCACCCCCCACATCATCATGAAGCTTTCTCGACGTATCTGGTTAAAGCTATCCTCAGCATTTGCTTGGAGCGGGCCGGCCGCAATTGCCTCGGCCGAAGAAACCGCGGCGGCTGCGAAGGAAATCAATCCGGCCATGCCGTTTGGTACCGACCACAAGCGGCTCGACTCGCTGGCCGTCGGTAACTGGTGGGACAAGAAAGCCAACGGCCGCAACGCGCCCCCCTCAATGATTGTCCCGCGCGATGAAGTGGTTGCGTTTGCTGTCTACACGCAAGCCAACGGCGTGCTGAAATTGACGGCGCAGCTCTTCCCGCTTAAGCCTGACGAGCAACGTGAGGCCCGACTGGAACTTCAAAAAGATGGCCAATGGGTTGAGATCGCCAAGGAAGAAGTCCTCTTCCCAGGCTGGAGTGCTCACTTCCGCGTGGAAGATTGGGACGGCTCGAAGACGGTGCCATATCGGGTGCGTCACGGCAACGAGGCCATGTTCGAGGGCACCATCCGCAAAGACCCGATCGACCAAGAAACGATCGTCGTCGCGAACATGTCCTGCAATTCGAGTCGTACCACCGGAGAGCGACACGAGATCGTTGAGAACCTCTTGCACCAAGATCCTGATCTGCTGTTCTTCGCAGGCGATCAAACCTATCGCCATACCGAACATACAGCTGGTTGGATCGAGTTCGGTCTGCAGTTTCGTGATGTCATCAAAGATCGACCCACGATCTGTACACCAGACGATCACGATGTCGGCCAGCCCAACCTATGGGGCGAGAACGGTAGGCTATCGACCTTGCCAGGCAATGCGGACGGCGGATTCATGTTTCCTGCCGAGTACGTCAACATGGTGCAGCGGCAACAGTCCTGGCACCTGCCAGACCCGCCGGATGCAGAACCTATCGAGCGCGGCATCACCGTCTACTTTACCACCATGAAAGTGGGTGGCATCGACTTCGTGATTCTTGAAGATCGAAAGTTCAAGAGTGGTCCCGCTGGCAAAATCCCAAAAATGGGTCCACGCCCCGACCATATCAACGATCCATCCTACGACCCGGCCACGATCGATTTGCCAGGGCTTGTCCTTTTGGGCGAGCGTCAGCTCAATCTCCTCAAAACCTGGGGGCAAGACTGGGAAGACGTGCAAATGAAATGCGTCCTCTCGCAAACCGCTTTCTGTGGTGCCGTTCATATGCACGGCAGCGAAACGGGCCGACTTCTCGCCGATCTCGACTGCAATGGGTGGCCTCAAACTGGTCGCCGCAAGGCATTGGAAGAAATTCGCCGAGCCAAAGCGATCCATCTGTGTGGCGACCAGCACCTCGGGGTCGTGGTAAAACATGGCATCGATCAGTATGGGGACGGACCTTACGGATTCACGAGCCCTGCGCTGGTGAACACGATTTATGGTCGTTGGTGGCATCCCGAAGATGAAAAGCCAGGCCCCAACCCAGTGCCGAACAGTCCGCTGCCGTGGACAGGCGACTTCAAGGATGGCCTGGGCAACAAGATCTCGATGATGGCCTACGCCAACCCACCCAACGTCAAAGACGAGAAGCAGCGAGCCGATGGCTATGGTGTGGTGCGTTTCAACAAGAAAACCCAAGAGGTCACCCTCGAATGCTGGCCCCGATTTTCGGATGCGAAAAAAGGGGATTCCGAGCAATTCCCGGGCTGGCCAATTCAAGTGGCCGTCGCCGATTACGACGGACGCAAACCGGTTGGCTTCTTGCCGGAACTGAAGTTCGACGCCGAGGCTAACCCGGTCGTTCAAGTCGTTAGCGACGATACCGGTGAAATCATTTACACGCAGCGTGTCGCCGGAGCCACGTTCCGCCCGCCGGTTTTCGCGGAAGGAACTTACACCGTTCACGTCGGCAAAAAGAAAGCAGGCGAAGCAAGTTTCGCTTCCCTGTCAATTGCCGATGCCGAAGCTGCAATCGACGTGGTGCTCGCTTAGCGTTGCTACGGTCTACCAACCCAAGGCCTGGCGATTTACTTCGTCGGGCCTTTTTTACTTCTTGCCGTACTTACCTTGCAACGTTTTCTGCCTCGCATCGGCATTCTTGGTGACTTGCATGTGCTTTTCTAAAGCTTGGCGGAGCATCGTGACACGTTCCGGGTCGTAGCTAGGCTGCATGGCCTGAGCAAGGTTGTTCTTTTCGAGTGGATCTTGAATCACGTCATAGACCTCGCCGCCTGCGTACACTTTGTACTGCGAATCGCGAGTGTGCTGCGAGGCCTTTCCCCGTCGTCCATCACGTTCGTACCAACAATAGATATACGGCTTGTCGCGTTGGTCGCCATGAAAGGCCGGTTCCAGGCTAACCCCGTCGACTTCTAGCTTCTTAGGAACTTCGACCCCAGCTACATCGAGAACCGTTGGCAGCACGTCGCTGAAGTCGACCAAGCCCGCAGCGACCTTTCCTTGCTCGATGGTACTTGGCCAACTCGCCAAGAAACCGACATGCGTTCCGCTGTCCTTCGTCTTTCCTTTTCCGCCGCGATAATCTCTTCCTTGAAATGGGGTGACCACCGACTGGTACGTCCCGTTATCGCCGGTCCAAAGAATCAACGTCTTCTCGCGCAGCTTCAGTTCGTCCAGTTTATCGACAACCTTACCTACCATTTTGTCCGTATATCGCACCATGGCGTCCCAATATTTCGGCCCCTTGTATCCGCCTGGTTCGTTTTCGGCGTCCCGCCACATGGTCGGGTCCCAGTCGGCATGATCGGGCGTCGGCAGAAACGGCCAGTGCGGAGCGATCATTGGGTAGTAAACCAGAAAAGGCTTATCTTGGTGAGTTTCCATGAAGTCGCAGATGTAATCACTGACGACATCGGGGCCGAACTCGCCGTTCTTAAAGTCGACCTCTTTGCCGTCGATCTCTAAGCCTGGGTTCGGGTACCGACTAGGACGCCGTGTCAATTGCCACAAGCAGTAGTGGTCGAAACCAAAACTGCCGGGTCTCTCGAACCCGCCGTCGAGTTGCCACTTTCCCGCAATGCACGTTTGGTAACCGGCATCGCGAAGGAGATTAGCAAAGGTGACTGCCTGGGGGTCGAGTAATCCAAAGCGAATGTAGTTCCGATTGTTGTAAATACCGGTCATGATCTGCACGCGCGACGGAGTACAGATCGGCTGCGAGTGGGCATTCTCGAAACGCATCCCTTCCGCAGCCAGGCGATCAATATTCGGCGTGGGATAGGCCTTGCTTCCATAGCATCCCAAGCACTCGTAACCAATATCGTCGGCCATGATCACGACAATATTCGGCCTCTGCGTTTTTGCTGCCAAGAGCGGAGACGAGAAAACCAAAAGAAGGGCGGTACCAACAGCGAATCTCAACATAGATAACTCTTGGGGGGAAGACGGCAGGGCGAGCTAGATCACCCATTGTACCGATTCCGAGCGACTACGCGAATTCTCGATGAAGATTCGACCAGGGCACTTTCCCTCGGTCTTACGCCCTAATTATGACCTAGCGACGACCTTGATCGCGGAAGTCAACGTTCCGTTTTAGCTCGCTATAGACTCAGTCGATACGAACCCCGTCGCCAACCATTTTGGCGACCTCTTCTTCGCCTCGATAAACCCATGCCTCGAGATTGTCTCCGTGCTGAGTTTCAATCTGTTCGCCGATTTCGTTGACCAGGGAGAGAGCCGCCTCGAAGGTCGCTTCCGTCTTCGCATCGGCCTGGGTAAACCCCTTTGCGTTACGATCGTCTTCATCGAACTGGGCCGTCCACGGCTCGAAGACCAAGTTCACCTGATGGTTGGGGGCATCGGCATCGTAGGCATCTTTATCCTCTTTCGTAGCGGTTCGGCCGCCAAAGTCTGGAACCGGACTACGCAGGGCCGTCCAGCTCATCTGGCCGCCTCGCGAGAAGCGAATCATGATCATGCCTGGCAACCACTCGACGCACCAATAGACGTCGTTGCCGTCCAGGACGTAACTGTAGCGTGCCAGCATATGCAAAATGGACGCCGGCCCATTCATGTACTCTTCCGCCGAGAGAGGTTTCAGCGTTTCCGCCGCACGGCGTAGGTAGTCGGCATCGTCCTGATCGACCGGTGCCGTATACATCGCTGGGGCCTGACGTTTTTGCTCGACAAGAATGACATACCGCATGACAACTAACTCTACAGACGCTTGAAACGAACGGGGGAATCCTGCATTTTACCGGGCGAAGTAAATCTTCGCGAGATCCCGCAGCAGGCCGACACGTGAGAGCGAAGAATTCGCCATCTGAGACGAAAGGGGAGTTGAATTTCAGATACTCCCTCCCCATCGCAACATCGCGGATAGCTACGCATTGAGGCTATCCGCGATAACAAACGACGTTACGCAATTAAGCGTGGGCCGTGTCGTCCGCCGGAGACTCGGAAGTCGTCGCGGTTTCTTCAATCTTGTCTACCAACTGACCGATGGTCATTGCCACGCAAATTAAAGCGATACCGGTAATCAACAGGTCGACACCCACCAGAATACCAATCGCCCACATGCCGGAAGCAGGCCATTGCGTCCAGATCATCGCACCCAACATCCAGGTAATTACACCACTGAAGAGCATCGCCAGCCAACCTTGGGCAGGACGATAGCTGAACGAAGAGATCACCTTCCAGACACCTTCGGCGACAAAGTAAGCGGCCAAGATCAGCGTCAAAACTTCCATCCCCAAAATCGGATGCGCCAGAACCGAAAGCCCCCCCAGGGTCGTCACGACACCGAGAATCAGCGGAAGCAATTTGTGCGACCAGCCGTCGGCTTGAAACCCGATGGCAATCTGCGTAATCCCTGCGATCAGCATGATCGCACCAACAATATAAACGACTGCAGCACCTGCCACGGCCGGCGCCCCCATCGCCACCACGCCCAACAGCGACGTCAAAATGCCTACGATTAAAAGCATTGTGACGCTTGGTTTCTTTACTTGAGCCATGATATTATCTCCCCGAAGATGATTTGCCCGCATTTTGACTTGTAATGCCGCAACTAAGGACATTCTATCAACATCTTATCTCAGAGAAATCAGCATGCGGTGCAATTCTCGGTGGCAATCGCACTGCGTCTCATAGCCGAATCTTCAAACCCCTCTTGGGTTTCATCGTCAACTGTGCTTCGGCATTTCCTTGGGCGTCATCTATTGGGTGATGGGTGTGCGAAGCCTCATCGAATTATCGTCGCGCGAAAAACAAACACGCTAAAGCATCGAGAATCCATTTCTCAGAAATCGGTGTCGGCTTGCCATAGAAGCTACAGAAAAAGCCCCCAATTTCAACCAGCAAGGCCGCAAAGCACATCATCGAGTAATCACCAGAAATCGGGCCATCCGCTTCGATATCGACCATGCCGTAACTCATTGTTTTCCTCTTTATCGAATTACAGACCAATTCGTCGATCAATAACAACACGGTCTTTTCTTCGCGCATTGATAACGGATGTTCCTAGTGGGGCATCTAAATCTTCTAAGGTAAACCTTTTTTTATTGATCGATCTATTTACTGTGCGCCAATGAAATTGAAGATCGTGCACGATTTCAAGTGATGCAAGCGTGGCCTTCCAATGAACGGGTACCCATGTGTCATTCACAGAAATCCAATCGGCAGTATTGGTTGAGATTGACTCGAAATCTCCGCTTGCGTTTTTAACAAACAATACATTTATTACAGGTACGAAATCCCGAGTTCGATCCAGTCGCAATAGAATTTTTGTTAGTCGCCCCTGACTCACTGGACCAATCCAAACTAGGTCTGTGAATATCGGATCCGGATCGGTCTCATCTATGTAGCTGAGCGTTGCCGGAAAGAGACTACTTTCTGCATCTCGATGTTCGCTAAATTCCTCTAAGGTCCAATGGTTCCTAAGATGTGCAAAGTTGCCCAATCCGGCAATTCGAACATCAATGGGAATAGTGCCGGGAACATCCACTTCGTCCTTTCTCACATCGACCGTAATGTATCCTGGCGATTTGTGTGTCCTACCTGCCGGTGTAAATGTGTTTCGCGGTAAATGAAAGATGACCTCGTCGGACACTCGAATACGCTGAGCCAATCGACCTGTTTGCTGATCGAACCGTTCAACGCGGCGGTCATAGTCAAACCAAAGCCGATTCTTTCGAGCGTAGCTATCGGTTCGCGGTGTAACTTCCTGAATGATCTGAACGTCACCGGAATGAATTTCCCCTAGTGTTGTCATCATGGCGTCAATGACAATATCCGCCCGCACCTGATCTTCGGTCTTGAGCGGTTGAGCTGAATGTGGCCACGTGTCTGAATGCTTGAAATTTAGATTCTCGCCAGAGACCGCTGCCGCAATACAGATCCATATCCAGACTTGCATCGTCGCTCCCCCACAAATAACGTAAATCGCCCTGAAATATACCTTGCCGCGGAACCTATCAAATTGAGTCGAGTGACAAATTTCAACGAATGCTAGATTTCAATCCTAAATCCCGGTCATCCGGCTCTTGATGCTACGAATAGGCGTCATCATAGACGCCCACCTTCGTCGCCGCGTCTTCGAAGTCCCGTAGACCTTCGGCGGTGAGTTGCATCGTAGTTGCCGCCAAGTTTTCTTCCGCCAACCGAAATGTGTTGTACCTGGTATCGGTGTGATCCGTAGCTTTTAAGCCAACATCCAGGCCAAACCAATCTGGACAAGCGTGGCGACCGACTGCTCGCTGTGGGCTGGTCAAATCGTTTCGACGCCGGCTTCCGACAGGCTGAAATGCTTGACCCTACCTTACTAGCTCAAGTCTGTGACCGCGCCGGCAACGTCTTCGATTGGTACACCTGAGGCTACACCGTGCTGGTAAAATAAATCGATCCGGTCGGTTCGCACACATGTTTAATAAGCTTTAGCTGGATGTTCCGATCGGCGGCCGATACTGGATGCATACCAAGCTGGTTTCCAGGTCGGCTAAGAAGAAGCTTTCCACTTCGACCAACCACCGATGCGTGATGTGAAACAGCTGCGAGCGACGACTGTGGCGGAATGAAGTGAAACTGCTTCTGCATCAATGTCGATGCGGCAGGTTTGACAGGTCGCGTCTACCTGAGGGTAGGGCAGGGGGGGAAAGAAGATCTCATCACAGAGGCGGCGGAAGCTTCCACAACTTGCAGGGAGAGCCCTTGCGTGCTGCATAGGCATTTCTCTGTCCTTCGTGGCCGATACCCTTCACACGCTGTCGCTTCACACGCTGTCCCTTCAAACTTGGGCATGCCAACTTCTTTCGCGGCAATCGACTGTCTTATTGAGACCGATTCACCACAAGGTCCGTCTCAACAAGGGCTCTTGTTGAGAGCGACTATCTTTTGGCTAAAAATGCAAGTTGAGACCACACAAAGGGTTACTTCCCTCTAGTTTTTGCCGATACGAGTGATACGATTCGGAGAGAAGTTGAGACTGCACACGATGAAATAGCCACCGCCAAACAATCGTTCAGGCTCGCGATTTGCACCGTATATGCTCAGCGAACCCGCTGCTTACCGCACGGTGATACCGCAACACCCACGAGCGAACTTGCTCGCTCTTTAGCCAGAATGAAAGGACACCACCATGGACCAGGCCGTAATTGACAAGTTGAATGAGATTCTGAAGCACGAATGGACCGGAGTCGCTCAGTACTCGCAAGCCGGTTTCGTTGTCAGCGGACTATGGCGCGAGGTTTACAGCGACATGTTCCTGGATGCCGCGAAGGAATCGTTCGGCCACGCGAAGATCGTCGGTCAGAAGATTTCTGCCCTGGGCGGAGTTCCCACCATCGAACGCAACCAGGTCAAGCAGACCGACGACCTATACGAAATGCTGACCAACGGCTTGGAATTTGAATCGAAGGCCGTTCAGCTGTACCAAGAAGTGCTGTCGATGGTCGACGGAAAGAATCGCCCTCTGGTCGTCCTCCTTGAAGAAATTCTGCTGGAAGAACAGGAAGGCGTCGATGAATTCACAATGATCCTGAAAGATCCAAGTGTCGCCGCACAAGCCAAAGGTGGCAGTGCGTCGAAGGCTGGCTAAGCTTTCAAGAAAATAAACTACCCTTTAAACCAAGGTTCAAAGGGTAGCTGATTACAAGAGTGTTGTTGTGGTAATACCCAGGAAGTACCCCAGGTAACACCCAGGCGAAACCAAGGCACTTACCCAACAATGCTTTTTTTAAACCGGGCTTCTAAGCCGATTCCGCGTGCCAGACTCGCAGCGACGGGGCCGACGACGAAGCGATTCGTCCTGAGACGATGGCTTCGTTATCAGAGCGATCAGCCTTCAAGGTGACACGCTCTCGCTTGGCCGAAACTATTTCAGGCAAAGCACTTGCGATCCCCAGGGCCGTTCTTAACGCCGCCACGGATTCAGGCGAAACCTGAACGCTGGACTGCGTGAACCAACCCACACGCTGACCGCCGAAGCTTTGCTGGCGGATTTCGACAAGGACGCAACCATCGCGATCGGTGCAATTGACGACGAGCGTGCGGTCACGGTCTCCGGTCGAAATCGTTTCGACCACGTTTTCTTTGAGGTAGGACATATAAGGTGAGAGTGCTATCGGCTTGGACAAAGTTGATATCAAGTCTCAGTTCGCTCTTATTCTGTGAAGATAACGTGGGTGCGTCAATAACAAAAATCCCAAACCCAGTAATTAGCTGGGCTTATTGACGATTCTGCGGAATACCAGTATCATTTCGCGTTTCCACCTACATATTGTGCCTCATCTTGTTTTGAGGCTTTCATCGGACGTTAGCCCCACCGGCCCCTGGATCGGCGTAATCCACAATGGCTCAAAGGGCACTAAATTGAGGCTGGCAAGCGACTTACGCATTGTCAAGCCCTCGCTGGAAACACGGTCATGGCAGTACCTAAGAGAAAACAGTCGAATTCCCGCACCGGCATGCGTCGAGCTCACGATGGCCTGAAGGCCCGTCAGTTGACCTTCTGCCCTAATTGCTTGCACCAACGTCGCGTTCGCGTGGCCGTTCCGACCCACGTAGTGTGCCCCGAATGTGGTTACTACCAGGGCCGCAACGTTATGCCGTCTAACGAAGTCGCCGAATAAGCACCCCCTGGGCTTCCAAGAGCACAAGACCGCTGGGACAATGCCCATTCGGATAATTTCATCCGCATGCGTAGACCTCTGCCAGCGGTCTGTTGACTTCGAAGCTTGATGGAGAGAAGGGACCCCCTGCGATGAGCAAGATCGCATTTCTATTCCCGGGACAAGGCGCGCAAACCGTCGGAATGGGGAAATCCCTTTACGATTCGCTGCCGGCCGCGAAAGCGTACTTCGACCAAGCCAACGAGATTCTGGGCTACGACCTGGCTTCGATTTGCTTCGAAGGCCCCAGCGAAAAGCTCGACTCGACGGTTCATAGCCAGCCGGCACTCTTTGTCACCAGCATTGCGGCATTGGCGCAACTACGCGATCAATCCCCGGACGTACTGCTTTCCGCAGAGGCCACCGCAGGGTTGAGCCTGGGCGAATACACGGCCATGGTCTTCGCTGGAGTCATGGAGTTTGAAGACGCCCTGAAGGTCGTCCAGATACGCGGAGAAGCGATGCAAGCTGCCTCCGACGCCACCCCCAGCGGCATGGTCAGCATTCTAGGTCTCGAGCAAGACGCCATCGAGAAAATCTGCGACGAGGCCCGCGGGGACGGAATTCTACAGATCGCCAATCTGCTTTGCCCCGGCAATATAGTCGTTTCTGGCACCAACGATGCCTGCGAACGAGCCGCCGAAGTGGCCGAGAAGAGCGGGGCGATGAAGGTTATTCCTTTGCCAGTGGCCGGTGCATTCCACACGGAAATCATGCGACCAGCGGTCGACAAGCTGACCGCCGCGCTGACAAATGTCACACTCAAAAGCCCAAAACTCCCGGTTATTTCCAACGTCGACGCTCAGCCGCACGACAACGTGGAAGAAATTCGCTCGCTTCTACAACAACAGGTCTGCTCCCAAGTTCGCTGGGAACAGTCGATGCGACACCTACTCGATCAAGGCTTCGACGAGTTTTACGAAATCGGTGCTGGCAAAGTGCTTCGCGGCCTGATGAAGCGGATCAATCGCAAAATTGCATTCACCAGCGTAGAAGCCTGAGCCTCTTAGCGACCACTAACTCTTTTGAATCAAACAGATTAGGCAATTCCCCCATGAGCGACGCTGATCGAAACGCACTTCCCGTTGACCTAACTGGCAAGATCGCCATCGTGACTGGCGCCTCGCAAGGGATTGGTCAGCAAATCGCCATTGGCCTGGGCAAACGCGGCGCTAAGGTCGCCTGTGTTGCCCGCAGTGCCGACAAGCTGGCCGAGACGGTCACAGCGATCAAGGAAGCCGGCGGCGAGGCCGAAGCGTTCCCGTGCGACGTGACGTCGCGAGAGAGCGTCGAGCAGATGATCGACAAGGTCGCCGAAGACTGGGAAAAGATTGATATTCTGGTAAATAACGCCGGCGTTACCCGCGACAACTTGCTTCCTCGCATGACCGACGAAGAATGGGATACCGTCATCAACACAAACCTGCGAGGCATGTTCCTATTTAGCCGAGCTGCGTCGAAGTTCATGATGCGAGCACGTTTCGGTCGCATTATCAACATCAGTAGCGTCTCCGGCATCATGGGTAACCCTGGCCAGACGAACTACTCGGCATCAAAAGCGGGTATGATTGGCTTTACTCGCAGCTTGAGCCGCGAATTGGCTGGTCGCAAGGTCACCATCAACGCCATCTGCCCAGGCTTTATCGAATCGGACATGACCAAAGCGTTAGGCCCTGCGGTCGAAGACGAAGTCAAAAAACGCATACCAGCCAAGCGGATGGGCAAGCCAGAAGAGATCGCCGATGCGGTTCTTTTCCTGGCCAGCGATCACGCAGCCTACGTTACCGGTCAGGTTCTGACGGTCGACGGCGGCATGACTGGCTAGCATGAATTGGAAACGCCTTAGTGACATTGACTTAGACCCTCGATTTTTTCTAAGAGCGTGTTTCCTGAAAATTAAGATGGATAAGGTGGTCTCCACCTTGACCCGTTTTACTTGGGTCATCTATCTTGTTGAGCTTGAAACTTCATAAAAAACCAACTTAAGTCACCATAGAAGACCGAGCTTTCGGTCTCTTGCCCAAAACGGAGGACACGTCGTGTCGGTAGAAGAGCGTGTAATAGAGATTGTTGCTAGCCAACTAGGTGTTGATAAAGAAAAAGTTTCCCGCGACAGTTCATTCGTGAACGATCTGGGAGCCGACTCGCTGGACATGGTCGAGTTGGTCATGGAACTGGAAGAAGAATTTGATATCGACATTCCAGAAGATTCCGCCGATAAGATCGAGACCGTCGGTCAAGCGATCGATTATCTGGAAGAAGCCAAGAACTCCTAGTCGGCCGAATTCTTCCTTCCTGCTTGTACTCCTAGCGTTCATAAAATCATGAAGCGTCGCGTTGTCGTTACCGGAATGGGGATTGTCTCCTCCCTTAGCTGCCAACTAGATCAGTTTTGGTCCAAGTTGATTGCAGGGGAGAGCGGCGTCCACGAAATTAAGATCCTGGATCATTCCCGATTCAAGGTAAAGTTTGCCGCCGACGTGCATGACTGGGCACCGGACGAGTACATCGACTCGAAGGAACAAAAACGTCTAGACCGTTTCTCTCAGTTTGGAATGGTCGCGGGAATCGACGCCGTCAATCAATCAGGCCTCGATTTCTCACAAGAGGATTCTTACCGCTGCGGCGTGATCCTCGGTTCTGGCGTGGGCGGCATTGCCACCATTGAAGAGCAAACCGAGAAGCTCCTGACCAAGGGCGCCGATCGCGTCTCGCCGATGACCATTCCGCGCCTGATGCTTAACGCTGCCGGCGGGAACATCTCGATCCGCTATGGAATGCGAGGCCCCAACTACACCGTCGCAACAGCATGTGCCAGTGCCACCAATGCCCTGGGCGATGCCCTCAAAGCGATTCAATACGATGAAGCGGACGTCATGATTTCTGGTGGTACCGAAGCTGGTATCACGCCTATGGGGATCAGCGCCTTCTCCAACATGAAGGCCCTTTCCTTCCGCAACGACGATCCCCAAAAGGCGAGCCGCCCGTTCGATCTCGATCGTGACGGTTTCGTCATGGCCGAAGGTGCCGGCGTTCTCGTCTTGGAAGAACTCGAGCACGCCAAGGCCCGCGGCGCGAACATCCTGGGCGAAATCGTTGGCTTTGGGTGCAGCGGCGACGGAGGCCATATCACCTCGCCTGACCCAGAAGGTCGCGGGGCGGCCCGAGCAATGCAAAACGCACTGAACGACGCCCAACTGTCGCCTGAGAAAATTGATTACATAAATGCTCACGGCACCAGCACGCCTCCAGGCGACAAAGCCGAGACGACTGCCATCAAGACCGTCTACGGCGACCATGCCTACAAACTGGCCGTCTCCAGCACCAAGAGTTCGCTGGGGCATTCGCTAGGTGCCAGTGGCGGCATCGAGGCGATTACTTGCTTGAAGGTCATCCAGGAAGGTATTATCCCGCCGACCATCAACCTGGAAAAGCCAGACCCGGCCTGCGATCTCGACTACACGCCTAACGAAGCTAAAAACCGCAAGGTTAGCTACGCGATGAGCAATAGCTTTGGCTTCGGCGGCCACAATGCCTGCGTCATTGTGAAAGAATACGCCGAGTAGTCTTCACTGCCTGTACCACAAACTCAGCCGATGGAAATCCTTGCGTTTTTCCTCTGCTTGGGGAATGATCGGTAATAGGAAACCTTGCTTCTGGCCAATCGCAGGGTTTGTTTCTTTCCATTACCGAGAAATTCGCGAGTATGATTCGCATTACCTGTCCTTGCTGCGGTGTCGGTATCAATGCCGAAGAGCGTCTGATCGGCCAGACGCTCCGCTGCCCGAAATGCTTGAGCACAACCCAAGTCGTTCGCCCCAAGAGCGACGACGACGATCTCGCTCCGGTGATTGAGCCCAACTATGAAACCAGGGCCTACGACGAAGATAAACCGCAGCCGACCGACTGCCCCAAGTGCGGCAAGGTAATTCCCGCTCAGCAATATCTGTGCAAGGGATGCGGCTGGCACGTCAAGCTGGAAGCCTACTTCGAGGACCTGACCGAAGAAGCCCTCGCGAAAGATGACGAGCCTAAAACCAAAATGGAAAAGTGGCTCGAAGAGCAACTTCACGACCTAGTCACCCCTAGAGACTTCTTAATCGCATCGGGACTGTGTGCGGTCTTTGTGGGTTTCATTTTCGTCGTGGCAGGAAGAATATTCTTAGGCGCTCTAGGTGGAACCATTGTGGGCCTTATCCTGGCAGCTGGCCTCGCGTTTGGTTGGATCATTCTGATGCGGCGGTTTGGTGCTTTGGCCGACCCTAAACGGGAAGAACGACTGCAGCGAGAACGCATGGACCAGCGTGCCAAGGTTGCCCGCAATCCAGGGCGGGGCAGGGGAGTCAGCGAGACGATCGCCACGCCTGTCGTTACGCCGCCCCGAGCGGCTTCCGCATCCTCCGAGCGTATCGCGTTTCCCGACGACGAGTACGATGACGACGATATTGACCTGTTCGCTAACGAGACCGACCAGCCGCCCAAGTCCGATTCGCCAGACTCACCGGACAGCTCCTCTCAGCCAGCTAGCAAGCCGTCCTCGAAAAGCAACGATGACTGGCTCAACGATCTCCTTTAGCGAGACGTTTCTTCTAGCTTTTACTTGGATTGATCGATTCGCCTTGCCGCAGGGCTACGCGGTTTCTATACTCCGGCAACTTTCGACCAGGCGTCTCGGCCACCAGTGGAATTGGCGAGACCAAATTGGCGTCGGATCATGGAGGATCGAATCATGTTGCGTGGCTCATTACTTAGCATTTTATTGGTTGCATTGACCACCCACGTGGCAACGGCTCAGTCGGAACCCCGCCCCATGCCCGTAAGCGGTTCGACAACGACTGGCTCCGATACCTCGCTGCAGTGGCGGAACCCGGGGGCCGCTGTTCCCAGCAGTACGGTTCGACCGGCAGCTTATGCCAGCGATCCACCGACCAGCCCACCAGCCGAAAACGTCTCGAAGTCAGGCAGCCTGTTGAAGGTAACCTCAGGCCTGAAAGAGCTACCCAACGGGGCCGGCCAGGTGTGGCGAGATTATGACCTCACACCGTACACCAGTCGCGTTACCACCACAGCGAAGCCCGAACAAGCAATCATCGACTGGATCCTTCGCGAAACGGGAACCGATGTTTGGTTCGGCGATCCCCTGGGCATGCTCTCCGCGAATAAAAGCACACTTCGTGTCTATCACACGCCTGAAATGCAGGAAGTGGTTACGGATGTCGTCACCAAGTTCGTCGATAGTCAGGCCGAAGTCAAAAAGCTGGGCGTTCGCCTAGTCACTGTCAAAAGCCCCAACTGGCGCCGCTTGGCTTATCGCATGATGCAGCCTGTCTCTGTTAAAACACCAGGTATCGAAGCCTGGCTGATGAGCAAGGAAAACGCAGCTGTCCTGTTGAGTGAACTACGCCAACGAAGCGATTTCCAAGAACACCATGCGGCCGATCTCCTGATTCACAATGGCCAGTCGAGCACGATCTCGATGCTTCAGCCCCGTTCGTTCGTCCGTGGTGTTCGCGCAACGCAAACTTCCCCCGGCTACGAACTACAGACCGACCAGATCGAGGAAGGCTTCTCCATGGAAGTCAGCCCACTTCTGACGCCGGACGATCGCATGATCGATTCCGTCTTGAAGTGCAGTGTCGACCAGATCGAGAAGTTCGTCACCGTCGACGTCGATGTTCCCACGGCAGGGACCCAGCGACAGGCCGTCGATATCCAGATTCCGCAAATGGTTAGCTGGCGGTTACACGAACGATTCCGCTGGCCCTCCGACCAAGTCTTGCTCATTAGCTGCGGTGTCGTGGCCCGGCCTCAATCCGGCATCTCTTCAGCTGCCCAAATCCCAAGTCTTTCCAGCTTTATCCCAACAGGGCCTCCTCGGGCAGACGGCCTGATGTTTGTAGAATTCAAGGGAGCCGCCAAGACCGGTGCCGGTGCCCCAGTACCAACGGCTCAACCGAATGCCGTCGATAGTCGCGGCCGGTACTAACTAGCAATCTCTCACATCGAACAACAGCCAGCCCAAGAGCGATAATTGAAGGCCGCACTGCCAAGCAGTGCGGCCTTCTTTATTCTTACTTCTTGAAAAGCGCAAGAACGAAATATATCTAAGTGGTTCTTTTATATATTGCGCTAATTGTTACAACGCACACTTTATCTTAATCGCGCCTTCATCGTTCCCAGCAATTCTTACTTACTGTCAATTTACACGCCATTGACAGCATAAAAACCCCCATCAAGGGTACCTATTACGGGGGTATCGGTTTTGGAAATTGGGCGTAGTTGAGGCATCAAACATTGTTTATGAAAATGAATCGAAGAACAAAGGGTTTTACCCTGGTTGAGCTACTAGTCGTAATTGCGATTATCGGCGTCCTGATTGCCCTATTGCTGCCCGCTGTACAGCAAGCCCGCGAGGCTGCTCGCCGCATGTCGTGCACCAACAAGATGAAGCAAATTGGCTTGGCAATCCACAACTACCACGACACCTTCCTGCGTTTCCCCGCCGGCGGTATCGTCGACGAGAAGGTGACCAAAGGCTACGGTGACACATGGTGTAACACTGGGGATTCCACCCAGCGAACTCCTTGGACCGTCATGATCCTTCCGTTCATGGAAGACAGGGCTCTCTCAGATCAGTTCGACATTACACGAAGGTTCTCGGCCTCTTTCACCAGCCAGGTTGACAGTGGTAACCCCAATTACAACCTTTGGTACCTGCCCAACCCTAACTACCAATGTCCTTCCGATCCTGCCGCAGGTTCCGATGTGAACAACCTGAACTACTTTGGCGTTCAAGGGGGCGGCTCGGCCAGCGAAGTGAACTGCAGCGGCGGTAACTCGAACGTCTTCTTTACCAATGGGATCATCTACGCCAATTCCGATACCCGGATGCGTGACGTGACCGACGGTACCACAAAGACCTTCCTGGTAGGTGAAAGCAAGTACCACTTGACCGAAGCAGGCACGACCTCGACCTTCTACCTGAGTTGGTCTTCCTCGATTCGTCTCGGCTCAGGCTCTACGATGCCACACCCTGTTACGATGGCCGGCGCTTACGAGCCGATCAACTCGCGAGAGACAACCGGCGGCATGCAACCCCAAAGTGGCAGTGACTCACGCACCGGCTACTCTCGCCTATTCGGCAGTTTTCACCCCGGCGGATGTAACATGCTTATGGCGGATGCCTCGGTTCACTTCCTGCCAGAGACAATCGACCTAGACATCTACCGCCAGCTAGGCATCCGAAACGATAGTGCACCTGTCGGAGGGCTGCCTCAATGATCGCCAACAAAGCACCCTACACCTTGGTCATCCTGTGCATGACCATCCTCGCTGGTGTCGCCTCGGCCATAGGCTGCGGAAGCAGCCAATCCGGTCCACCGCGATTCCAAGTCTCCGGCAAGGCCAACTTCGATGGGAACCCGATCCCAGGTGGAGAAATCTTGTTTGTTCCCGATGCCTCGGAAGGCAATCGCGGTACAGCAACCCTCCTTGAAATCAAAGATGGCCAATACACGACCGAAGATGGAAATGGATTGATCGGCGGAGCCTACAAGATTGAAATCAGTGGATTCTCCCAAGATGCTGGTACGGATGTTGATGGAGAAGTGATCGTGAAACCCCTTTTCCGCACTTACTCTATGCAAAACCTCTTCCCCATCGAAGACACGCAGTTTGATATCGAAGTCCCTAAGAATCGACGTCGATAGTCCACTTGCAGTAAACTTGCAGCGGTCGGGAGCATCTAGAAATGCTTCCACCGCTTTTTTATTAGACGCAACTCTCACCTTTTTGCCTGGAACCTCTTTCACTCGCGATGATCAATTCACTTTCCCGCCTTCCGTTCATGTCGATGCCCTTGGCTTCTCTTCTGATCTTCAGCATTGTCTTTGTCCAACAGGTCAGAGCCCAAGACACACTTCCTGCCACCCCGGACGGCACCTTTAGCATCGTCGTAATTCCTGACACCCAGTCTTATCAGCGAGACGCTTCTCGTCCTGGCGAGAATGCACGGGTCAATCCGATTTTCTCTCGTCACATCGACTGGATCACGCAGAACCTAGAGCAGCACAACATCTCATTCGTTAGCCACGTCGGCGACATCGTCGATCGCAATACTCCCCAGCAATGGGAATGCGCTCAAAAATGCATGGATCGCTTACACGGTCGTGTTCCGTATGGAATCTCCGTTGGCAATCATGATATGACCCGGGCAGGCGATTCATCCCTTTTTCAACAGACGTTTCCCGCAAGTCGATTCGATTCGATGCCGTGGTATGGCGGAAGTTATGAGCCTGTCGATTCCTTACCCGGCCATTGCACCAACAATGCGAATAGCTTTCAGCTCTTTTCTGCCGAAGGGATTGATTTCCTCTTCCTGCATCTTGAATGCAACGCTCCCGATCATGTCCTTGCATGGGCAGATGGAGTATTGGAGCAGCATGCCGATCGCAAAGCGATTGTGACCACGCACATGGGACTGGGCCCGCTAGAATTACCCACCAACGGCGAAGACTACATCCATGCTACCAAAGGTCGAATGAAGTGGAAAAAAACGCATGGCGACAACGGAAACACTCCAGAACAAATGTGGCAGAAATGCTTTCGTAAGCACTCTAACCTCATTCTCATCTGTTGCGGCGATCAAAGCCGTACACAGTCCATGCATCTCGAATCGGTTGGAATCCATGGAAATACCGTTCATCAAGCCCTGAGCGACTACAGCACTGGCTGGCTCCGCCTATATCGCTTTCATCCGAAAGACAATCTCATCACCGCCTGGTCATTTGACCCTCAAAGTGAAAAGCTCTGCGAAGAGGGACGCTACGCCAAAAGTCGCAGTCTGAATCAATTCTCGATGAAGGTCCCGCTTTTGGACGCAACTTTGACCAATAGCAAGAACTAGCTGTCGTAGACCGACCCAATATGACGATTTCGCCCATAAGGACTCATCTTCCCCGCAAAGGGTCCGGATACGAGTCTTTATTAAAGCCATTCTGGTAGCGAGCTAACTGGTCTTACAGACAAAAAGCTACCATTGCTGGCTTGGCAAGGCAGTGAAGCTCCCATCGACAGTCCTGCCTCGGTGGCCTAAAATTTTGGGTCATCATAAAGAATTCCCAACACCCTAGGCACAACCTAGTTTGCCCGGTGTCGATAGGCGTACGAATGCAATCGAGACGAGTCGTCATAACTGGTATGGGTCAGATCAGCCCCCTTGGGATGGATCTCGACAGCTTCTCTGCAGCTTTGGAAGCGGGCACCTCGGGGATCCGCAAAATCGAGAGCCTGCCGGCCGATGCGCTTCCTTCGTCGTACGCCGGCGAAGCCCTCGATTTCACCGGCAACATCGCCGACTTTGGTGAAGTCGATAAAAACCAGACCCGGTCGATCCGTAAAAACCTGAAGGTGATGTGCCGCGAAATCCAAATGGGGGTCGCCGTCGCACAGCGTGCTTTGCAGCACAGCAGCCTGGCATTGGGCTCGTACGATCCAGAAAGATCAGGCGTCATCTTCGGTTCCGACTACATGATGACCACCCCGGAAGAATTCGATAAAGCGACTGCGGCTTGTGTCGATGAAGCGAACGAATTCCAATTCGAGCAATGGGCAGAAAAAGGCCTACCAGAGGTCACCCCCCTGTGGCTGCTCAAATATCTGCCCAACATGCCGGCTAGTCATGTCGCCATTTTCAACGACATGCGTGGCCCCAATAACTCGATCACGCTGCGGGAAGCCTCGGCTGGGGCAGCCCTGGGCGAAGCGATGATGACGATCGCTCGCGGACATGCCGATGTAATCGTCGCCGGGTCCACAGGCACCCGCGTGCACGAAACCCGTACCTGCCACGCGTATCTTCAAGACCCGATTGCCCAAGGAACGGACGAACTCAGCGGAAAATGCCTGCCGTTCGATCTCAACCGCAAAGGGATGATCATCGGCGAAGGGGCAGGGGCGCTCGTTCTCGAATCACTGGAGCACGCCGAGGCACGCGGGGCCAAGATTTTGGGAGAAATCATCGGTCAATCGATTTGCACCGGCTGGAATCCCGATCGCACGCCTGATCGAGCGACCTCTATTAGCAATGCCATGGCAGTTGCCTGCCGCGATGCTGGCATAAAACTAAGCGAAATACAGCATATCAACGCCCACGGACTCGGTAGCCAGCAATCGGACTGGGACGAAGCGGCAGGGCTCACACGGTTCCTGGGAGACAAAACCCAAGATATCCCTGTGGTGGCCATGAAAAGCTACTTCGGTAACCTTGGGGCCGGTTGTGGCGTCATAGAAGTGATTGGGAGCCTGTTAGCCCAGCAGAAAAAGTCGCTGCCGGGCACCCTGGGATATTCAACCCCAGACCCCCAATGCCAACTCAACGTATCGGCCGAACCGCAAGCAATCACCTCGGATGGGGTATTTGTTAGTCTGAATTTCAGTCCTCAAGGGCAGGCTTCGGCGATCGCGATTCGCGGCGTGTAATCGATCCCGGTGGATCCGCAGAAACGGCCTTTCCGGCATTAGAGTTGGTTGACACTCAGCGGGGTAGCCGATATCTTAACGGGATTGTGACTGCCACTAAGTTCAGCATGTAGGACGGCTTTCATTTTGAGAGCCGTTTTCCGTTTGATAATCGAACGAAACCTATAGCGGCAGCAGGCAACCATGGCGAAAGTCGTTCTAAATCAAGTTAGTAAACGATTTTCCGACACGGTCGCCGCTGTTAGTGAGCTGGATTTAGAGGTCGCCGACCGAGAATTCTTGGTACTGGTAGGTCCTAGTGGTTGTGGAAAAACGACCACATTACGGATGATTGCCGGTCTCGAGGATGTTTCTGGGGGTGATATCACAATAGGAGACCGAAACGTCACCCACGTCTCGCCGAAAGATCGGGACATCGCCATGGTTTTTCAAAACTATGCGTTGTACCCCCACATGACGGTGCAGCGTAACATGTCGTTCGGTTTGCGGCTTCGCTACGGAGGGAATTTTATTTCTCGTCTGTGGCGACGTTTGAGAGATGCCCAAAGCGCCGCAGAGCGTGAAAAGCAGTTTCAGCAAATCCCGCAGAAGGTCGACCAAGTGGCCGGCACTTTGGGAATTGGAAAGCTGCTTGATCGCTACCCGCGAGAACTTTCGGGTGGGGAGCGTCAACGGGTAGCCCTAGGACGTGCAATTGTGCGACAACCGGCTGCCTTTTTGTTTGATGAACCCCTGTCAAATCTCGATGCGAAGCTTCGTGTCGAGATGCGACGAGAATTAAAAGAACTTCACCGTCGCCTAGGTGCGACGATGATATACGTCACCCACGATCAGGTCGAAGCGATGACGCTCGGAGACCGGATCGCAGTGATGGACCAAGGAGTGCTCCAGCAGGTCGGTTCGCCGAGTGAGGTTTATCACAAACCTCTTAATCGGTTTGTGGCCAGCTTCCTGGGAACCCCTGGGATGAACTTGCTCGAGGGCGAGCTGGTCGGTGAGAATGGCCAATTTGAATTCCGCGCTTCCGGCGTGCAATTGAAAGTCGGTCCCAACCAGTGTCCTGAGATCAAGCCAAGCAGTTCGAGGAAAATTGTCCTCGGTGTTCGCCCGGAAGACATCCTTTTAACCGAGGAGTCTTCAGCCGCCTGCCCCCAGGCAGGTCGCGGACAGGTTGAACTGGTCGAATCGCTAGGAGATACGGGCTATGTCCATATTCGTCTTCCTGGTGGTGCACCTGGCAGTGTCGAGATGCCCCGCATCACGGCGAAAGCCAATGGTGCCGTGTTAAGCGGCGACCTGGAAGCTCGACCCGTCGCCATGGCATTTCGGGTCGATTCGCTGCATTGGTTTGACATAGCAACAGGTCTTCGTCTTTCGCCTGCCGGGCAAGACTGAGATCGACTTACAATTTGGATATCCGCGGTGAATTGCCGCAAGTAAGCCTGCCCAGGTTGCTTCCCCATGGCTGATAAAGTCAGGCGCACCCCAGGCAGCACCTATCGTTGAAAGTGAAGGACTCATGAATCCATCTGAAGTCTTGCGAATCGTGGACGCGATTCACCGGGACAAAAAGATCGACAAGGAAATCGTCTTCCAGGCGATCGAATCGGCGTTGGTATCTGCCTCGCGCAAATACCATCCCGAAGAGGCCGAGGTCGTGATCAATATCGATCGGAAAGATGGGTCAATCAGCGGACACATCGATGGATTACCGATGGACCCGGAAGAAACCGTGGGTCGCATTGGTGCGCAAACTGCCAAGCAAGTCATCATCCAGAAGATCCGTGAAGCCGAACGCGACTCGCTGCATGACGAGTACGACGAACTGATCGGCCAAATGGTCAACGGCATCGTCCACCGCAGTGAAGGGGGCGCAACGATCGTCACCCTGGATAACGTCGAGGCCATTTTGCCTCGCAGTGAACAAATTCCCGGTGAATCGTTCCATGCCAACGATCGCGTTCGCGCGGTTGTGTTCGAGGTACGCAAGCAGGGGAGCCGCGTGAAAGTGGTCCTCAGCCGTACGAACAAGAAGTTCGTGGAACGCCTGTTCGATCAGGAAATCCCGGAAATCACCGAAGACGTAATCGAAATCCGCAACATCAGTCGCGAGCCCGGCTACCGCAGCAAGGTAGCCGTCGATAGCTCCGACCAACGTGTCGACTGTGTCGGCGCATGCGTTGGTGTTCGTGGTAACCGTATCAAAAACATCGTGGATGAGCTCTCAGGCGAACGTATTGATATCGTTCGCTGGAGTGAAAATCCGCAAGAACTGATCACGAATGCCCTTCAGCCCGCCGAGGTCGAGGAAGTGATTCTGTGCCAGATGATGGGTCGTGCCATCGTTTTGGTTCGCGAGGATCAACTTTCCCTGGCAATCGGTCGCCGAGGGCAAAACGTCCGCCTGGCTAGCAAGCTGTGTGGATGGGATATCGAGATCATGCTCCGCGAAGAACTCGAAGAGCAGATCGAACGCGCTGTGACCGGATTCACGTCCATCGCCGGAGTCACCGAAGAAGTGGCCGAGCAACTCGTGGGGGAAGGCTTCCTTTCCTACGACGATCTCTCGGTCATTGAGACTGACGCCATGATGGAAATGGGCGAGTTCACCGAAGAGCAGGTTGAGCAGATTCGTGATGCCGCCGAACTCAAGGCAGACGAGGCCGAAAAGGCCATGGAAACCGAACGTCGGCGTATTCGCGACGAGAAACTTAAAGATGGCTCCGCGCAATGATTAAGCGGAGCCCCCAGATCGTATCCCCTCGGCAGCGAGGCCTTTCCCGATGAGTTCCAACTAACGAAACGAATCGGGCAAACGGTCGCACTCGTGTGCGAGCTGTCGGATTCGCCAAGTTGCGATTGTAACGATTAGCAAGTTGGCTCGTGGTTGGCAAAATAATTGGCGGGACGTAGGATATTAGGTCCCGGTAAAAGGTGAGTTGTGAGGTAATCATCCTCCGAGTCACCTCCAGTAAACTCAGCAGGAAGGCCAAAGTGCCCATACGAATTTACGCGTTAGCTAAAGAACTTCAGGTAGATAGCAAGCAACTCGTCGACATCTGCAACCGTGCAGGCGTTACTGGGAAGGGGTCTGCACTTGCCAGCCTGGACGATGACGAACTCGTCAAAGTCAAGGCATTTCTGAATAAAGACTCCGGTAGCGACGGAGGTAGCCGCGGCTCGCAAAGCCGCCAGGCAGTCGACGAACCGATGCGTCCTGAACGCCCGGTGCAACCAGCCAAACCCTCGCGAATTCGCACCCTCGGCGGCCCTCTGGGCAGCAAGGCGCAGCCTAACGAGGACGGTTCAGACGCTTCTCAGGAAGAAGAAGTAGCGGAAAATGACGCTACTGTCGTCAACGAGGAGCCAGCCCAACCAGCAGAAACGACGGCGGAAGAATCGACGCCGGCACCTGCTCCTCCAGAAGAAACAGAAACTTCTGAGCCGGAAACTTCACCTGAGCCAGAACAGGTAGAAGAGGTCATCGCCAAAGAACCAGCTGACGATGCCGAACCGAACAAGGCCGACGACCAAGAAGTAGCCAAACCAAAAGCCAAAGTGGATCCGGACGCTCCGGTTCGCAGTATTCGCCGCGGCGACTACATCGCGATTGGTTCGCAGCGTAAAGTTCGCACCCTGGGTGGCGGTAGCGGCGGTGGTGCTCAGAAGAAAGATGACGACCGCGATAAGCCAAAGCCCAAGCCGAAGAAGGTAACGCCGGTCGTTAAGATCGCCAAGATGCCGACGGCACAGGCCCCCAAGCAGCCGACCGTCTCGAAAGAGCCAGCCGCTCAAAAGCCGATCATGCAACTGCCCAAGGAAGCCATCAAAGGCGCCAAGAAGGGGCAGAAAGCACCGCTCGAAGAATTCACCAAGCTGCACGAAAAGAAGCGGAAGTCTAAAGATCGCAAGTCCGCGACGGGTGTATCTGAAACGCCAGACGTTCGCGAAGAAAGCGAAACACCTTCCAAGACTGCCCGCAAGAAGGGCAAGTCGACCGGTATGGCCGGCATGGCCGGTAGCCGTGACGCCCGAACCCAAGGCCGGAAGCGTTCTAGATCAGGCTTCGGTGGAGACGGGGACGATTCGCGAGGTCGCCGTTATCGGCCCCGTCGCGAGAAGTCTGGCCCCAAGGTTTCGACCGCTGCTCCTCGGAAATCCGACGTCGCATTGGAAATGCCATGCTCGCTGCGTGAGTTCTCTGAAGTGACCGGGCTGCCTGCCCAGGTTGTCCAGCGAACACTCATGTCGTTTGGCCAGATGGTCACCATCAATGCGATGCTCGATACCGAAACGGCCGAGCTGATTGCAGCCGAACACGGCGTCGATCTCAAGATCAAAGAACCAGAGACGATCGAAGATACCCTCATCTCGCAGATCGAGGATCAGATCGACGAAGACAGCGACCTGGCAGAACGTCCCCCAGTGGTTACGTTCCTGGGTCACGTCGACCACGGTAAAACGTCTCTCTTGGACAAAATCATCGGTCTCGACGTCGTCAGTGGCGAAGCAGGCGGGATCACCCAGCACATTCGGGCCTACATTGTCGATAAGGGTGAGAAAAAAATCTCCTTCGTCGATACGCCAGGTCACGAAGCGTTTACCGAAATGCGTGCCCGTGGTGCCAACGTCACCGATATTGCCGTGCTGATTGTGGCCGCCGACGACGGTGTGATGCCGCAAACGGAAGAAGCGATCAGCCACGCCAAAGCGGCCGAAGTTCCGATTATCGTCGCTTTGAACAAGATGGACGTGCCTGGGGCCAACCCAGAGAAAGCACTCCAGCAGTTGTCGCAGCATGGCCTGTTACCTGCCGAATGGGGCGGTGATGTGGAAGTGGTGAAGACAAGTGCGATCACCGGCGAAGGGATCGACACGCTGTTGGAAACCATCTTGCTGACGTCCGAAATCCACGAATACAAAGCCAACCCCAACCGCGATGCCGTGGGTGTTTGCTTGGAAGCCGAACAAGAGTCCGACCGCGGTGTGCTTGCCAAGCTGATCGTGAAAAACGGTACGCTCAAGGTCGGCGACATCGTCGTGTGCGGCAGCACTTATGGCCGCGTCAAAGCGATGTACGACACGCTTGACTCACGAAAGCGTCTGGAAGAAGCACCGACTTCGACCCCTGTGAACGTCACCGGTTTCGACGAGGCTCCGGGCGCTGGCGAGAAGTTCTACGTTCTCAACGATATCGCCGACGCTCGCGAAATCGCCGAAATGCGATCCGATCGTACCCGTGCAGACAAACTTGGCGGACACACCGTCAAAGTTTCGTTCGAGGACTTCCAAGAACGTCTGCAATCAGGCAACCTGGCCGGCGACGGTGCAGGCATTGTGTACCTGAACATCATCGTACGAGCCGACACTCGAGGTACGATCGAAGCACTGCAGAAAGAACTCGACAAGCTCGACCACCCGGAAGTCAAGGTCCGCGTGATGCAAGCCACCGTGGGTGGAGTGACCGTCGCCGACGTGACGCTCGCTTCCGCTTCGGATGCGGTCATCGTGGCCTTCAACGTCATTCCGGATGAAGCGGCCCGCAGCATGGCGGATGATCGCGGCGTTCAAATTCGCCGTTACAACATCATCTACAAGGTGACCGAAGACATCAAACTGCTGCTCGAAGGCCAGCTACGACCAGAGTCCCGCGTGACGGAACTGGGGCGTGCTTTGGTTCAGCGGACCTTCACCATCAGCCGTATCGGTACCATTGCTGGTTGTCGTGTCCTGGGTGGTATCATCGAACGTGGTTGTCGCATCCGAGTCAACCGCGACGGACGCGGTATCGGCGACTATCCATTGGATTCGCTCAAACGCGAAAAGGACGATGCCAAGGAAGTTCGCGAAGGCTACGAGTGCGGTATCAAGCTCTCTGGCTTCAACGACATCAAGGATGGGGACATTCTCGAGGCTTTCAAGGTCGAGGAATTCGCTCGAACCCTGGACAGCTAAACACCCCACTTGATGCCCCAAACAACGGGGGAAAGGACTTATGTCGTCTCGTCGAACATTGAAAGCCGCATCTGCGATTCGGGAAGTTGTCAGCATGGCAATCCTGACGCAGTTGCGCGACCCGCGCGTGAAAGACGTAACGGTGACCCACGTGGAAGTGGCGGGCGATATGCGCAGCGCCAAGGTCCACGTTTCCATCATGGGAGACGAAAAGAAGCAGCAACTCTGCCTCAATGGTCTCCGTCGCTCGGCCGGTTTCCTGCAGTCATGCATCAAGGACCGTATCGACACACGCTACATCCCCAAACTCGAATTCGATATCGACAAGGGAGTGAAGCAGTCGCTGGAAGTCAGCCGAATCCTGAAGGAAGTTCTGCCGCCGTCGGAAGACGAGGATGTCTCGGATGAAAAAATGGCAGACGAAGACAGCGAACCGGAACAAAGCGAACCGGAAGACGACGGCTCGAAAGAGTCTTCGTAGTTGTCCCGCGAATCCGCTTGCCTTTCATCCTGTTCATCACATCTAAGAGACTTCACACAACGCCATGGCCGCTGCAAACCGAGCAAACGTCTTCACCGCTTGCCACAAGATCGTCAAAAAGCATTACACGACCGCTGGTCCTGATAAACGGACGATCTTCGAGCAACTGGTGTTTTCCGCTATCCTGGAAAACGCTCCGCATAAAGTTGCCGAGCAGTGCTACGGCACGCTGCAAAGCGAATACTTCGACTGGAACGAAGTTCGTGTAACCAGCGTTCCGGAATTGGCCGAGATGTTTTCCAAGCATCCCACCGCTAACGCTGCCGCGACGCGTGTAAAGACTCTGCTGCAGAACGTCTTCGAGGCCATCTACACTTACGACCTCGAAGGACTGAAAAAAGGCAACCAAGGCAAGGCCGTCGACAGCATCGAAAAGTATGGTGCTACGCCGTTTGTCGTCGGATACGTCACCCAGCACGGGCTCGGCGGCCATTCGATTCCCGTCGACCGAGCGCTGTTGAACCTGATGTTTGTCCTGGGTGCGATCACCGACAAAGAACTGGAAAAGCAAGCCGTCCCCGGCATGGAACGGGCCATTCCCAAAACCAAGGGGGTCGAGTTCTCGGACATGGTTCACGAACTGGCCGTCGATTTCCAGATGGCACCTTTCTCGAAGAAAATTCGTGATCTACTCGTTGAAATCGCTCCCGACGCGAAGTCGCGATTCCCCAAACGCGTAAGCGAAGAACCGGCGGCAGCGAAGGAAGAACCCAAAAAGCAAGCGGCGGCGGCTGATTCCTCTTCCAAGAAGAAGACGCCAACCAAGAAGGCCGCCCCTCAGAAAGCGGCACCAACCAAAGCCGCCAAGTCGACCAGCAGCACGGCCGCCCAAAAGAAAACGGCCAAAGCCGAGCCCGCTAAAGCAGAACCGGCTAAGAAGAAGGCCACCAAAAAGGCCGCCCCCAAGAAAACTTCGACCCGAATCACCAAAAAGAAGCCTAAGTAGAACTGCTCCTCCGCCCAACGAGGTAGCGGGTTTCCTCTTGGACCATTTTTCCCGTCCAGGATAGAATTCAAGGCAAGCCGATCCAGCGCAGATTTTATTCGCTGCGAAGGAATCGATTCATCCACTCCTCGCCCGGTTGAGGGTCTTATGATCTACCGTCCCTGTTCATGGATGCTTCCCGTCCTTGCGGCTATCGTTCTAGGGAATGTCAACTACGCGTCCGTAATGGCTGCCGAAAGTTCCTCGGCCGAAGAAGCTATTGTTACGAACGCTGGCAAAGACGAGCTTCCCTTTTCCCAGCTCCCAGAGCCATTTGTCGAGCAAACCCCTCGTAACGAATCGGCCAAGAATCGTTTACGCCTGACAACGCTACTAACCAAAGCTCGCCTTCAAGATCATCGCGGCGACGTGGCCGGTGCCCTGGAAACCTATCAGCGTGCTTACCGCTTGAGCCCTGGTTCGGCGACTATTCTGCAAGAGATCGTGCGTCTGGGTTTTCTTTTGCAGCGAAACGAAATCGCTTCGCGATACGCCATTTTACTGGCCGAGAATCAAAACACGATGACGGCCGATGCCGTGCAGCGCGTCGCCCAGTACTGCCTGGAAGATGGCCAAACCGAGCGGGCAATTCAACTCTACGAACGAGCCCTGGCTCTCTTAAAGAAAGAAGGAGCCCACACCCAGGCCCTCGGCATCCATTTTCGTTTGCTCAGCATCTACCAATCGCACGACGAACCCAAGATGGCCGCGCGTCACGCCGGCGAGGTCGCGAAGATGATTGGCGACCCTGATAAGTTCGACCTCGATGCGGTCGTCGAGCAGTTTTCCAACGGCGGGCTTCGATCGACCTATGAAAAGCTGGGGGATGTTTACTTACAAGCCGATCAGCCTGACAAGGCAGCCGAGATGTTCGCCAAGGGTGAAGAGATCGACTCCAGCCCTGAAAACCACCTGATTCACTCGGCCAAAGTTCTCGTCGCTCGTAAAGATTGGGCCGGTGCCCAAAGCAAGCTCGAGGAATACCTTAACGCCGATCATCGCGTAGCCGGCCAAGAGCCCTATTCATTGCTCTTGCAAGTCCGCCAACAGATGGCCGACAGTCCTGCGAAAGCGCAAGTGGAAGTCATCGATCGACTACAAAAGATACACGATGACTCGCCCGACTTCGCACCGCTGGCCTACTTTCTGACCAGCCTTTACGCCCAGCAGGAAGCCTGGGACAACGTGATCGCCGTCTCGGCACCCCTGATCGAGCAAGAGTCCGACGCCGACGCGCTAAACCATCTCTGCCGGGCCTACATCGCCAAGTCCGATTGGTCCTCGCTGGTCTCGTTGTTAGCAACATCGCTCGATGGAAATTACAACCTCGATACGATCGCCGAGCCACTCCAAAAACTGATCGATGATCAAAAGAAGTGGAACCAACTGGCCACCTATTTGAAGTCGCTCACGCCTGCCGATCGTTCGTTGAACGAGCGAATTGGTGTTTCCCGACTCTATCAATTGGCCGAGCAAAGCGACCCTGCCTGGTCGTGGGCCGAGGCCGCTTTCCCGGACCTCGACAACCAGGAAGAGGCCCGGTTTCTAATGCAGTTCGGTCTGCAAGCGTTCCGCGGTGACCAGGAAGCGATCGCGGAAAAAGCCTTTCGAGCGGCCATTCGATTGGGCCTACCCAAATCCCAAACATCCCTGTTCTATTTCTACCTGGCAACAACGCTAGAGATGCAGGACAAAACGTCGGACGCGCTGCGAACGGCCAAGCGTGCCGCGCTGCTGGATGAAGAATCGGCCCTTTTGCGGAGCCGCATTCCCTGGACCCTGTACCACGCCGGCCGAAGCGAAGAAGCGCTGAAAGAATATCGCACGTTGCTTGAGAAGTTCGCCGACGATTTCGAGAACCAGCAGACCCGTCAGGTACTCCGCGACGCCAAGCGATTGCTCTCCGTCATTGCCGGACAGCAGGACAATTTGCCCCAAGCAACCGAATGGCTCGAACAGATTCTCGACGAATTCCCCGATGACACCGGAGCCATGAACGACCTCGGCTATCTCTGGATCGATCACGAAACGAACCTCGGACGAGGTTTCGCTATGATTCAGAAAGCGGTCGCGGCCGAGCCTGAGAACTACGCTTACCTCGATAGTCTCGGCTGGGCCTATTTTCGATTGGGGCAGTACCAGGAAGCGGTTTCTACCCTGGAGCACGCCGCCAAACTCGCCGATGGCAAAGATGGTACCGTCTTCGATCACTTGGGAGATGCCTACCTAGCGCTCGGAAAGAAAGAGAAAGCCATTGCCAGTTGGCAGCAAGCCACCGGCGTCCTTCAAGATGAAGCCGACGCAGCGATACTCACGCAGGTCGAAGCCAAGCTGAAAACGCACACCTAATCAGCAGGACGGTACTAGTTCGTCTTCTCATTCACCCGAACCTGGATCTCGTCGTCGACCACACGTACCTCGAAGCAATCGACCTTGATCTTGGGATTATCCAGCCAGGCACCATCGCACAGCTGAAACCCCCACGCATGCCACGGACAGACAACCACACCGTCTTCCAGCGGGCCGGAAGCAAGCGACGCCCCCATGTGCGGGCAAAAATCGTCGATCGCCTGATAGCCTTCTTTGGTGTTAAACACGGCGACGGTACGTCCCCCAATATTGAAGGCCTGACCTTGCCCCTCGGGGATATCTCCAACTTTGGCAACGGTATGAAAATCAGACATGGGGTCAAACTCGTGATCTGGGCAAAAACCTTCGCCCTGGAAGACGCGTACAGCTAGAATAAAGGCGACACTGTATTCTAAAATTTTCCCTCTTCGCCGGACAGGGCAGGGGAGGGGGAGGAGCCTGTTAGCTTGACCATCCATAACGCCGCCATTGCACTGCTGGCCGTAGCGTTTACGTTCTCGAACTGCGACTTCGCGATCTCTGACGACGTGAAGACACTTCGCACCAATCTTCAGCAAGGACGTTACGCGGAAGTCGTCGAGAAGATCGGCGACGCACCGACGGACGCACCCACCGTAATCTTGCTGGCGCGTAGTCTCGACTCGCAAGGCAAACGGGATGAAGCCCTCGCTGCCGTCAACACCTTCGTGCAGGATTCTCAACCTACGGCCGCGCTGCTGGCCGAAGCAGGGCGTCTGCATTTTGAACGGGGCGAGTGGGAACTGTCCAGTACAAACGTGAAGCGTGCGTTAGCGCTCGACAATTCGCAAACACTCGCCCGTTGGCTGCATGCCGAACTCGCTCGCGTGCAGGGGGATATTGAAGCAGCGCAGCAAGGGTACGAGTGGTTCGTCGACTTCTACAATCAGCACGACAACTTCGACTCGGTCGAAGATCTGTACTACACAGGCCTAGCCGCATCGCAATACGCTCGTTGGACACGCAACAGCGGCCAGTTTAAATTCCTGGTGAACGACCTCTACCCGGACGTCCTGCGACGCGATCCCCATTTCTGGCAAGCGGAACTTGCCATGGCGCAGCTCTTCGCCGAGAAGTACAACATGGCCGAGGCGGCCAAGCACTTGAACAACGCATTGGCCATCAATGCCAACAGCGCAGACATCTACGCCCAGAAAGGGGCGATCGAACTGAGCAACTACAACGTCGACGCCGCGCTGCGGACGGCGGAATTAGCGCTCGGTATCAATCCGCAGCATGTCAAAGCCAAGCAGGTTCAAGGGAAGGCCAAGCTGACCGACTTTCGGCCAGAGCAAGCGATTGCAATCTTGAAAGAAGTTGTCCAACTCAACCCGAACAATCAAACGTCGCAAGGATATCTCGCTTCAGCGATGCTGGCCGACGACGGTAGTGAACTGATAAACGAGGACTCCGGCGAGGCTACCCGCTTCGGTGAACTTCTAACCCAAGTCGAACAGACGCATCCCAACCTGGGCGAGTTTTACGCGGCGTTGGGCGATGGATGCGATATCGTGCGGAAATATCCCGACGCGGTGAAGTACTTGCAAGAAGCCCGGCAGCGGATGCCGCAGCTGATCGGCGTACACGGCGACCTGGGCATGGTCCTCATGCGTATGGGAGAGGAGGGGACCGCCAAGGAGGTGCTTGATGAAGCGTTCGAGGCCGATCCGTTCAACGTTCGCGTGAAGAACTCGCTGGAAGTGCTAGACGTATTGGCGACGTACGAAACCATAGAAACCGATCACTTTATCATCCGCTTCGATCCCTCGAAGGATCGTCTGCTGGCCGTTTACATGTCGCGATTCCTGGAAGAGAACGTCTATCCCAAGGTATGCGAAGGCTTAGGCTATACCCCCAAAGACAAGTCGCTGATCGAAATTTTCAACCAGGCCAAAAACACCAGCGGGCACGGCTGGTTCAGCGCTCGCATGGTAGGGCTGCCTTATATCGGAACGGTCGGCGCATGTGCCGGCAAAATGATTGCCCTGGCTTCCCCCGATTCCGTATCCGAGGCTTACAACTGGGCGCACGTAATTCGTCATGAATTTGTGCATGTGGTGAACCTGCAGCAAACCGACTTCAACATTCCGCATTGGTTCACCGAGGCCTTGGCGGTCTCGTACGAAAGTGAACAGCGTCCACCGGAATGGAAGCCGCTGCTCGCGCGTCGTCTAGCCGAAGACCGTGTCTTCAATCTCGATACGATCAACTATGGTTTCATTCGCCCCAGCGATCAGGACGACTGGACCATGGCCTATTGTCAGGCCTATTACTACTCGCAGTTCATCCAACAGAAGTTCGGCCCCGACGCGCTCGACAAAATGCTGGCCGCCTACCGCAACTACCAGACGACCGATGAAATCCTGCAAGACGAGTTTCAAATCGACAAAGCCGATTTCGAGAAGCAGTATGTCGCGTTCTTGAAGAAAGAAGTGCAAGGGGTCAAGCTCAGCACCCAGGCCGAACAGTCCTTTGCCGAGCTCTATCAAACAGTCGACGAGAACCCCCAGGATGCCGACGCTCAGGCTCAACTGGCATACATTTACTTGAAACGCAAGGCACTGCCCGATGCCCGCAAACATGCCAAGAACGCGCTGGCCGCCGACAAGGACCAGCCTTTGGCCCACTACATTCAAGGGCGGCTCTACCTAATCATCGGCGACACCCAAGAGGCGATTGAAGAGTTCGAGACGGCGGCCGGCAGTCCTCGCTTTGAACGCAACGCGGTCGCGCTGCTGGCCGGACTGCGTATCAAACAAAAACGCTTTGACGAAGCGTTAGAGCTATACCAGCGTGGGGCCGAAGAAGAACCAGGCCAACTCGATTGGCAGGAATCGATCCTTCGTATCCATCTGCTCAAAAAGGACAACGAAGCGTTGTTGCAGCTCATACCCAAGATTGCGGTCCAGAAACATCACGATGTGCTGCTACGGAAAAAGATGGCCGAGATCCTCCTCCTACAAGAGTCGTGGGAAGAAGCGGCCAAGTGGGCGTACGAAGTGATCGGTATCCAAGTGACCGATGCCGATGCCCATGCGTTACTTGCCCAGGCCTATCGCGGTCAGAAGAAGTGGGATTTGGCAGCGCGCGAATTTGAGGTTGCTGGTCAGTTGCGGCCAAAAACGGTATCGTGGTCGGTCGAAGCCGCGGAGCTTTACCACCAGGCCGGACGCCTGGACAAGGCCCAAAAGGTAGCCCAGCGCGTTCTCGACCTTGATCCCGACAACGCAGCCGCGAAAGCCATCCTCGACGACTAATTGAGAGACCTCATGAGCTCGCCTGAAAATCCCCCCGAACAGACTAACTCCGACGACGTTGGATTCCGTCAGTTGCAAAAGCTGATTCGCGAGATGTATTACGAAAAAGATGAAACGCGCGGAATCGAAGGGACGTTCATGTGGCTGATGGAAGAAGTGGGGGAGCTTTCCTCCGCACTTCGAGGGGGCACGCACCAAGAGCGGAAAGAGGAGTTCGCCGATGTGATCGCCTGGCTGGCCACCATCGCGAATGTCGCCGGAATTGATTTAGCGGAAGCGTTGAACGAAAAATATGGCAGCGGCTGCCCAGGGTGCGGAAAGTTCGCTTGTACCTGTGATGACGCCGAAAAACCGTAATATGCGGTGTTAACTTCCGGCAAAATTCGGTCGACCGCAGTGTGCGTTGACTCGCCCAAATAGCAGGGGCCGATTATCCTAAATAGTTTGCTGCACGGCTTTTGCTCGATCCTAACGATGTTTAACCCAAGCAAGCCGCCGCAAGAGCACCTAAAATTGGCCTGACAAGCCCGACCATCCGAAATTTGAAAACACAAAGAGAACAAGCTGCGGCTTGTTTTGGTATCACGATGCGGAGTTGCACTCCAACCTATTATTCTTTCTGTCTGGTCACGGCGTTGAGCCTGACCTGCCTGTTCGCTTCTTGGGAATCGGTCTATGCAGAATCAGACGAATCGTCCTCACCCAAGTCCTCTGCGCCAGGCTCGTGGGTGGCCAACGAACATGGCCTCCAAGATCTGACCGCCCAGTTGGGCATCGCCGGTCACTTCAAGCTCGGCAGTTGGACTGAGGTTCGCCTGGAGGTTCCATCCGCTGCGTTCGCTTCGCCGCCCAAAGTCTCGATCATTGCGCTAGACAGCGACGGAGTGCCGACCGAAATCATGGCGACCGCGCCAGAGAAAACAGACGACACCCTTTTGTATCGGGTCCCTCTGAAAATCGGCCGACGAAACTCCGCGCTCAAATTCCAGTTCCTTACCGGCCAAGGCAGTAGCACCAAGACCACGATCCGCGAGGTCGCCGTTTCGCAATTGGCCGAGCCAGTGGCCGCCTCGAATCGTCTGTTTCTGCAGATCGGCCCCGATGTCGGACTAGGCGAAGCCCTGCAGCGTTATGCCTCGGATCTCAGCGATACAACAACGTTCGTTTCCCTAACGGACACGGCCCAACTGCCACATGCGTGGTACATGCTCGAGGGAGTCGACCATATCGTCTGGATGGCCAACGATCCGGCCCAGGCAAACGCCATGCAGCCGCAGCAACTCGCGGCCATCGAGAAATGGCTCAAGCTAGGCGGCAAGATGACCCTTTCGGTAGGCGACCGGGCCACCGACTTGATCGGCCCAGGCAAGCCTTTGGCTCCTTTTTGCCCGGGAACCTTTGACCAAGTGCAGCAGATACGCAACACGACCGAATTGGAAGCGCGGATCAACACGGTTGCGCACGTCGATCGCCCCGTGCAAAAGCCGCTGCCGATCGCCGTGCTACAAGATCCCACCGGCATCATTGTCGTTCAGGAAGGATCGCGTCAGGCATCGACTCCCCTGTGGATTCGTAGTGCGAAAGGGTTTGGTATCGTCGAGTTCTTCGCGTTCGACCTCTCTGCTCCACCCATTGCCGATTGGCCAGGCCGCGATCCGCTGCTGAAGCTTCTTTTGGAAAGTATCAGCGACCATCTGGACACGTCGAAGGCCTCGATGCAGTCCGGCAGCAGCGTGGCTCACTTCGGCTACACCGACATCGCCGGACAGTTGCGAATGGCGCTCGACCAATTCCCAGGCGTTCGTAGCGTTTCATTCTTTTTGATTGGGGCCATCATCATCGCCTACCTGGCCTTGATCGGCCCTGGCGACTACTTCTTTCTCCGTAAGTTCGGGCTGCGGATGGAATGGACCTGGGTAACCTTTCCTGCACTGATTTTGCTGGCCAGTGCCGGCATCTGGTCGCTGGCGACCTGGTGGAAGGGGACCTCCCTGAAGATGAATCACGTCGAGGTCGTCGACATCGACCTGGAAAGCCAGCTCGTGCGATCTACCACCTGGTTCCATCTGTTTAGCCCCGATTCCTTGCGATACGAAGTCGACATCCAGCCAACCTCGCTTCCCTCTCGTCGTTGGAACCAACTGGTCAGCTGGCAAGGGCTCGCTGGCTCAGGTCTGGGTGGCATGAGTGCTCGTCAATCAATTTCCACGGTACCTACTCCTTACGACTTCGATTTCACGCGAGCCGACGACACGACTCAGGTATCGCTGCAAGAGCTGCCCATTCAGATCTGGTCGTCCAAAACGCTGATGGGTCGGGGGTGGGGTGATTTAAACGAGACCCAGTACGAACCTCTCAACGAACGCGAAAGCCAACTGATTGAAGGACTGCTGACCAATCCCACGAACATGGAACTGACCGACTGCTATGTCTTGCATGGCCGCTGGGCGTACTTTGTTGCCAAGCTGCCGGCAAACGGAACAGCCCGCATCGTGCCAGGCCAGTCCGCCCAGAACACAGAAAAAGTCCTCAAGCGACGTCGTGTTCAAGAATCGACCGATGGGGGCGAACTGTGGGACCGGCAAAGCACCGACATCGAGCGAATCATGGAGGTCACCATGTTTCATAACGCCGCCGGCGGTCGCAGCTATACCAGTCTATCCAATCGCTTTCAAAGTTACGTGGATCTCTCTTCGCACGTCGAAGGAGACCGAGCCGTCTTGGTGGGTAAAGTCAAAAACCCACCGAGCAAGATTCAAGTCAATGGCCAGTCGGTCGACGACGCCCATGCTCAATCGTGGTCGTACGTGCGAATCATTTATCCCGTCCAGAAGCGCAGCCCGAGTGAGATAGCCCAGAGATGATCAAGACTGTCGACCTGACCAAAAAGTACGGCGATTTTTTCGCGATCAAAGGTATTGAACTCGATCTCGACCAAGGAGACGTGTTTGGTTTTATTGGTCCCAATGGTGCCGGCAAAACGACCACCATGCGGATCATCGCGACGCTACTCAACCCCACCTGGGGCGAGGCCTACGTTTGCGGCAATTCGATTTACACCAAGCCGAAGGAAATTCGCCGACTGGTCGGCTACATGCCTGACTTCTTTGGTGTGTACGACGACATGAAGGTGATCGAGTATCTCGAATTCTTTGCTGCCGCCTACCGTATCAACGGAAAAGAACGTGCCAGGGTATGCAACGAGATGCTCGAACTGGTCGACCTCGAATTCAAGCGCAACGCATTCGCCAACACGCTTTCCCGTGGTCAAACGCAGCGTCTGGGCCTGGCCCGCGTGATGCTTCATAACCCTCAGGTTTTGCTGCTGGACGAACCGGCCAGTGGTTTAGATCCCCGTGCTCGTATTCAGATGCGAAACCTACTGAAGCGTCTGCGCGACATGGGGAAGACGATCGTCGTTTCCAGCCACATTCTGCCGGAACTGGCCGACGTTTGTAACAAGATCGGCATCATCGATCGCGGCGTGCTGGAAGTGAACGCTTCGGTCGCCGAGGTGATGAAGCAGGTCAAACAGAAGACCACGCTCCTGGTTTCTGTCTCCGGCGATAACGACGCCGCCGGCAAAGTGCTGGAAGAAGCCGACATCGTCGAAAGCATCGAGTCGCGTGTCGATCACCTGTTGGTGACGCTCAAGAAGGAAGCGGAAGATTACAGCGACCTGCCCACAATGCTCGTACAGGCAGAGCACAAGATTACCATGTTCCGCGAAGAGGAAATCAACCTCGAATCGGCGTTCATGGCCCTCACCAAAGGCATGGGGCAGCAGGCCGCTACCAAGCCTCCGACGACTGAACCCTCGAAGGAAGAGGGCTAGGGCATTAATACCGAGCCAGGTCGCGTTGATCGCCATCGGGGCGCAATGTCTTGAGCGACGCCTGGGCTTGGACCGACATCATTCTCAGATCGCTTCCCACGGCCAGAAATTGCATGCCTTGGGCGGCTCGCTGCAACGCTTCTTCTGGCTCCATCGTATGCATGCCGGTCGGTGTACCGACCTTCTTACCGGCGGCGATCACGCGCTGGATCATTGCTTCGTGGGCTTCCGGCGTTGGGTCGGTGCCGTCCGGGGTGCGCATTTGGGCCCGCAGGTCGTTAGGGCCGATGAAGATGCCGTCGCAGCCAGGCAGGGCATAAATGGCCTCGGCATTTTCGACCCCAGTTGGGCTCTCTGTTTGTAAGATCACCAAAATCTCGTCGTTCGCCTGACGGAAATAGTCGCTGGCGGTCGCGCCAAAGTTCATCGCGTGCGTGCCTCCGCCGACGCTGCGACTGCCTTGCGGAGGATACTTGGCCGCAGCGATCACGCGCTGGGCCTGCTCGACGGTATCGACCATCGGGGCAATGATCCCCCAGGCACCTGCGTCGAGTGTTCGCTTGATGGTCGTGTGGTCATGATCAGGGATCCGAGCCAGCGGCACGTTGCCGGCATCGGCCACCGCACCAAAAATCATCGCCGCCTGAGACCAGTCGATTGCGGAGTGTTCGATATCGAGCGCCAGCCAATCCCAACTCATGCGAGCCAGAACCCGCGAGGCGTACAGGTCCCCCAGCGACAGCCATGTTCCGAAAGTCGGCTGGCCTGATTTCAATTTCGCTTTGACAGGGTTATGACGCATGGGACGGTCTTTCCATCGAACGGGGGCACAGAAAAGACACATTCTCAGTTTCCAGCCTGCCGGCTGCAAGTCAGAGCGAGCACTTCAAAGCAAGACGGACCTGTAAAAAAGTCGGTAAAAAGGCGTGTTTCGAGCATAAACAACCTATAATGAGAGGTCGTAGGCCTACTAGAGTTTCCCTCTTTTTACCCTGCCAAGCTCATGACTCGATTGAATCGTTTGACCATCTGTTGTGCTGTTGTTGCACTCGTCTCGCTCACGTTTGTCCCTGCGTCCCAGGCCCGCGATCCTTACGAGGCGGCTCGCGACCGGTTGGTAGAAACGGCGGTCGTCGCCAACGGCGTCAAAGATCCGCGCGTCATCGCTTCAATCCGCAATACGCACCGGCACGAGTTTGTCGCGGCGAATCAACGTCAACAAGCCTATTACGATATGGCGCTGCCCATTGGCGAAGATCAAACGATTTCGTCACCGTTTATCGTGGCCTACATGACCGAATCGCTCGATCCACGCCCCACCGACAAGGTGCTGGAAATCGGAACCGGCAGTGGGTACCAGGCGGCAGTCCTGAGTCCGCTGGTGAAACAGGTCTTCAGCATCGAAATCAAAGAACCGCTCGGACGCAAAGCGGCCCGCACTCTGAAGCGACTCAACTACGACAACGTTTACACCAAAGTAGGCGATGGTTTCCTGGGTTGGCCGCAGTATGCTCCGTTCGACAAGATCATTGTCACGTGTTCGCCCGAAAACGTGCCCAAGCCCCTGGTCGATCAGCTCAAAGAAGGGGGTCGCATGATCATTCCGGTCGGCGAGCGATACCAACAAACGCTCGTTCTGTTCACTAAGAAGGATGGCAAGCTTGAAGCCGAACCTCTGCGTCCAACGCTATTTGTGCCAATGACCGGAGAAGCAGAAGCGCGACGCCAGGTGAAGCCAGACCCGGCCAATCCACGTTTAACAAACGGAGACTTTGAAGAAAAGCTCTCAGAAAATGGCACCGTCCCCGGCTGGTACTATCAACGCCAACTGGAACTCGTGGAAGATTCGAGTTCCCCAGGCGGAACGCAATGCTTGAAGCTTTCCAACGCCGATCCCGGGCGTGTTGCGCTTGTGCTGCAAGGGCTGGCACTCGACGGCCGACAGGTGCAACGGCTGAAGATCAATGGCTGGGCGAAGGTCGATGGGATGGGACTTGGCCCTGATCGAACCTTGGCGCCGATGATGGTGATCACATTTTACGACGAACAACGCCGCGAACTGGGAAAAGCGGCATTGGGCCCGTTTATTGGTTCGCTCGACTGGCACGAAGTGAGTAAGATTGTCAACGTTCCGCCTGCAACGCGTGAAGCGTTGTTTCGGGTTACGAACTTTGGCGCGGTTGGCACGATGTACGTCGATAACCTCTCGATCGAAGCCGCTCGTTAAAAAAGGGGGTGTCCACCCAGACCCCCATCGAGCTTTCAAAATATTGCGTAACTCTTTACGCTGCAGGGACTTCATGGCCCTTGAACCACCCGCCAACGAATTCTATCTATTCAGCAAATTTTGCCCATTCTGCTTGAATTGAAACCTACACTTGCTAAGTTCTAGAAAGGCAGCGTGTTGCTAGCCTAGCAACGAATGCAAAATCACATGTTTGACAAACGGTAGTTGGAGTGAATCCGGGTATGAAAAGCAGCATTGGGCGTAAATTTGCGTGGGCCGGCGCTCTGGCATGTGCCGCCATGGTTATGGGCACGAGCCAGGCAGAGGCCGGCTGGGGTTCCTGGGGATCGAGCGGCGGCAGCAGCGGCGGTTCGAGCAGTTCCTCTTGGAGCGCCAGCAGTGGTGGCTCGAGCGGATCGAGCGGTGCCAGCAGTGGCAACTGGCGTGGCGGGATCTTCCAGCGCTGGTGGGATAACCACCGTGCCGACAAGGTTTACGGCAGCAGCGGCGGAAGCAGCAGCTCCAGCTATGGTAGCAGCGGTGGATCGAGCAGCAGCAGCTGGGGTTCCAGCGGCGGCAGCAGTGGTGGCGGTTTGTTCGGTCACCATCGCGTGAAGCGAAGCTGGGGTTCCAGTGGCGGTTCGAGCGGTGGCAGCAGCAGCTCCAGCTACGGTAGCAGCGGCGCATCGAGCGGCGGCAGCAGCGGTGGTTCGAGTGCGACTTACCAGTACTACACGCCATCTGAATCGGCTCCTGCAGTCGATGTCCCAGCGGACGTGCCACCAGCAATTCCTGCTGAATCGGCTTCCTACCACGGTAACGACGCTGTCATCAACGTCAATGTTCCCGCAGGTGCCACGATTTACGTCAACGACAAAGTCACTTCGAGCACCGGTACCATCCGTCGCTTCGTTTCGCGTGACCTGGAACCAGGCTACAAGTTCGAGTACGAAGTCCGCGCTGAAATGCGTGTCGATGGTCGTCTCGTTCGCGAAGTGAAGAAGCTTCAGATGACCGCTGGTGAAGCGAAGGAACTTGAGTTCCAACTCGATCCAGAAACTAAGCCAGAAACCCAAGTTGTGGGTGCTCCGGTTGAAACCAAGGTCACCTTGAACGTTCCTGCGAACGCCTCGGTTACCCTGGCTGGCAACGAAATGCGTACCCTGGGTGCCCAGCGTGTGTTCAGCACCGTTGCTCTGGCGACAGGCGAAACCTGGAAGGATTACGACATCGTCGTGACCGTCCTTCGCAACGGAACGCCAATCACCCAGCGTAAGGTCATCGACCTGACCGGTGGTGAAGAAATGCAGATCAACTTCGACTTCAACGCTGATTCGGTTGCTTCGCTCTAGTAGCGAACTTGCCAGAATAGTTTGACTAAACAATAAAACCCTCGCCTTGGATAAACTTCAGGCGAGGGTTTTTTCTTTGTAAATCGGCTGACCTGAACCCCTACGATTTCAGGCAGCCTTTCTGGTCGTTTTGGTCGATACGTTAAATACCATGAACGATCGACCCCAATCACCCGCCGAAGCGAAGGCTGCCACGCCAAGAATTGCCTGGAGCTCAGGCTTTCGTGGTTTTGTCAGTGTGTTACTGCTGATTCACCTGGTGGCACTCTTTGTCGGCCCGTGCGCTTCCCCTCCACCGTCAAGCTATTGGGCCCAAGGAACCGAGCAGTTCATAGCCCCTTACTTACATGCGACGTTTCTCCGCGGTCACGGCTATCGATTCTTTGCACCCAACCCAGGCCCAAGTCACCTGGTACGGTACGAGCTTCTCGACGAAGCGGATGAAGAGATCGGCGAGGGCACCTTTCCCAGCCTCGACCAACACTGGCCGCGGCTGTTGTACCACCGCCATTTCATGATCAGCGAGTCGATGTTCAACACGGCCAATGTGCCTATCGAGCCTCCGCCGTCGGAAGCACCGCCTAGTGTCCATGCCGAGTTCCAGGCAGTCGCCGGACTGCGAGATGCCTACCTCGATTCGATCTCGCGTTACCTCGCGCGCCAACACCCCGAAGCGACCAAGATTCGGATCGTGATGGTGCAGCACGCCATTCCGCTTCCGCAAGATGTCGCCAACGGTCGTCCCTTGAACGATTCAACGCTTTACGAAGAAGTGGTCCTCGGGGTGTACAACGTTCAGCCGGAGGATCGACTGTGATCAAGACCTACCTGCAAGAACTTTATACCGGCATACGCGATGGCTGGAATGGGTTCTGGTTCCGGCCGACCGATCCGGCGACCCTCGGACTGGTCCGCATCTTCGCCGGCAGCATGCTGTTCTATACGCATCTGGTTTGGTCGATCGACCTGACCGGCTTCATAGGAGAGCAGGGGAGGTTCTCGGCGGATCTCGTCGATCGGATGCACCAGGGAAGCACGTTCGCGTTCAGCTACCTGTGGCTGTTCGACGGCAACCCGGCCATGCTGTGGATGGTCCACATCGCGGCACTGGTCATCCTGCTGATGTTTACCCTCGGTTTTTATTCACGCGTCACAAGCATTCTCGCGTTCATCATTGCTGTCAGCTACGCGCATCGGGCACCGGGCGCATTGTTCGGTCTCGATCAAATCAACGTCATGCTGGCAATGTACTTAATGCTGGGCGGGGCAGGGGAGGCCTACAGCTTAGACCGCTTGATCGAAAAGTGGCGTTACCCCAAGCGAAAGCAGCCCACGACCAGCACCGTCGCGAATGTTTCGATACGCTTGATCCAGCTACACATGTGTGTCATTTACCTGTTCGCCGGCACGGGAAAACTGCTCGGCGATTCGTGGTGGGAAGGCACCGCCATGTGGGGCGCGGTCGCTAACAGCGAATACCAATCGATGGACATGACCTGGCTGGCCAGTTATCCGCTACTGATCGCGCTGATGACCCAAGTTTCGTTGGCGTGGGAACTCAGCTACTGCGTCCTGATTTGGCCGCGACTAACGCGACCGCTGGTACTCTTCATGGCGATCCCGTTACACCTGGGAATTGCCATTTGCATGGGCATGATTACCTTCGGCCTTGTAATGCTGATCGGCAATCTAGCTTTCGTTAGCCCCTGGATCATAAGAGAACTTGAAGCCACGATCCGCAGCAAACTCGAGAAAGATCCCATCCCAGAAGCTGCCTAAAGGGAAGGGCAGGGGGGCAAACGATCGTTTTTCTCGCAAAAACCGCATTAATTCTGAAAGAATTTCATGCCCCCGGCAGAATCTCGGTAACGCACCATGAAGCCAAGGGTTACCCGGAAATTCGAGACGCTTCTACTTCCTGTTTGGCGTGCCTTACCGCCCGAATGAACCTCATTACGCGTTGATGTGTCCCGGGGCGAGAATCTATAATGCAGGTTTTGGATATCCGCTAAGATCCATACAGGTAATTTGTTTAACCCCACAGGAAACGCCCGTGTACGAGAATCTGGCCATTGTTGGAGCCACTGGAGCCGTAGGACGACTGATTCGTCAGTTACTAGAGGAGCGCAAGTTCCCCTACAAAACCATCAAATTCCTCGCTTCGAAACGTTCCGCCGGCACAGAGCTCACATTCAACGGTGCCACGCACACGGTGGAAGAACTGACGCCTGATTCGTTCGAAGGGATCGACATCGCCATCGGCAGTACGCCTGACGAAGCCGCCGCCGAGTTCGCTCCATGGGCCGTCAAAGCTGGCTGCATCGTCATCGACGAAAGTGGCTACTGGCGCATGAAAGAAGACGTGCCGTTGGTCGTGCCGGAAGTGAATCCGGAAGCCATCGAGAATCACAAAGGCATCATCAGCAGTCCGAACTGTTCGACCACGCAAATGGTCGTCGCGATGAAGCCGCTGCACGACGCTGGCAAGATCAAACGCGTTATTGTCTCCACCTACCAGGCCACCAGCGGCGCGGGTGTTGTGGGCGAAGAAGACCTGATCGAAGGCGCCAAGGCAGTTCTCAAAGGCGAGGCCTACGAGAACAAAGCCTTCTCCCATCAGATCGCTTTCAACTTGATCCCCCAAATTGGTAGCGAGAAGTACGAAGGCTACACCTCTGAAGAAATGAAGATGGTGCACGAAACGCAGAAGATCTTCGGCGATGATTCGATCAAGGTCTGTCCGACCTGCGTTCGCGTGCCGGTGACCAACTGCCACAGCGAAACGATCATGGTCGAAACCGAACGTCCGATCTCGCCCGCCGAAGCGCGAGAATTGTTCGAGAAGACCGACGGCATCACCGTTATCGATAATCTCGGGGCAGGGGAGTACCCCATGCCGAAGGACTGCACCAACAAGAACGATGTCTTCATCGGTCGTATCCGTAAGGACCTTTCCTGCGAAAACGGTCTGACGTTCTGGTGTGTGAGCGATAACCTGCGAAAGGGTGCCGCGACCAACGCCGTGCAGATTGCCGAACTACTCGTTCGCAGTCAGGCCGCCGTCTAAGCTAGGCGCGCGTGCCATGAATTCTACCGAGCATGCAGCGGCCCGTTCTCCCGGCCGCTGCATTAAGTTGACCGTTGCCTACGACGGCACCAACTATCAAGGCTGGCAGCGTCAGGCCACCGGTCCCACGATTCAATCGGCGCTCGAAGCGGCCATCAACTGCATCGCGCAAGACGACGTCCACGTTTCCGGCAGCGGGCGAACCGATTCCGGCGTGCACGCCTGGGGACAGGTCGCCAGCTTTCATACGAAGTCGAAGATGCCAGCAGACGTCTTCCGCAAAGCACTCAATGCCACGCTCCCGCACGATATCGTTGTGCGGCACGCGTGCGATGTGCCGATCACCTTTCGACCGATCAACGATGCCATCTCGAAACGGTACCGCTACGTCCTGCAGCCAGGCCGCATCAACGATCCGTTCTCGCTCAAGCATGCCTGGTTTGTCAAACGTATCCTTGATGTCCCCTCGATGCAGGCCGCCGCCCAGGCATTGATCGGCGAGCACGACTTCGCCACGTTCCAATCCACCGGCTCGCCGCGTCAATCGACCGTACGCACGATGCTCGATGCCACCGTGACGGTGCACGACGCCGACGAACGCGCGAAGATCTTCATCGAAGTCGAAGCCACTGGATTCTTGTACAACATGGTCCGCATTATCGCCGGCACGCTGGTCGACATAGGGCAGGGGAGGCGCACCGCCGATTCCATGGCCGAAATCATCGCCTCGTGCGATCGGTCTCAAGCCGGCATGACGGCTCCGGCGCATGGACTATACTTGCTTCAGGTCCATTACCCTCCGCACCACTGAATCTTTCTTGAAAGCCAATCATCCCATGCGTGTTGCTCATGTGATTACCCGAATGATCATTGGCGGCGCGCAAGAGAACACGCTTTACAACTGCTTGGATCTGGTTCAAGAGTTTGGTGACGACGTTCTGCTGATTACCGGACCGAGCGAAGGCCCCGAAGGTAACCTGCTGCAGCAAGCCCACGCCCAAGGGGTGCCGGTGCAAACATTGCCTAACCTCGTGCGGAACATTCATCCGGTCACCGACTGCCGAGGCTATCAGGAAGTCAAAGCGGCCATCAAAAAGTTTCAGCCTGAAGTGGTGCACACGCATAGCGCGAAGGGGGGCATGCTCGGGCGCAGGGCCGCCACGGCGTTAAAGGTACCGGCCATCATTCACACCGTGCACGGCGCTCCGTTTCATCCCTATCAATCGACGCTCGCGCGGAAGTTCTTCATTGCCTGCGAGCGCTACGCATCTAGCCAGTGTCACCAACTGGTCAGCGTGGCCGATGCGATGACCGATCTCTTAGTCGAAGCCAAAGTCGCGCCGCGCGAAAAGTTCGTCACCGTCTACAGCGGCATGGAAGTCGAACCCTTTCTAGAGAGCAGGGGACTGCGCGAGCCAACTCGCCAGCAACTCGGCATTCAGCCCGGCGATGTGGTGATCGGCAAGATTGCTCGGCTGTTTCATCTGAAAGGGCACGAGTATGTAATTCAGGCGGCAAAAGAAGTCGTCGCTAAGTGCCCGCAGGCCAAGTTTCTTTTCGTAGGAGATGGAATTCTGCGCGAGAAGTTTGAGGGAATGATTGCCGAGGCAGGGCTGACCGATCACTTCATTCTCGTCGGCCTGGTACCCCCGAGTGACATCCCGAAGTATATCTCGGCGATGGATGTTCTCGTGCATACCAGCCTGCGCGAAGGGCTGGCCCGCGCACTTCCGCAAGCGCTTTTAAGTGGCAAGCCGGCCGTCAGTTTCGATATCGACGGGGCACGCGAGGTGGTGTCCACCATGGAGACCGGTTTCTTGCTTCCGCCAGGGGATACGGCCCAATTAACGTCCGCGCTAATCCAACTGTGCGACGATCCTGAACTCCGCGAAAAGCTGGGAGAAGAAGGGCGACAGCGGTGCAGTCAGGTCTTTCCGCACCAGGTAATGACCCGCAGACTGCGCGAAATCTATCAGGAAGTGCTTCGCCGAAATGGATGTGAAGTAGTCTAACCCTGGAAAACCATTGTGGTTACGGTAGATGTGCCGGTAGTTCGCTCTTTTGAAACTCCTTTGATTAGGGTAAGATTAAGACGTCTGTCGATCCGATAGACTTTCGGGACAAATAGGGGCAAATCCTCCTCACGGATAATCTCATCGGTGTCTACCGCAGGAAGAAACTATATCGGTCCGTACCGCTTGATACGCATGCTGCGCGCCAGTAAGACGTGCCAGGTATGGGAAGCGATCCATGACTTGGACAATCGCCGGGTCGTCATCAAAACACTTCGCGAGAACTACATTCGCGACAAGGACGAGATCAACTCGCTGAAGCACGAGTTCACCGTCGCCGGCAAGTTCGATCATCCTTTGGTCATTCATGTCTACGAGTTCGACAACTTCCGCGGTGTCGCCTATCTCGTCCTGGAATTCGCCATCTCGCGCAACATGAAGATGGCCATTCGCGAAGGCGTAGAAGAGCTCGCCTACTGGACACCCAAGATCATCGAAGAGGGAGCCAGAGGCCTCGGCTACATGCACGAGCAAGGCTGGGTTCACTGCGACGTGAAGCCAGACAATTATCTGCTCGACACCGAAGGCAACGTTAAGCTCATCGACTTTTCGATCGCGCAGAAAAAGAAGAGCGGCCTCGGCAAGCTCTTTGGCGGATCGAAAGTCAAAGGCAACGTCCAAGGTACCCGCAGTTATATGTCACCAGAACAGATACGTGGTGCAGCATTAGATGACCGCGCCGATATCTATAGTTTTGGCTGTACGATCTTTGAATTGATCAGTGGCAAGTTGCCCTATACGGCTACCAGTCCCGATCACCTACTCGATAAACATTTGCGTGCCGGTATTCCGTCGCTGCAAGCTGCCAGCGAGAACGTCACGTCAGATTTTTCTTCGCTGGTCGAACGCTTGATGGCGAAGGATCCCAAAAAGCGGCCCGACACGATGACCGATGTCGTGCGACTGTTGAAGAGCACCAAGATTTACAATATTCCACCCCGTAAGCCAGCCGCACTCGTTGAACGAGAAAAAGCGGCCGCGGCCAGCGGTGACGATTCCACCTCGGCGTCTGGCGATTCCTAGTTTCGCCAAGCGTTCTATCCCATTAATTGCCTGGAGCACTGAAAGCTTTCATGAGCACCTCGATCTATCTCGACTTCGAACAGCCGATTGAAACCCTCGAGAACAAACTGAAACAGCTTGAAGCCGAGAAAAGCGACACACCGGAACACCACGACGAGATCCGCCGCGTCCGCAAGCAACTCACCGATACGATGCGCGAGATCTACGCCGATCTCTCGCCATGGCAAACCGTGGAAGTTGCCCGTCACCAAAAGCGGCCTCAGTCGGCCGACTACCTGAACCTGGTCTTCGACGAGTTCGTCGAGCTGCACGGCGACCGCAAGTTTGGTGACGACCGCGCACTGCGAACCGGCTTCGCCAAACTCGACAAGCACAAGGTGATGTTCCTCGGGCACTTCAAAGGACGCGACCTGAAGGAACGCAGCGAGTGCTACTTCGGCTGTGCCAATCCTGAAGGCTACCGCAAGGCGATCGAAAAGATGGAGCTCGCCGAGAAGTACAACCTGCCGGTCATCGCGTTCATCGACACGCCGGGCGCCTACCCAGGCATCGGCGCCGAAGAACGCGGCCAGGCCATGGCGATCGCCGATTCGATGTTCGCCATGTCGCGTCTGAAGACGCCAATCATCTCGGTCGTCATCGGCGAAGGTGGCTCTGGCGGCGCACTAGGCATCGGCGTCGCCGATCGCACGGCCATGCTTCAGCATGCTTACTACTCGGTGATCAGCCCCGAAGGTTGTGCCGGCATCCTGTGGAAGAGCCACGAGTTCAAAGCCAAAGCTGCCGAGGCCCTGAAGTTCACCTCGAAGTATCTTCCCAAGTTCGGAATCGTCGACGACGTGATCGAAGAGCCACTCGGCGGAGCCCACCGAGACCATCATCAAATGGCAGCTCGCCTGAAGATGTATCTCGTCAAAACGGTCAACGAACTGATCGCCAAACCAACCGACCAACTGGTCGAAGATCGCTACGGCAAGTTCCGCCAAATGGGCATGTTCCTGGAACGCGAAACAGAAACCGCTCAAGCCGAACCGGCGAGCTAAATCGAAGCCAACTTGGCAACGAAATTCATCACCAAATCAAGCCGTCGCCAGTCAATCTCGCGGCGGCTTTTTCGTTTCGAAAGACTATGTTCATTTTTTAGTCGAGCGATACATTTTGAGGCCAAGTGATGTAGTCGCCAAAACGTTTGCTGTTCTTCACCTCGCCACCTTTTTGTTTGCCGAGATCAGTTAGCTCCCAATTGTTATCATTTCGTGCGATCCAACCTTTCTCTTGCAATTCGGAAAACAGAGCTTTGGAAGGTCGCTTTAATTGCTTAGCGAGTTGGCTTGTCGAGATCTGTTTCGCGAGAGAGTTCGCCTCGGCTATCGGATCGTCCTCGACAACTTCTGCTTCGATTAGCTCAACACTGATTTTGACTTGATCACTAATGCGGATCAGTCGCTGGGCCTCATCGTAAGTGTCTTTGAAAAGCTCTGGGTCGTCATCTCGATTGAACACGATTCCCATTTCATTGTTGTTGACTTGAGAGAACTCGTAGATGTTCATCGAAGTGATGATAGCTTCCGATTCGTTCAGGTAGCATTTTGCATGAAGGTTCTTACAAAAGCTGCAGCGAACAAAGGTCAACGACTCCAACCATGCAGACTCCCTGGGATGGAGATCGTTTTTCCCATACACGAGTCGAATATCGATTTTTAATCTGTCGAGATCTTCAATTAGCTCACGGATCTTATCGCTGAGCCGAAGGTACGGACTGATGATCACCAAGCGTTCTTTTGTCGACTTGATGAGCTGTTCTAAGTGGTACGTGATACCGGAAGTGTTTAAGAATTTAGCCATGGCATGAACTAAGGAAATGTTTCGTTAGTGGGAACAGAGCCCACGAGTTTACCAGAGTTGAACGGGCCAGTCTCGAAGTGGATTCTGTAGTTGTTATCGAAGCCAACTTGGCAACGAAATTCATCACCCAATCAAGCTGTCGTCAGGCAATCTCGCGGCGGCTTTTTCGTTTCGAAATGGAACGCGCCAAGAGACGCTTTCCGATGGCGTTTGGACCTGGGAGTCGGCCGTCGATCTTCGCGGCGACGAGAAGCGATCCTGAGAGACGATCTTCGCAGCGATGGCAACGAAGTTCATGAGAGAGTAGGGCCTGATCAGACGAAGGAGACGGATAACCCAGTCTCCATAGAACCCCCACTGCAACGTCCGATAATGTTTGTTATGTGCGGTTCGAGGCCTATTTTTACCGGGTTTTGTGTATTTCCCGGTTTTGGACCGCTTCTGCCCTGACGTTGCCAGTTCGGCTCTTAGTACCGTGGCTGCGTTGGGTAATATGGCTGGCCGTTCTGCATCGGAGCCGGTGCTTGTTGTGGCGGCTGCGAGTACTGCGGATAGTAGCTGCCGCCCTGCTGCTGCGGCGCCGGAATGTTCATCTGCGGTGGATAATATCCTGGCTGTTGCGGCGGCTGAGCCTGGCCGGAATACTGCTGCCAATTCGACTGAGCATTTTGTGGATTATCGATCGTCTGATTCACGAAATTCTGGAACTGCCCTGTTTGCTCTTGGACCTGATTCTGAATGTTATTTTGAATCCGATCCTGCACGTTATTCTGGAAGTTCTGGAACTCGCTCTGGAGGTTGAAATTGGCTGGGTCGATCGCCACGCCATCACCACCACTGGTACCGGCTCCGGTGTCGGCGAACCACTCGGGATTCTGTCCGTCGATGCGTTGGTTGTAGCGTTCAATGAATGGCCCCACGACCTCGTTCACTTCGGCCGGCATCACGCCTTGCAGATTGTCGATCACCTTGGTGATGTAGAAACCAGACTTCGACTGAACGATTTGCTGGCGGCTATCATCCTTGGTCAATGCCACGGCGAACATCGTCACGATGATGCACAGCAGCACTCCTTTGGCGAGCCCCAGTCCGGCACCGACCTGGCGATCCCAACTCTTGAGTTCAAAGCTCTTCAGCGTCTTGTTGACCATTGAGAAGATGACCCAGATGACCAACGAAGTCGTCATGTACAAACCCAGCATCGCGGCCTGGTTTCCCCATGGTGGCTGAAGCCCCAGCGCGTTGGCGACCGGCTCGCGAAGTTGCATCGAGATAAAGTAGCTGGCCACGAGCGAAGCAAACGAAGCAATTTGCCAGACCATGCCTTTGTACAGACCCCACAGGATTGCTCCTCCGAGGATTGCCAGCATGAGAAAATCGTATGCAACCATTGTTCGCTATCCATAGCTCCAAAAAAACTTCGCCCCAGAAGTCGCACGAGTATACGAACGTTACGTGGAAATCCGAAGGTCAGTTTCTCATGCTGCTAGCGGGCGTTGAAAAGATGCTCTGGAAACTAAACGTATCCTTCCGGTACAAGTGCCGAACTAACGACCTATCGCGCGCCGATGCACTGGCAGGGGGGCGCACTAAAAGTTTTTTGAGGCAGGGGATCCATGGCCGATTTCAATACGCACATTTCGACCAGCACGGCAGTCGGCGTTGGCGTTGGCTTCGCAGGCTACTTTCTACTCGATACGCCTGAGCCGAATCGGATCATCTCGTGCATGCTCGGTGCAGGCCTATGCAGCCTGGCTGGTATTTTGCCAGACTTAGACTCCGGCTCTGGTCGACCCCTTCGCGAAACAAGCAACGTCTTAGCAGCCGTCGTGCCCATGCTGATGGTCGATCGTTGGCAACACATGGGGCTCAGCGCCGAAGCGATCGCGTTGGCCGGTGCGTTGGTCTATATCACCATCCGTTTCGGCGTGGCCGAGATCTTCAAACGCTACACCGTGCATCGCGGCATGTGGCACAGTATTCCGGCGGCCATTTCGTGTGGTCTATTGGCATTCATCGTGGTCTCTGGCGAAAACCTCGACGTTCGCATCTTCAAGAGTGCGGCCGTCTTCATCGGCTTCATGGTCCACCTGATTCTCGACGAAATATGGTCGGTTCAATGGCAGGGGGCCCGGATACGATTTAAAAGCTCGTTCGGCACGGCTATCAAGTTCTGGTATGGCAAAAGCCTATGGTCGAATGTATCCACCTATAGCAAACTTATCGTATTAGTCGTTGTCGCTGTGGGTGATCCGATCATGATGGAACATTACCGGTTCCATCCACATCACCAAGAAACAGAAGCCGTACCCACACAGCAGATCGCAACCGAACAACCACCGCTCATTCAGCGGTAGTCTTGTTCCACAGCGTGATCTCAGCCAGCGTTAAAGAATCTTGCGGCTATCGAGCATCAACGTCACCGGTCCATCGTTCACCAGGTGGACCTTCATGTCGGCTTGAAAGATACCCGTCTCGACAGTCAGTCCCTGCTCGCGGATTTGCTGCACGTAGGCTTGGTACATCGCGTTGGCCTCTTCCGGTTTTGCCGCGCTGATGAAACTAGGTCGGCGGCCCTTGCGGCAATCGCCTAGCAGCGTGAACTGGCTGATCGCCAAGATGCTGCCGCCGACGTCGAGCACGCTACGGTTCATCTTGCCGTCGTCATCTTCAAAGATTCGCAGGTGAATTGTTTTCTCGACCAGGTACTTCAGGTCCGCGGCCTTATCCCCTTCCGCCACTCCCAGCAGCACCACCAGGCCTTGCTCGATTTGCCCGACGACCTGGCCATCGACTTTCACGTGAGCTTCCAGAACGCGTTGCACGACGCCGCGCATCAGTAGTGCCCCCCTGCCCCAGCCATCACGGCCATTCGATAGGCCTCGGTCTGATCGGTTGCATCCGGCACGATCGTCCGGGGTGATAGCAGTTCGCTGTTGGGCGAAACATTCCCTCGCACGCGCACCAATTCGACCGTCACCAATGGTTTCCGCTGCGTGGGCTCGATCGATTCCCATTGAATACGATGCGGAAACCCCGACCCTGCATCCAACAGCAAGCTGACACCATTGGGTTGCTGACGAAGAAAAGGAAACAACGCCGCTGCGTCCCCCTTTTTCGATCCTCGCACGAGAAGCAATTGCCGTTGCCCCTGGACCACGTTTTCGATCGAAGTGAATTGATAGCTTTTTTGCATGCGCCAGATTAAATGAGCGATCCCGGCTCGCGGCATCTTTTGGTGGGCAGGTGCCAGGTCGTCGAGCCGGACCATGGAAGCCGACTCTTCGACGTTCGTTTTCCACTGCGTCCACACAACCGCCTCGCTTGCCAGCACCGCTTGCTGAAAGAACATTGGCGCTACGGAACTCGTACTCTTCAAGATGACCCCGTGTCGCTGCGCTGGCCCGCGGCCCGACTGCGTGTACTCGCCTATTCCTTGCAGGGTGTGGCCGAACAGATGCACCTGCCAGTTCACATCGGCCGTCAAAGCGTCGACCTGCTGCCAGCGATCGACGACGTTCTTCAACAGCAAGTCGATATCGAGGCCCAGTTGGTTGCCGGAGGTGGCGTTATCCCCTGCCCCGACGCCACTAGCACTGCTGTCGCGTAAGCGCTGCGAGGCGTACCCCAAGCCGACGCCAACGGCTAGCAGTGCTACCGCGATCAGGGCTGTTAATTTGAAGCGATTATCTTTCATGGCTGGGATTTGCCGGTTTTCCCAAAGAATCCTGTCCTGCCACGCCGAACATTAATGGCAACGAGGATTAGTCTTGCGCTTGAGTCGTGTCTGGCATTGATGCCGGTTCGACGGCTGAGATTGTAAGGATTTCCTTGAGGCCGGGTCCACGTCAGTCGGTGAGGTTCTTTGGAACCGTTGGCGGCGTAGCCCTTAACCGCTCGCAACCATTGGTCACTTACGAATACCTGAGAGGATCTCCGCTCTTGCCATGGAGAATGCCGCGATGGCGCGACAGCAAGGGTTTAGTGAGGGGGAAATCATGAAACAAACTTTATGGATGTGGACCTTGATGCTTCTAACTGCTGTTGCCGGCACCGGCTGTCAGCACGTTGGGCAACAAGCTGCCGGTGGCTATAACTTGCCTCCGGCTCAGCAACTACGTCATCCTGGCCCAGGCGTCGATGGCCCTGGCCCAGGTGTTTTGGCACCTCCGCCGATTCAGCCTGTCTCGGCAATGATGCCGATGGGCGGTCCCGGTGGAATCCCGCCAATGCCGGCTCCAAGCTGGACCAGCCAAGTGCTGTTCGTCTCGCCCGACGGCATGCAGGTTAGCTGGGACATCGGTGCGATCGGCATGTACGATTCCGAACCACGGATCGTGCCGTTCTCTAAGAACTTCCCACAAGGCGGAATCTTCCGTCTGAAGGTCACCAACATCGAAGGCCAACCAGGCGTCGAGTTGTACCCGACCTTGGAAATCGGATTCGCCACACCGCGAACCGAAGCCTTCCTGGCTCACAACGCCATTCCTGTGCAGTTCACCGAAGGCGACTTCGCTCAAGTTCGTAGCGGCACTTATGTGACCAAGGTCATCTACCTGCCCGATCCGAACTACCAAGAGCTGGCCCTGGCCAATGTCGAAACGCTTGTCTCGACTCGCTTGGATCCAGGCGTCGACCCGATTGTTGAAGCGGACCGCCGCGGTTCGATCATGGCAATCGTTCGCCTTGGTAACAAAGACCTCGAAGTTCCCGGCGAAGATTTCGGCGGCATGATGGCTGGCGGAATGCCAATCGGTGTGCCTGCCGGCGGAGCTTACTGTGGTCCTGGTCCTGGCATGGGCCCTGGTATGGGTGCCGCAGCCGGTGCCGGTCCTGGTGCTGGTCCTGGTCCATACGTTGCCGGAATGACGGCTCCGATGTGGGGCATGCCAACCACGGGTACGCCAATCGGCTTGCCTGGCCCGCCACACATTCCGCTGGGTGGACCTGCTGGATTGCAGAAGCATGTGATCAAGAATCACACGCACATGAATATCCCAGGCCCAACGCCCAAGGTTGCTGTTCACGTCAAACAGCGTCCTGGCATCAGCTACCCGCAGCCGCCAAACCGTGCTTGGATTACCGAAGAGAACATTCATCCTTCGCCTAATCTGAAGCAACCGTTTGCCGACATGCATCAGCAAGTCCCGCCCGCAGGCGGTGGCTACTACGACGCCAACGGTCAGTGGTGCCCGGCTAACTAGCCCTGCCCAACGACCAATTCTCCATGGCAATGGAACAGGGTCGCGGACATGATTCCGCGACCCTACTTCCATGCCGGAGAACAAGCTAAATCAGGCCCGGAAGGCACTTCGACAACTTCACTTCCAAGGCCCAAACCTGGTAGTCCCCCCGACCTCACGCAGACCTTCAGGGAAGAAGATCGCCGTGAAACGAATTCAACTGCAAAACATCTTGCTCGTCGCTGCCTTCCTGGTGTTGGCCGCCGCGGACATTGCCAAGGCCCAATCCGGCCTGGTGCCTCTTTACACCGAACGTCTGAACCCTGGCACGATTGGCCAGTTTCAGAACATCAAGGGACGTGGCATCCCCGGATATTCGCAGCCCATTCAAATGGTCTTGCCTGAAGGTGCCAAGGTCGCGGCCGTGATTCACGACGCGTTCACCGACGATCAACCGGCTCCGCAAACTTACGGATGCCTGATCGGGGCCGTGTATCGCTTCCGCGTGACACAGATCCCCTTCCGTCCCGGTGCCGAGCTGTATCCGTCGGTCGAAGTGATCGACCGCACCTATCCGCCGGCCGGCATGGAACTGCAATTCCCGATTCCCATTCACATCACGCAAGAAGAATTGCAATACGCACTCAGCGGCAAGTTCGTCACGCGGGTGATCTATCTGGAAAACCCACGCACGGCCATCCCCAATGCCTACGAGCCTGGCTTCCAGCCGTGGTTTGAAGTTGAACCGGGTACCGACCCTGTCGTGACGGCCGATTCGCTCGGACGACCGGTAGCCATCTTGCGACTTGGTTCGAGACGACCAACCGCTGAAGACATGCCTGGCGAGTTCACTTACCAATCACCGCCGATCCAACTGTTCGGCAATCCCCCCCCTGCCCCGGCAGGCGGCGTCGAAATTCCGATGGGACCAGGTCCGATGCCTGGCGTGCCTATGCAGGCCCTGGCTCCTAAAGCTCGACCTCGCACCGAATTTCATCAGCGGGAAGAAAACGTTCGCCGCAACACGGCACCCTGGCCGACGCATCCTCAGTACATGGCGCAGCCCGGATATCCTACGCAGCGATAGCCCGACGGAATCACGATCGATGAAAAACAACATTGCCCTTCGACAACTCGTCACGCTGACCTTGCTGGTCGCTTGTGGTTCTGCGTTTTCGGCTTGCTCGCTCAATCGACAAGCCAAGCAGAAAGAAGAGGCCCCGGTCAAACCGGACGCTGGCGTCACGTTCGTCAAGCCGCACGTGCCTGAGTACGACTACACCTCGGCCCCCTCCCCTGCCCCAGTTCAGTCCGCTGAAGACACCGGGCTCAACGGCGTGCCGCAGTATCAATCTCGCTATCAAGGCCAACCGTTCCAGGCCCCAGCCAATACGGCGACCGCGCCACAGTACAACAGCCCGCACGCCATCCAGCGTACCTCGGCTGAAGTGCCGATCGAAGGGCAACCGACCGCCGCACAGGTTCCCACACAGCCGATTAACTACGCCTTTCCGCGCGGGCAGATGATGCCTCCGTGTGGGCCTGGCTGCCAGCATCCGAATTCCATCTGCCACCATGGCGCGACGGCTGGCACCTGTCAGACCTGCCGGGCCGCCGGTGTTCCGTTTCAGGCGGCTCCTTGCTATCCCGAAGACGAATACCTGTACGACGGTGGCGACCGCAACCTCCGCGCCGCGATTGACGGCGAGTTCGGCGTGCACGGCCTGGACATTGAAGACACCATCGGCCATTACGATACACTCGACGGCAAACGCATCGTGACTCCCAGTAATCGCGTCTGCGTTTACTCGCCTCGCTTTGCTGCCGTTCGCAAGGTCGCCGGGCTGAACCAGGAAGTCCTCGGCCGGCAGATCGCTGGCATCGATGCCGACCTGCAGCTGATCAACCAACAGCAAAACGGAACGCCGGTTGGCATGGTTCAACCGTTGGCACTTCGTGGAGAGATCGGCGGCAAGAATGCCAATGCTCTGACCGAAGACCTGCCGCCGCTGATCGCCCACAACTGGCAGAAGCCGCATCAATTCATCGAAGAGTTCAAAGCCTACGAGAACCTCAGCCTCGTTCGTTACGGCATCTTAGAACAAGGCGAAAAGCCGCGTCTCTCGCAGAGCCTGCAAAATGCCGTCACCTGGACCGACAACCAGCAAGTTCAGGTCGTTCTGGAAGGACGCAAAGCTTCCGAAGTTGCCGACGGCGACACGCCGCACGAATTCGTGTGGTCGGAAGTCCCCGGCGAACCACGTCTGCGAGTGATCAAGCTCGCCGACAAAGGTGCTGCTGAGATCGGCGACATCGTCGAGTTCACTCTGCGATTCGATAACGTCGGCACCCAGGTCATGGGCAACGTGACGATCATCGACAACCTGACCCCGCGTCTGGAATACGTCGAAGGTTCGGCTCAGTGCAACCTCGACGCCAAGTTCCTGAAGCAAGCCAACGAAGCCGGCAGCGAAGTTCTCCGCTGGGAAATCCAAGATCCGCTGGCCGTTCAGGCGGGGGGAATCATCCGGTTTAAGTGTCGGGTGAGGTGATAAAGCAGTTTGAAGTTTTCAGTGTTCAGTTTTCAGTAAGAGTGTTTGCTGGGAGCTGATGATGTGTTTGCCACAGAGGGCACTAAGAGCACTGAGGAAGAGATGAAGAGTGCCTGCGAATTTCGTGGATAAGACGTGGGCTGCCGATCGTTTTCTCAATCTGTGGGTGGTTCGGACTCGTCACACCGTGCACTTCTTCTCTGTGGCTACTAATCCTCTTCTGCTACAAATCCAATCGACTCACATAGAAGCAGGTAATTCCCAGCATCACGCAGATGAAGATCAGATTGTGCACCACCGGCATGACGATATTGTCGGCCATGCGTACTTCGCGGAGGTCGCCGGTTGACTGTGGGCCTTGGAACGAGCTGGTCGATTCGTCGGTCACAAGGTACTTCAGCAGGTTGTTCAACTCACCTGGTTTGGGGAAGACGTAGTAGATCGGCTGAATCGCCCAGTCATACGTGAAACGCCACCAGTCCGATACCGGCCAATAGGTCTCCAGCGTTTCTCCACTGGCCAGCGATTGGACGCGGACACGTGTTTTGTTGTCGGCGAAGATGAGATTATCTTCGTCGAAAGCCATCGCCGAGGCATCGCTATCGATGCGACTCCCCTGCCCTGCCCCGACGTCGTACAGCCATAAAGCTCCGTCATGAAATAAGACCGCGATGTACTTTCCGTCGCGGCTTGTTTCGAGCGCACTGGGGGGCGAATCGCCTGCAGGCCGAAACGTCTCTTGAACCTCCAGCGTCTGGGCATCACGAAGTTCGATATGGCCGTTCTTGTCGGCCACCACGGCCAGCTTATCGGTCAGGCCCACGACGGCTTCCCCTTCGCTATCTCGCTTGGCCTCGGTGGTGACCACGTAACCTTTTTGTTTTTCACGCTCGAGCAAATAAAGTGATCCCTGATTTTCAATCAGTAGCCGATCAGACGACGGATCAATCGCGGCAGCAAAGGGTGGAAAATATGGCACACCTTCCTTAGGGCCAAGTCGCTTGAACGCGTTGTTGCCGCCCAAAGGAATATCGAAGCCGAGGAATTTGGCCTTCTTTTGGGTTCCGTCCCCTTCATACAGAAAGACACCGGCGGAACTGACAACGAAGACGTTGTCTTCCGCGTCCTGCAAGATCCACGAAGCGCCTGTTGGCGGCGTGGGACCTTCCTCGGCGATCCAGTTGCCAGACCACTTGGCCGTCATCAGCGAAGCGCCATTCATGCCCATGCGGCGACGCGATCCGCCCCCGGTAGGCTGCTGCAGGTACAGCATCGACTCGGATGGCGCGTGGTAGATCGGTCCGATCAAGATCGATTGCATGGCGAAGTTCTCAGGCCCGCGACGTTCGCTTTGCAGCACAACCTCCCATGCTTTCAGTCCTTCGTTCCACTGCACGAACTGCCCTACCTGAGTCACGCCGACCAGGCCTTCTTCGGTATCGACCAATCGCACCAGGCGTGACGGATTGATAATGAACGGTTCGAAGACCGACGTCTTCAAGAAACCAATCCCGAAGCAGGCATAAAAGAAGAGCACCGTCACCACAATTGAGACGATCGAGTTTCTCCACATCACTCCGGATAAAACCGACACGCAGTAATAGATGGCAAACTGAAACAAGAACACCGGAATGCACAGCAGCAGCGAATTGCTCCACACGTCGAATCGCCACCCCACAATCAGCCACAGTCCGATCAGGAAGTAAGTCACACTTAAAAGCACAAAGGCGCAGCCCCCCAAGTACTTGGCCAAGACCAACAGCGAACGAGAGATCGGCTTACTCAGCAAAAGATCGATCGCCCCTGGCTCGAATGTCCGCGGCATGATCGGCGCGGTCACTAAAATCGCCACGAAGATAGCGAACATCCCGACGAACACATCGATGAACGCGGTGAGCATGTACTTAACCGTGGCGGCAAACATGTCTTGCGTAATCGGCAGCGGCAACGGCTCCCATAGCGCTGGATAGGTTAAGTAAAGCTGTTCGGCCGGCACATTGCCCAGATGAACCGGGAACGCATCGCGCATGAGCAAACGATTGAAGTACGAGAGATCATCTCCGGTCAACTTCTCCGGCGTCTGCTTGAGCAGCACCTTGGTCTCTTGCCCGAGCCTGATATCCTTCCAGGCCGCTTCGCTGTAGAAGTCCTGCTTGGCGAGAACGTCGTTCAAGCCATCGACCACATCGCTGACCTGACTGCCGGTGAATTTTTTGTCTTCCTTCGCGTTGACTAACTCTTTGAGCGGCCCACCTGCCAAGGCGACGATTCGCTTGCCGGGGTTCTCGCCTTCAGCGTTATTTTGCTGGCGCAGTTCAACGACGAAGGAAGGTACGTCGCGCACGCTCATGCGGTGCAGCGTCACCATGCGTTTGGTTTCGTAGCCCAGCGGAGCGATCGCCAGCAGTACGAGCGTCAGCGCGAGTAGCAGAATGTAGAGCACGCGCGAGACAAACGCTTCGTGAAAGGAATCGTAGATAACCGTCAGATAGGGTCGCATCAGGGATGTCAGCTCAACGTTTGAGTTTAGTGCGAAGCGTGATTACTCGACCGTTTCGGCAGAGACAATATTCAGGAAGGCATCTTCCAGCGACGTGCGTAGTCGTCGCATCTCGAGAATGTCGATGCTCTTGGCTCGCAGGGCATCGACGCAGCGATTAAGCTCGGATTGATCTTCGGCCGAAATGATCACGCGGGCCAGATGCTCGCCATCGGTTTGCCAAGGCTCGGTCTCGGCAAAGCTCAACGCGTACTGCATTTCATCGAGCGAGCCTTGCAGGACGAATTCAATTCTAGCGTTGGGGTGCTTGGTGATCTCATCAATCGTACCCAGCTTCTGCACGCGACCGGCGGCGAGAATGGCGGCTTGATCGCAGACCAATTCGATCTCTTGCAGTTGGTGACTGTTGAGAAAGATGGTCGTTCCCTCTTGCTGCAAATCTTTGAGCAGCCTTCGCACTTCAGCACGGCCCACCGGATCGACGCCGTCGGTCGGTTCGTCCAGGATTAGCAGTTCCGGTTTATGCAGAAGTGCCTGAGCAATCCCCAACCGCTGCTGCATCCCTTTCGAATACTTATGAACCGGAGTCTGTCCCCACTTTGCCAAGCCCACACGTTCGAGCAGCGCAGGCCTCTTTTGCAGCACCTCGCGGCGGCTTAAACCACTGAGCCCGCCGTAATACACCATCGCCGTGTTGCCGGTCAGATGACGCGGAAAGCGGTGATGCTCGGGCAGGTAACCGACCTTCATTCGGCCCACGCGATCACCCAGAGGACGGCCCAACAGGCTGCCCCCACCGGAGGATCGATTCACGAGCCCTAGCAGCACTTTGATCAGGGTTGTCTTGCCGGCCCCGTTGGGACCCAGCAACCCGAAGATGCAACCGCGCGGCACTTCGAGCGTCACGCCACGCAGCGCGTTGACCTGATTGCGGACGAAAAGCCCCTCACGATACGTCTTGTGAAGATCGTGGACTTCGATGATGGAGTCTGGCATGGAGTGAAACGCCGGCCGGAAGACGACCTAAGAGAGGGGAACGAAAGACATCGATGGTAACCGTTATGTAAGGGTATACCAATTCGATTTCACATTAGCTTCACGCGAACCGCATGAATTGCGATAGTTTCTCAGAAATAACGCTTCGCTGAAATGGCACGCCAATTGCAACTGCCTGATTCGGCAAATTGTGGTAAGGCTTCCCGGGCAGTGGATCGCAGAATTCCACTCGATCCACTGCCCCGCGAAGTTGGAACAGCATTCGAGGTAATCACCATGGCTCTTTGGATCATACTTTTGATTGTCATCATGTTCGTTGCCCTCAGCGGTGCGAGCTACGGATACGCATCGCGGCCGGCTCAGGGTTCCTATCCAATTTACACGGCACCTTTAGGAGGCCTGGCGAGTCTCATCCTGTTGGGATTGGTTGCCTTATTGGTGCTGGGCATGATGAATGGTTTTGAAGGATTCCCGATCGAACTGTCTAAGTTTACGGTCGACTAAGAACAAGAGAAATCAACCGTCCACCCTTCCCGGTGTGCGATCGCGATAGTGAACGAATCGAGCGAGAAGCTCAAATTCTTTTCACAAAAAAAGGCCTGCACGAGTTACCCCTTGTGCAGGCCTTTTTTGTTATCCATCGACAGGGTTCGATTGGTCGAAGATCGATCAACCGAATTGGCATCGATCCAAGACCGTTGCCCCTATCTCGTTTGCGACGAGTCCCGACGCCCGGCCAGGGTCCAGTGGGTGGCCTTCTCGCCTGGCGAGCCCAACCACTGTTCGATTTCTTTCAGCGGCGGCACGTTACCTAGCTCGTCCCAATCCTGGTCATTGCTCACGGTCCACTCTCGCGCTTCGTGATCGAGTTGCTGCCAGGCTTCGCTATAAGTTCGCATCTGGTCGCTGCTCAGCTTCCATGAAAGGGGCGGATCGCTTTTGCCCCGGAAGGGAATCGAAACGACCTTGAACTGAATTGGGTAAAGGCCTGGACCGTTGCTGCGTTGATGGTTGAACGAATCGCGATGGGTAGAAACCACTTCGGTCGCAGATTCAGAGTCCTCGTCACCGTCTGGCATATTGACCGGCGATTCGCTGAACCGCGACATCCGGTGCCAGGCGTTGCGTTGGGCTCTCATGCTGATTTGCGAATTATTGACAAACTCAGGTTGGTCCTCATCACGGGATCCACCCATCTCTCCTTTTCGCTTCAGCTGACGGATAACCCACATCACTTCCTGCTCGGTCAGTGTACGATCTTGAAGCAAGCCGACTTCCAAACGACCACGCTCGGCCTGCGAGGCACCGCGTACGTTGCTCAACCCCAACAAAGGTCCGATCGTGGCGTAGCTCAACGCTTCGATTTGCCCGCCAGACTCCTTAAATTCAGGATGACCGACACTCGTTCCGTAGTTGTCGATGTTGATCAATAAGATCCGATCAAAAGGGCGTTCACTCGGCGGACGCTTACTGAAGTGATCAATCAATTGGCTGACCGATTCAAGCGCCGTCATGATGCCGTCGTTGTCGGCATAGGCTCCATCTCCTAAGCGTACCGACGGCATAATTTCTTCGCCGTCTTCACCGCGCACAGGCCGACTGATCGGGGTGACATACGGAAACGAAGCCGACAGGCGAACCGCCGTGGCGACGTTCATGTCTAAATCGTTCTGCCGCAGATCGAACGCGCACGTATGGTCGTTCGTGATCGAACCATGTGAATGCGTTTCGTGCGAATCGTCTCGAATCGCAGTCGAGGCCAACAGCACACGCCGGCCCGATTTGACGTCGGTCGCGTTGAACACCATAACCGGCATTTTGCCGCTGCGAGCCTGGACTCCCCAGTCGCTCAGCTTAGGCGATTTCCGCTCGTGCATTCGCAATGTGAAGTCCCAGAAGTGTTCGGCGGCCGTTCCCCGATCGTACTGCGTCAGCGGTAGTAGATCGTGAAAGGTGGCCGCGAAGAAGATCGGTTCTAAGCACGAAAGCTTGGCCCGCTCGCGTACTTCATCCATCGAGACTTTGCCCTCGGGCACGCTAATCGCATCCATGTAATACATCGATCCGACGCTTCCGCCAGAGACCGAGCTGATCATCCCCAGCGATTGCCGAAACGTTTCTGGCCAGCGTTCGTCTAACCGCGTAAGGACTTCCGCCGACCAGGCCGCCGCATGAATACCACCCCCAGGCGCCGTGACGACAATCAGCGTACGCTGGTCGCGCTGACCTGGTTCGCGCGAACGACTGGCAGGAATCGTTTTCGACTCCATCGCTTCGACCAGCGTCGGGCTTTTCCAGGGGGACGTTTCCACTCGAAATTCGTAGTCGCGCGAGAGGAACAGCACCAACGCAAACGCGGACGCTGCCATCAAGGTCGAAACACGAAAACGATCGAGCCAGAAAGCCATCCCTGAAGCAAACGTCGAAAGTATCGCCACCACCAATGCGAAGTGCCCCAACGTCGGTATCACCTTGGCCAGGTTGCTGCCAGGGAACACCACGTGCTCGAAAATCCCCAGCACGAAGGTCATCGCCAACAATAGGCACAGCAACAAAGCGAGTTCCAAGTGACCGGCCAACGGACGCTCGACGCCTTTGGGATCTTGAATCGAATAACCAGGGCCACGAACCATCCCGATACGGGCGAGGAACACGGCAATCCCCTTGGGCAGGTCGGCGACTTCGTTGGGGTCGTTTAATGAGTCGTCGTGCAGGTGATGCAGACATTCAAACGGAAAGATCCCCTTCAGCGGCACCACGCCGGGCAAAATATACTTCCGCAGAAAGCTCAACAGCAGCAGCACAACCGTGGCCATCAGCCCACCGACGATAAACCCGCCGTACAACTCTTCGGCGGTAATCAGGGCTGTATTCACGCGTAAGTTTAAATCGGCAACCATCGTTAGCGCCGGCATGGGCAGCAAGACCCACAACAGCCACAGCCAGCCGGGCCAGCCAGCCCCACGACGGCTTGAAGCCTTCATTAAATCGATCAACTCGCGTTGCTCGCGATCGGAAGGTTCGCCAGAGATTTCATTCCACCACGTGAAGCGTTCAGGCCCATGAGCCAAAGCGATACGGATCTGCAAGATCAGCATCGCCGAAGTAACGTACCACGCAAACGAGCCGATGATTGCCTGCGAGAAGCTATCGATCAGCAGGCCATTTTCCATCAACAGCGGCAGCGCAAATCGCGATACCGGAACGATGGTCAACAACAAGATCAATGCCGCAATGGAAAAACGGCAACCGCTCGATATATTGAAAAAGTCTGCAATTTGCTGCCGCAAAGAATCGTTCCGCTCTTCGGACATTCTGACTACTCCTCTTCCTTGAATATCCAACAAGGCCCCTGCCCTGCTGCTAGCTCGCCAATGCTGACGAGAAATAGATTGTGATGCTTTCCTTATCGGCAATCTGGTGAAAGATTGACGATTTTGCGTGTGCGTCAGGTCAGAGATTTTGGAGAATTTATGCCGCTGACGCCCCATTGTCACCGCTAGCTATGCCAGTGGTGGCCGAAACAACCTGCGGACAACCAATGTAGCGCAAGCATTGGGACGGCTTGGAACAACGCTTCACGGCATGGCTTCCCTGAATTTTCACCCTCTCACCAAAACCTTTCGCCGTGGGCAGGTGTTTTAAGATAGGGCCTCAGAGGGGGCACAAAAGTGTGATTTCGCGGGTTGAATGCGAAGGTTAGCAAATTGATTGAGTCGTTTTGGCTGACGAGGTCAACTTTCGACGTTCCTAGCCAAATCGCGCTTGCCATGAGCCGCTTTCGATGAAAAAATAGAGCTATGGCAATCTGGCCACGCCTGATTTGCCATCCCCCGCCTTTTCGCCTACCCGCCTAAAACTTAAGTCTTCGTTTCTCTCGCTCGCGATCCGCAGCGGAGAGAGCAAGCGATGAAAAGCGATTTGGACGCATGATTACGGCAGTAGTCTCCCAACGTGATGCCTACTTGGTAAGTTATTTCCCTTGCGTAAAATCGCTTGACGTCCGCACTGTTGCCAGCCCGCCCGCCTTTCCAAGCATGGCAGCAAACCCTCCATCAGGAAGCATCGATGTACGTTCGCATAATACTAGGAATTACGCTTAGCCTGACGGTCCTCAGCATCGTCAAGGCCGACAAACTCGTCGACTTTCGCCGCGACGTCCAGCCGGTACTTCTGGCCCGGTGCATCGAGTGCCATGGTCCTGAGAAGGCCAAAAACGATTTCCGAGTCGACGATGCCGAAACGATGAGCTACTACGTCGAGCCGGGCGATCTGGAATCGAGTTCTCTGTGGAACGACTATCTCATCACCGACGATCCTTCGCTGAAAATGCCGCCGGCCGATTCGCCCCATTCCGCAGGCATGACCGCCGCCGAGTTGGCCACGATCAAGCTTTGGATTGAAGAAGGAGCCGACTTCGACTGGTCGACTCCTACCACTGAAACCGAGAAGGAAGAAGTTGTCACCGTCACGCCCGTTTCGGAGCTAAGCGTGCCGTACAAGGTGTGGCTCTTTCAGGGGCTATTCCACCCAGCGATGACGCACTTGCCGGTCGGCTTGCTTTCCATCTCGTTCGTCTTTCTCATTCTCTCCAAGTTCGGTGGCACCTCGTTCCAATCTGCTGCGTTTCATTGCCTATGGGTCGGAGCGTTGGGAGCGTGCATCGCCTGTGTGTCAGGCTGGTCGTATGCCATCCATGAAGGCTATGGCCTAAGCTTTTCGCTAAACAACGACATCGACCGCCATCGCTGGCTGGGTGTCATTCTGGCGATAGGTTCACTGGCCCTGGTCCCGGTCGCCTACAAAGCGGTCAATAGCGAAGAAGGCAACCGGAAGATGAAGTTGGGCTGGTTCCTGGGGGCCTGCGTGGTTGCGATTTGCGTTTCGATTGTCGGCTTTCAAGGGGGCGAACTCGTCTACGGCGAGGGTCACTACGAAGAGGAATTCGACCACCTCTTTCTTTCCGACGACGCCGAAGAGGTGACGGAAACCGAAGTAACAGAAACGCCCGAGACCGAAGCATCGGAGTAAGTGCGATCAGCAAGAGCTTGCTGGTTAAATGGCTCCTGCATCTAGTTCCGTTTCGAATAGTCCCAGCAATCGGCCTAGCGTCAGATACAACACGATTTTGAAACGCGTGCTCCAACCGACTTCACTCGGTTCGAGGCCCAGTTCGGCCACGATCTCGTCATAATCGGTTACGAACTGCTGCGTTTCCTCTTCGTCTAAACGCAATACCGTTTCGGCAAAAAGTGCGACCATCGATTCCGATTCAGTGGTTGTATCCGACTCAATCACTCTGGCGTTGGCTTGTTCATCCTCGACGGGTACCGATTGCAAAAATTGCGGTTCGTCCTCTGAGATGCTCTCGGCTTCTAAGGTCGTGCTGCTTAGTGGACTGGTTGGCAATAAATCGTCGTCCAAGTCACCCAGGTCGCCCACATCTGGCAAGTCATCCGGAATGGTGGGGACCGTGACGTCGGTATCAGGGACCGTATCGGCCTGGGGAAGATACTCTGGCGGTGTGGTCGTGTACTCAGACGGGGTCGTCGTGTACTGGGCTGGCGTGGTGGTATACTCCGACGGCGTGGTCGTGTAGCGCGGATCTTGCGTCGTAAAGTCTTGGGCCGCTGCCGATAAGGCAACCGACGACAGCGCAAGAAATACGAAACCGGGGGCAAGGCGAATCATCGCTAAGATCTCCTCGTGGGCTCAGGATACAATCGGAGAAGCAAGCATTAACATAACTGGCCAGCACCGCTCCGGCGAATCCTTAGTGCAAATCGCGTGCGGAAAGGGGCTTAATTCCTTGCGGGAGCTTCTTGCCCTTTATCCCGTCTCACCTTCCGCGAGACGCTGCAAAGTTGCCCGCTAGGCTTCACCCAAGCACGCCCCGCAGCGTTTTCATGGTTTCTAATTGCCGCTTCTCGACAAATGCTTTGGCCTTGGCGGCTTTAAGCTGGGCAGCAGCAGGATTCTGGGCAATATCGAGCACCGTGGAAGCGATCCGCTGTTGGTCTTCCTGGGAGTCATGATCGAATAGCCACTCGCCCAGACCGATGTCTTCCCACATGAACCCTTTGGTCGTTTGCTCTTCAAAACGGCAGACCACCGCCGGCACGCCATGGCCGATACACATGATGGGCGAGTGCATCTCGTTGCCGAATAGCCCGGCACTGCGAACATAAACACTGACCGCCTCGCCGGTGAGCCAATAGTTGGGCCGCCAGACGACACGTTTCAGGACATCGGCCGGCAGCTTGTCGATGATCATCTCTTTACCAACGGCCATCTGCGTGCGATCTTCCGGGCAGACCAGCACCTTCAAGTCGGTGTTCTTCACCACCTCGACGATCGCCTCGCGCAGCGGAGCGTGGTCGTGCTCTTTCATCGCTTCGTTACGAGCATGTTTTTTCTCGTCGAACGCGCGGCCTTTTTTGATCGTCCAATAGGGCGTGTAACGCAGCCGCGGAATGCAGCACAGGAACCTCCCTTCTTCAAGATCGTTTTCGGCCAGAAACGCCTTGGCGAGATCTGCATCACGCAGATCACAGGCAAACGCCCCGTCCGGCCCGAACTCCATCACCGGCGACTTGGCACCCAAGCTCTTGGCCAACTGCAGCGACTTGCTATCGCGAAAGTAAACGAAGCTGGCGTTATTCAAAACTTCGACTGCCCGCTGCATGGCCGCATCGCTTTGGGCAGAGGTCGAAGCCGACTTCTTTCGCGGGAAGGTGATCCCATAGATTCCGTACGGTTTGCCGGTCTTTTTATGCCAGGCAATCAGGTCGTTCTGAGCGACAATCGAGGCCCCGGAACCATGCAGCAAAAAGTCGCACTCTTCGAAGGCTTGATCGAGTTCAGGGCTTCCCTTTTTAGCAATCTTGAGACCAGGGAATTCACGCACCAGTAGCTCGTCAACACCGTTGTCGACACTCGATGGCCATAGCGTGACCTCCGCTTCAGGCAGATGCTGCTTCAAGATTCGCAGCACGCCCGGCGTGTGGGCGATGTCTCCAATGTTAACCGTCTGCCACGACGAGCGCAGCAAGATTCGCGGAGGCCGTTTTCCTTCGGCACCCAGGGCCGAGCGAAGCGCAACACCAAGAGCCGAAATACCAGAAGCCTGAAGAAAGGTGCGTCGTTGCATGAGAGTTAGATGCCTATGGGTGGGGCGTTGTTGATAGGGGGCTGGCGGTCTGTGGCCGTTCGTTTGATTATAACTGCTTGCTCAGGGGGCTGCACGTTTGTGAGTTGGGCGCATGCGCAAGCGTCGACCCCACCCTAATCGCCGTCGGGTGCCGCACCGCGCAGCCAGTTGCACCATGAACAACATTTTCGCGTTGCCATGGGATGGAGACCGTATTCGGTGCGATACGTTCCGCCTTGCGTTACTGCTCGCACCCTACGCAGAAATTGAAAGCTGAGAGTGAATAAATCGCGCCCTTTTCGGGTGGGTTTGAAGAGCGATAGCGCATCGCACCACCAACCCAAGGAACGCTTGGCCAGATGTTAAACACCCCCTTGGGTACGATGTATTCCGTTTTGCGTCGCTGTTGGCACCCTACTCGGGCAATGCTTGTCAGGACATCACGGTGGCCCGCGTTCTTTGGCTGGGGATGCGTGTTGTGGGGAAGCATTTTCAAGGGGCATGCTCACGACTTCGTGGGCGTAGATTCGCCTTGCATGTTTCACACGAGCGACCCGCTTTGGCACGGGGCGTTTCTTCGCCTTGGATTGAGGACTGGGGCTTGGCACCTGCTGGGGCGAGCGCTGCTTGAGCAACTTCCGCAGCCGTGTGAATTCGGTGCCTTGCCGGTCGAGCAGCTTCAGGTGAAACGAAACCCACGCCAGCGCGCGTTCCATTTCGCCGGCCGCCGGCACAATAAGCCCATCGATTCGTCTACGGCCTCTAGAGACCTGCGAAGGTTGTGGCGGACGTTTAGGACGCGGCGGTCTGGCCGTGATCGGTTTCAGCGGCGGCGCAGGTTCTTCGTTCACAACCTCTTTTGGTGAGGATTGATCGTGAACAACCATCATCCGCCCTACGGCCTTGGCCGGTACTTCCACCATCACCCCGCAGGCCGAGCACACGAAGGTCTTCCCCGCGCGCACGATAAGCTGCGGAGGGCTCTCGTTTGAGAACGCTCCGCTTTGATCTGGCTGCTGAGGGGTTGATGACATGGCGATGCTCGTTACCGAGGTACTCGGTTCCGGGGATGCGCAGGGGGCGCGTAGATAAATGGATAGCAAGTCCACAAAGACGTGCTTTGGGCCCGCTCAGATCAAACATGACCTGAGAGGCTTTCTAGTATTATAGTGAACATGCGTTCACTTGTCTAGTGCGCGCCGAGATTTTTTTTCTAGCCGAGGGCCCGGGACACAAGCAAGACGCCCTGCCCCGAGCCGCATGCTCGACTTGCCTACTTCGATGTGAGCTCGAAGTTGAACTGGTTATCTTGGTCGGAATTGATGGTTGCCGTCAGATCGCTGTCTTTGTTGTATCGTTTCGGGATATACATCTCGCCCATCGGCTCTGGCGTTCCGTTACTCATATCGAACTTGCCAGGGATAATCCGCGAGGCACGGATCTCGACACGCGTATTGCCTTGAAGCGATTGGAGCTGATACGTGCCGTTGACGATATCAGTGGCAAACGCGCGTTGGTCTCCATCGACTTGTCGAAACAAAATCTTGCCTTCTTCGATTGGGGCGCCATCCAAGGTGACGACGCCGTCGACGTCAATCATGCCGGGGGCGTTTGAGCTGCCACAGCCCAGCGAAGTCATACCGGCGCACACGAGAAACAACGTAAGAAATTTCATCTAAGATACCCAGGTAGAAAGAATGCTTTTTGAGAAACGACCTCCAGCACGCGTCCTCGGTGAGGGATCGTACTGGAAGTCTTCTGAGGTAAGGACCCTGCGACTAAAATTCGCCGATCACCAGGCTGTCGGACTTGAGTCCTAACTTCATCCACAATTGACGGTCGACGGTATCTGGCACAAACCGCACCGAGCCGTCGAGCAGCACGGTATTCACGCCGCCGGTATGGTAGCTGCGAGCGTAGTTCCAGCGTTCGTCGTAACCGCCGGACTGGCCATTTTCGCACGGTGCCCCATTGGGTGCCCCTGGCTGTTCTAACACTTTGCAGCTGTAAGGACGGTCGGCGATGGAGGTGTTGGGGGGTTCTGAGACCGAGAACGCATACCCGCCGTGCTGCCCTGCTCCCCAGTAAGCGCCAATGCTGCCCCAGGTGCCAGAAGAGACGTTCGTGCGAACAATTCCTTCGGAAGCAAGCAGCGTGTTCGATGTGCCGTCGGTACAGTCGCGAAAACGCGAACGCGATTTGTAAAAGAACATCCCGCCTGAGTCGCCCACGACGACCGACCCGCGATCGACCATGCTGTTGTCGATGATCGAAATTCGCGGAGGGTTGACCGACGTGTCGGTGGTCCAGTTGCCCACGCCGCAAGAGACGGCATAGTTCCCTTGAAAGTTGGTCGAGCTACCACCACCGCCGAAGCCTGGCGAGTTCGGGTCGGAAGGACAGGTCAGCGATTCTACCACGACACCCCGAATCTCGATCGGCATTTGATGGACGTAGGTCTCGGTGGTCTCGGCCTGATAGGCCTCGTACAGGGCCGACTGTTCCAGAAACGGCAGCGTCCCGAAGAACCAGCAATCGCGTTTGTGCGTGGAAGAGTCGTTGTCGGAAAGATAGCCGTGCGGAAAGACGGTGTAGGTGCTTTCGTAGTTATGAAGAGCCAGCCCCAACTGCTTTTGATGGTTCACGCACTGAGCACGTCGAGCCGCTTCCCGTGCTTGTTGCACGGCCGGCAGCAGCAAGGCAATCAACACACCAATAATGGCAATCACCACCAGAAGTTCCACAAGCGTAAAACCCATTCGAACGCGAGTCACTCGATCCATAGCAAACGGTATCCTTCGATAAAGGGAATGAATGCGGGGCAGGCGGGCAAAATGTGGGGAGGAGGCCCCAAGGAGGGAAGGAAACAGCCTCAATAAAGATGAGAAAGCAACCGCCATACCATTCCCACGATCAGCAGCCACGGCATGTCGCAAGAAAGGGTAAAGGAAAAACAGTTTCCCAAAAAGAAGATTTACGCTGGGTTAAAGCCACGTAATATCACTTAATTTCTGCAAACTACTAATTACCCCCAATCCGAATGAGTTTAAAAGGCTCAGGCGTTGGAGAGCGTGCGAGATTAGTCAGCAGCGATGCATATAGAATGGCGAAGGTTGAGGCGATGCCGCACAGGTTCATAAAAAAAGCCTCGAACGCAAACGCGTTCGAGGCTTTCTATTTCTCTACTTGAAATCAATAACCTTACTCAGGCAACCGCCCTGGCTCGATCTTGGGGAAGTCCCCGGTGCAGGCCTTCATGAAGTTGACCAGGTCCTTCTTGTCTTGCTGGGTTAGGTTCAGCTTCTTCATTTTGTCGCTGAGGTGCGGATTGGGGTGGCCTCCTTTGGCGTACCATTCGACCACTTCTTCCAGCGTTGCCTGGCTGCCGTCGTGCATGTACGGGGCCGTTTGGGTGATGTTGCGGATGGTGGGCGTTTTGAAGGCGCCTCGGTCTTTGTCCTGCTTCGTCACGGCATGGCGGCCTAGGTCGGGTTCTTCTGCGTCCATGCCGACGCCCAGGTTGTGGTAAAGCTCGTCGGTGAAGTTGGCTCCGGCGTGACAGGCGGTGCAGTTGCCTTTTTCGCTGAAGAAGATCTCGCGACCGCGACGGGCACTTTCCGACATGCCGGCAGCGTTCTTTTGGGCTTCAGCGTATTTGGCGAACAGCTCGGGATCGTCTTCTTCGAGGTACTCGAGTTCATCGGCGGGGAACTGCTTCTCGAAGCTGCGAACCACTTCGTAGTAGTCGTACGGGGCCGGACCGGTGACGATGGCTCGCTCGAAGGTGGCCAGGGCCTGACCGACGTTGTCGATGTTCACACCGTCGTCGAAGATCTTGTCAAACTGAACTTTGTAGCCGGGGATCTTCTTCAAGCGGTCGACGGCCAGCTCGTGCGTGTTGGCCATTTCGATCGGGTTGGCAATCGGGCCGACGGCTTGCTCTTCTAAAGTGGCAGCACGGCCATCCCAGAACTGCGGGCCGCTGAGAATGCGATTGAACGAAACGGGCGAGTTGCGGTTGCCCTCTTGCCCATCGACACCAATCCCGAACTGCGACTCAAACGCCCAGCCGAAATCGGGGTGATGACAGCTGGCACAGCTGATCGAGTCGTCGGACGACAGACGTGGGTCGAAGTAAAGCTGACGACCGAGTTCGATCTTGGCCCGGGTCATGGGGTTAACATCGAGGCCGGTGATCTGGCCGGCGGCGGCATTCAAGCCGAAGGGAAGTTCGACCCCCAGCGGCTGGTGGTTCTTCGGCTCGGCCAGCCACTGATTGATCTCTTCCAGCTTAAGCGGGCCCTCGCCGGGGATGCCGGCCGTCAGGGCCGAATCGCCCAAGATGACGGTTTCCGATTTTTCGGCGGCGAACAAACTACTGGCCAAGGTGAGCGAAGCGGCGGCGATCGCCACGACAAAACGCGTCGATTTCATGATGTTTTTAACTCCGTTGATACTTCGGCCACGCCAAGAGACTTGGTGACTTTGCTGGGTATTTCCTGGCGAGACGGAATTGACCCCGCTGAGATTCCTGGCGGGGTTTTTAGTAGGTGGGTAGGTTGTTGTGGGTTACTGATGCGTGGGAGGCGCGAACGCCTATCTCTATTATGGCAGACTGAGCCCCGGTCGTGAAATCGGTTCTCGGAATTCCAGATATTTTGGTGCGGGCAGCCACAAGCGTGGACTTTGCATTCTTAGCCCGCAGGGGCCGTTACACATCAGCAAAACTAGCCGCACCACAGAGGGGACAGGGAACGCGGGCGAGTACCAATTTCACACAAACCTCACATAGCGCGCATAAAAAAAGGCCCCAAGCGGTTGCCTGGGGCCTTCGGCGAGTGAATCGCAGTCCAACGTGTTAGTTGGAGTATTCTGCTTCGAAGAATTCCTTCGAGGCATCTGGCGAGGCTTTGATACTGCGGGAGCCTTCTTTCCAGTTGGCTGGGCAGACTTCGCCGTTGACTTCAAAGAACTGCAGGGCCTGAACCATGCGGAGGGCTTCCTCAACGCTACGGCCCAGTGGCAGATCGTTGACGACCTGGTGACGGACGGTGCCTTCCTTGTCGATCAAAAACAGCCCACGCAGAGCGATCCCGCCAGGCAGCAGGACGTCGTAGTTTTTGGCCACGTTCTTATCCAGGTCAGCGACCAGCGGATACTTGATTTCACCGATACCGCCTTCGCTTCGAGGCAGGTTGCGCCAGGCCAGGTGCGAGAAGTGGCTATCGATCGAGCAGCCGAGAACCTGGACGTTCAGTTGCTTGAAGCTTTCAATGGCTTCCGAGAACGCGATGATTTCGGTTGGGCAAACGAAGGTGAAGTCGAGCGGGTAAAAGAACAGCAGGACGTACTGGCCGCGGTAGTCCGACAGGTTGATCTTCTTGAACGAGCCATCTTCCATCACTGCTTCGGCGGAAAAATCCGGAGCTGGCTGTTGAACTAAAACACTCATCAAACTCTCCCTGGTGTTGGGGTATTGCAGAAATTATGGTGTAGCTGGAGAACCGGATTTAATCGGGACCATGGTCCATGGTGCCAATTTCCTTACTGCCTCGCAAGGGGCGGTAAGCGATCCGATCTCGTAGGTCACGGTGTGGGAGATAAAGCCAACTGCCGCAGAACTTTCCGCAGCGGCTTTGGGTGACGTGGAAATTATTATTCATACTTTCAAGCAATAGGCAATAGCCATGACTAAATTATTTTCCATAGGCATCTTGATTGCCTGTATCGCCCCTTTAACGGGCTGTTTCTCGGCAGACAGTCCGCTCCAAGGCACTTGGCAGGGAACGATTCAGGTTTCTGGTCCTGTGAATCATGCTTCGGTAGCGCCCCAGGTCATAAACGACAGCGATACCTCGCAGGAACTTCCGCATACGGATGTCGCCCAGCTGACGATGCAGTTTGTGGGCGAGAACCAGCTGCAAATTCAGACCGAACCGATCGATGCCCAAAGCATTCTGCCGCCAGAGAATAAGCAGCTCACGTATGAAATTACCGAAGCGTTACCAGATCAGATTCGGTTGAAGGTGCAAGATACAGAGGGCGAGCGCAGCTTGCAGCTGAGATTCTCGGACTCGGTCACAATGACCATCAGCGAAACAGGCGCCGACGTGCGGCTGCTGCCAGTTAAGATGACCCGAGTAGATGAACTTTAACGGCTGACTATTCGGCGACGTACTCGCGCGGTCCGTAAACCCGATCGCGATAAAGGGCCAGCCCATGAGCGGCGTGGTACAGCGCACCGCACTCCAGCGAAACCTGCTCGGTCCGTTCAAACACTTCGCATAGGTACGAAGCCGCACGACGGACCCACGCTTCTTTCAACTGCTCTTCGTCAAGAGAAAGGGAGAGGAATTCGAGCGTGTGCCCCGTAGTACCGAGGTTCTCGGCCAGGTCTGGGGAGCTGCCCGGGCGCTGAAAATAGTTGACGCTGAGTGCTCCGTTAGGGTTTTGATACTTTCGAGCGTCGGCAATGCTCTCTTGAATCAGCTGATCGGCCGCGGCCCAGGTTCCTTCAATCGGCAGGCCGGCTTTCTTACGGCGATTGAGGGCCATTGTCAGGCCAATCAAGCGATGCGTTCCACCACAGGCACCATCGTCGAGGCCCTGATCGATTTCAATTTGAGCGAGATCGGCGATGCTCCACTGTTTGCCGGTGGCATCGGTCCACGTGTGATCGGTCGGGAAGTACTTGGTTAGGCCGATCAAGGTCCAGCTGAATTCACGGAGGTGATTGCGGGACGTATCGAGCTGAACCTGCTGCACGAAGTTGGTCATCGTGTAGGTATCGGGGCCCACAACAAAGGTCGCATCCGGAGGGACATCGCACTGCGAGAGAACGGCCAACCATTGATCGTAGTGCCCCTGCCCTGCCCTGGTGCCTGGCTCGGTGACGGCGCGCATGCCGAAGTTGTCTTTTCCATCTTCTTTTGACGCGAGCTTGTTGCCCCGCTCGATCGTCCACCCATTCATCTGGCCCCCTTCGGCCAGGTAGTCGACGACCGGAATTGGTTCCCCTTCATGGATGACAGGAAACGCACGACCAAAGGCCAGGCTGCCGTGCAGGATCTGCCAGGCGGCATGATCCTTGGTGTTCAGATGGCGATGTTGCAGCGTGAAGTCGAGAACCTGATCGATCCTCTGAAGCAGCTTTTCCGGCTCAATCTTCTCGTCCGCGGAAATCGGCAGGGCCCCTTGCGAGATCTCCGGCGGCATCGGCCGACAGCTGGCAAGCGAGAGAATGCAAAGAAGTCCCAAAAAACGCTGACAAACGGGTGGCATAGATTCGACTTAGGAAATACTAGGCGGGATATATCGAATAACGATCAAATACGGGAAAGTCTCTCTATTTTAACTCAGAACAGGCCCCGACGGATGGGTATTCACGTCATTTGAGCAACTTCTGACTTAGGATTTCAAAAGAAATAGCCCCCGACAGGCGAAGCTCTATAATTAGAAGTTGGTCCGATGTTTGCTTAATAAGGTTCTTGTCGTATACGACTGCCAAAATTGCAGGCATTTCGCCCCTAAAAGCTTGAGAAACAGTCCATTTTTTGGAGTGATACACCGTGTTCTTCTTCGACTTCCGTTATTTGCTGTTCATTGCCCCGGCGATCATCTTAGGCCTGATTGCTCAGGTTTGGTTGAAGTCCGCCTATGCCAAGGCGATGAAACAGGCCGCGCCCCTGTCTGGCGCTGCAGCGGCACGTCATATTTTAGACGCCGCCGGCCTACAGAACGTCGCCATCGAGCGCGTCAGTGGACACTTGTCCGACCATTACGACCCCAGCGCCAAGGTCTTGCGTTTGAGCCCTGAGGTCTACAGCGAACGAACCGCGGCGTCGGTAGGGATTGCCGCTCACGAAGCCGGCCACGCCATTCAGGATGCCCGGAACTACTTCCCGCTAATCATCCGGAATATGGCGGTGCCAGCGGCTCAATTCGGCGGAAATTTCAGCTTTATTCTTCTGTTTATTGGTATGATCATCGCGAGTTCGATCCCGGTGCTCGGTCAAGGGATGATCTGGGCTGGGATTGCATTGTTCAGCTGCGTGGTCTTTTTCCAGCTGATTAACTTGCCGGTGGAATTCGATGCGAGTAGCCGTGCTCGGGGGATTCTGATCGACATGAACATCGTTCCCCGCGACGAAATGCCCGCCGTACGAGGCGTGTTGAACGCAGCCGCATTGACCTACGTTGCCGGCACGCTGCAATCGGTCATGACCTTGATGTACTATTTAATGTTGGCTCGCCGCGACTAAGGCATTAAGAATGATGCTGGGAAGGGGGCACCGAAGCCGAATCCCCTTCCCTTCCCCAAATCGCGTCTTGAGCGAACCTGCTGATTGGTCCACACTGGGGGGCATGCCGGACGCGAACTACAACTCGGGAGACCCTCCACCCCTATGGATGTATGTGGGGGGATTTATCTTGTTTATTGGGTTGATCTTCGCACTTCGCGGCTGCTAGTTCCGCGAATCAGGTAAAGCGAGTCCACCGCTGGCTCGTGATCTTCGCAGTTCTGCTTTTTGAAAATATCGCATCTTCCGGCGAAATTGCGTACGATAAAAACAGCCGCTTACTGCCCGATTCCTAGCTGCCTGCAAGGCCTCGCGATGAAACAGCCAATCTCCGTGCTTCGCCGCTGGACGTTCCGCCTAAGTCTGCTGGTCTTGATGCTCTCTTCGCAACTAGCTCAGGCGGACGATCGACGCTATGAATCGCCTGAGATCCGGGAGGCGATCTTACATCTGCAAGACAGCGGCGCACGTGTCCACTTCAACATCCCCCGCAATGGCGTCCGTGGCACGACTCCAGATACCGCGCGGCCGATACCGTACACGGTGAATCTGTTCGCCATGAAAGCGACCGAAGAGAACCTGGCCGCTTTGTTGGTATTACCTCAGGTCGAACGCTTGTATCTGGCCAGTGAATTCGAACGAAGCGAGAAGTCGTGGAAGACCATCTCGCAGTTCGGTGAGCTCGAGCACTTGTACATTATGGACAACCTCAAAAACGAGGACATGCAGTACATTGCCGAGTTCTCGAATCTCGAGTCGCTGGAGGTTCGCCTAGGCGATGTCGATACCGATTACTTGTGGTACTTAGAGGCACTAGTCAATCTCAATCGACTGTCGATCCACATCGATGGAGACGACGAGACATCGTTCAAGGCATTGCCTAACATGCCCCATCTCTCGCAACTGGTGCTCAACCTGCGAGGTGAAAAGGAAGTCAAACTCGACGGCATCGAGAATCTGACCGAATTAAAGACGCTGAACATCAATGCCCGGGCGATTAAGGGCAAAGAGCTGCAAGGGATTGCCAATCTTCCGAACTTAGAGATGCTGACCATCTCGAACGTCACATTCGACGCTGGCGAACTCGAAATGTTTCGGCAGATGAAGAGCCTGAAGTCGCTCAACCTGACCAATAGCAAGTTGGCCACCGACGATCTCTCGCCCCTTGCCGACTTGAAAGGGCTTCAGCGGCTGCAGATTTACAACACCGAAATTACCGACGATTCGTTGGCCCCGTTGGCCGATCTGCCAGAGCTTAGCTATCTCTACATACGCGGAGCCGAGATCACCGACGAAGGCCTGAAGCATCTGGCCAAGATTCCCAAGCTTCAACGGGTCTATCTTTATACCACCGATATCACGGCCGACGGGGTAAGCTGGCTCACGACCGAACGTCCGGATATGCGGATCTCGGCGCCGATCAAAAAGAACTAAATCCTCGTAGAATTCTCGCTCTCGCTCGCCGAATCACGTACGATAAGTGCTACTCTTCTGCTCTCGGACTGAGCGTTAATTCGCACGAGGATCCGGCGATGAAATCTAATGATCGAATATCGACTCTGCTACTTGGCCTGGTAAGCATTACGTTCGTCGTGCTTTCCCCCCCTCGCGTGCAAGCGGTCGACAAGAAATATGAGTCACGCGAGATTGGCGAGGCGATCGAATATCTTCAGCAACACGGGGCGTCGGTCCGGTTCTATTCGTCGCAGTTCTTTCAACTGGCCAACCCCCATGCCAAGCGTGGACCGATTTCCTACAACATCAACATTCACACGCTGAAGCCCACGCCAGAAAACCTGGCTCCCCTGTTGGTGATTCCCCGGGTTGATCGGCTGACTCTCAGCCCTAGTTTTCAGCGCGACCAGTTGGCCTGGAATACGTTGATTCAAATGAGCGAGCTAGAGCAACTGACGATTTCGGGAAGCCTCCAAAAGTACGACCTGCAAAATCTGGCTCAGTTCACGAATCTCCGAAACCTGACACTCCAGGCCAAGAATCTAAAACCAGAAGACCTTTGGTACCTGGAAGAACTTACCGAGCTGAAACACCTCACGCTCATGATTTCCGGGAACTGCCAACCCTATTTCGACTATCTCACGCGACTTCCCAAGCTCGACAACTTGACGATACGCGTCGATACGGAAGCCCCTTTTTCGCTTGATGGAATCGAACAGCTGGCCGGGCTCACCACGCTCAGCGTCGATTGCCAAGAGATTCAAGGAAGCAACTTGCAAGCGATCGGCAGGCTAACCGAGCTTCAATCGCTGAGCATCCTACGAACCACCTTCCGTAAGGAAGAGATGGAGCTGTTTCGCGAACTCGATCAGGTGACTTACTTACATCTATACCGATGCCACTTTAAGAAACTACCCGTCGATGCGATCTCGGCCATGACTTCGCTGCAGCGTGTGCAGTTATCGAGCAACGAGATGGACGACGACATTTTGCAGCCACTGGGCAAGTTGCCGAGACTCAATTACTTGTACGTCCGTAGTTCACCTGTCACCGACGAGGGGTTAAAACATCTGTACAAAGCGCCTGTCCTGAGAACGCTACAGCTCAGCGCGACCAACATCACCGAAGATGGCGTAAAGGCCCTGCAAAAAGAGCGTCCCACGACGCATGTGATTGCCCCCATTAGGAAGTGAGCGAATCAAGTTGCCCCAGGACTCCCCTGCCCTGCCGCCATGGCAAGAACATGGCTGGCCAGACCATCTGCAAGTTTTGCTCGATTCGTACCATCAGCTTCTCGGCAAGCAGCTCGTGCCTCGTAGCGGATCAGCAGAACAGGACGCTCGGTCGGTCTTCGAGGCACCGTTTGTCGTCGTTTCGCATACCGCTGCCAGCGATCCGATTCTCAACTTCGGTAACCAGACGGCACTCAAGCTGTGGGAAATCGATATCGAGACCCTGCTGCTAACTCCGTCGCGCATGACGGCCGAGCCCATGCATCGCGACGAACGTGCCCAGCTCTTAGAACGCACCACGCGCGATGGGTATGTCGACGACTACCAAGGCATCCGCATCGCCACCACCGGCCGGCGATTTCGGATCGAGCAAGCGATCGTCTGGAACCTACACAATGCCGCCGGCACCCACATTGGCCAGGCCGCCACGTTCGATCAATGGACGTTTCTGGATTAGCCGATCATTAAGGGAGAAACGCGTTCCCCCGCATGGCCCATCGCCATCTTCTTCCGCGCTCACTCACAAGCCGCTTGTCGGCTACACCGATCCAGGGTTTCTATCCACAAAACACCGGGTGCAAAGCACTAGCTAACCTTCGTAGCAGGGGCCTGCTTTTCAGACTGAGAAACAAACAGCCCGACCATCATCCAAACGAACAGTCCCCCGAACGCGAAGAGGATCGCTGCGACAAACACCCCCACACGCAGATACGGAACGCACGTCAGCACGACGTAAAAGACCAGCCCGAACGCCAACGACAGCATCAACCGACCGCGCGAAACAATCGGGTGATCGGAGAAGACAATTCGGCCCAGCGTGATGCTCGTGACGGCTGCGGCACCGAAGATGAAAAAGTAGGCCAGGCTGCCCACGTACAGTACCGTTCCAAACGCTGCAATAAACGCCCCGGCAACCGCCAGTCCATCTAGCGTCAGCCAGCCGAACGCCATGGGAATCGCCAGGATTAAGCCTGCGACAACCCCCAGGGCAATGATCGAAAGAGGCACCGCCAAGATACCGGCGAGCAAGCTGAGGATGGGACGCTGCACGATTTGATCGACCGTGCCTCCGCAAGTGGTCGGACAACACACGACCATCAAGATGCCCATCGCCAGCAGCGTGGCATAGCGTTTCAGCTGACCCCAGAAATAGGCGATCTTATCCTGAGGATCTTGCTGGACCGGCTTCTCAGGCTGGATCCACTCGATGGGGCCGGTCACCTTGGCTCCGTCGTCGATCGTGACCTCGCTAGAAGACTGATAGGTAAGCTTGCCACCGATGGTTGCGTCCTGGTGAATAGTCAACCCAGGCGATACCGTCGGGATATCGACCAACTGCATGTCCTGCCAATATTGACTGGGGGGCGGTCCTTGTTGGTTTTTGCTGTCGGTAGTGATGCTCAGCTCGCGACCAACTTTCCCAAAAACTTCTGCGCGATTCACGGCGGCCCACACATCGTCTTCGATGGTTCCTTTGAGCATTGCCTGAAAGCCTGCGTAGATCAGATCGCCGTCGATCGCCGCCCCTTTGTCGACTTCCAGCGAGTAACTGGCCGCCACCAGGTCTCGCTTCATTCGCGTGCTGGCCTCAACCCTGGCGGCCTGACAGGCAATGCGGCACGACCGACCGTATGTCCCCTCAAGCAAGATCTCTTGTCCAGCCGCAATCACGCCCCCTTCGATTGTCCCCGACACATGCAGACGCTGAGCGTAAACGACCAGGTCGCCGTTGATCGTCCCTTCGACCTTCACCGATTGAGCGAAAATGTAGACGTCCCCTTCCCAGGTTTCGTCAGCGGCAATGGTCACCGTTTGGCCGCTGAGAAACTCGGCAGCAGGCACCCGATCGACCAGGGCCAAGGATACGAGCCAACCAACCATCAGGACGAGAATGCTGCGCACGGTGTGGCTCTCCGAAGATCTAAGAGGAAGCAAAGCAAGAAGACAATAGGAGCAGAATCTTCTTCGCATAGTAAATGAGGCCGACCCGGAATGCAAAAGCTGCCGCACTTGGCGACGACGGCGTTACAGGGTTGGCCCTACCAACCAGGGGACGAATTCTTCGTCGCCAATGCCCTGCTGCTCGCTCTTGGTTTTCTTGCCGCTGGCCACCTCCAGGATTTCGTCGAAGATCCGCTCGCCGGCGGAAACAATCGACTCTCCTTCCAGGACGGTCCCGGCGTTCACGTCCATATCAGCGCTCATGCGCTCGTACATCGGGGTGTTGGTGGCGATCTTGATCGAAGGCGTCGGTTTGCAGCCGAAACAACTTCCCCGCCCTGTGGTGAAGCAAATGATGTTCGCCCCGCCAGCAACCATGCCGGTAACACTGGCCGGGTCGTAGCCAGGCGTGTCCATAAAGACCAACCCTTGGGCAGCGACCGGCTCGGCATATTGATAGACATCAACCAGCGCCGTACTTCCGGCCTTGGCCACGGCACCGAGTGACTTCTCGGCAATGGTGGTCAAACCGCCCGCTTTGTTTCCCGGAGAAGGATTGTTATCGAGCTGCGCACCGAACATGGCAACGTAGTTCTTCCACCACTCGATCCGCTCGATCAGTTTCGCAGCGACATCCGGCGAGACGGCCCGCCGTGTGAGAAGATGCTCGGCGCCATACACCTCGGATGTCTCGCTTAAGATCGCCGTCCCACCACAAGCAACGATACGGTCGCTGGCGATACCTAGTGCAGGATTGGCCGTCACGCCCGAGTTGCCGTCGCTGCCGCCGCACTCGAGACCAACCGAAAGATGCCTCGCCGAAACGGTTTGCCGCTCGATGGCGTTCACCTTCGGTAGCATCTTAGATACCTGAGCGATGCCCGCTTCAACGGTCCGCAGGGTGCCCCCTTCGTCTTGCATTGAAAGCACCAAGGGGCCTGGGCCATCGGTCCCAATCACGCCTTCAATTTGAATCAAATTTTGCTGCTTCAACAGATACCCCATCGCGCCTGTCTCGCAGCCCAGTCCCACCAGCAGAAAGCCACCGACATTGGGGTGATTGGCAATGCCGGCCATCAAGCGGTTGAGCGTATGATGTGCGTCGCCGCCGAACTGCATACCACAGCCCGCCTCGTGCTTCATGGCAATCACGCCGTCTACGTTGGGGTACTTGGCAAGTTCTTCCGCCGGAAACCTCTGGGCAATGAACTTGGCAACGCTCGCCGAACAATTCACTGTGCTAATAACGGCCAGGTAATTTCGCGTTCCCACTTTGTCGTTGCCGCGAACATACCCCTGGAACGTCTTATCTTCGATGGCCGTCGGAGGCTCCGGTATCTGAGAACAAGGAGCATAGTCGGCATGCACATCGACCATGGCCAAATTGTGGCTGTGGACGTGCTGGCCTGGAGAAATATCGGCGATGGCCTGACCGATGATCTGACCGTATTTAAAAACCGACGCCCCTTGGGCAATGTGGGCCACAGCAACCTTATGGCCGGCTGGTATCGAATCTACGGATAAGAACTCGCCATCCGTGCATTTCAGAGCGGCCCCTGGCGAAATGGATGTTCTGGCGACGGCTACATTGTCGAATGAGTCCAGCATGACCAAGGAGCGGGAAATTTTCTCGTCAAGCATGCCAGGTACCCTATAATTAGCTTTCATGATCAATGCGTTTCGAGCCAGCAGGTTTAAAGCTTTTCACCACCGCTCGAATCGTATCGAATTCGCCGTCAGGTGAAAATCCTCCGCCACCGAGCCTACCATCTCGTCAAGGAACCCTCGATGAACCTTTGGTCGATCACTTCTCGTAAGTTCATCCTGGTGTTTTCCCTGGTTGCGATAACCATCGGCCTTCCGGCTGCTTTTGCGGACGACCGGGACTACGAATCGCCAGAGATCCGCCGAGCGATTCAATTGCTCGAGAAAAACGGCGCGCATGTCCAATTCTATCAGAACTACGACGATCAAACCTCTTACTACGTCAATCTTTACGCGACCAAGGCAAATCCCGAGAACCTGCAAACGTTGTTGGTTCTGCCTAAGATCGAGCGTTTATGGCTGGGAGCCAACTTCGACCTGAGCCCCCTCACCTGGAATACGATCACGCAGTTGGGCGAACTTCAGCATTTGCACGTGTTTGGTAGTCCCACCGATGACGACCTGATGCAGATCGCCCAACTGTCGAACCTCGTTTCCTTGCAGCTGGGGGGCAACAACTTTTCGCCGGCAGGCCTGTGGTACCTGGAAGAGCTCACACGGCTCGAACAATTGACCTTAAAACTTGACGGAAACTGTGAACCTTACTTCGCTTACCTCGCCCGGCTGCCGAATCTGAATCAGCTTTCTGTCTACGATCCCAACTCGAAAGATGTCTCGCTCAAGGGAATCGAAAACTTCCCTGCGTTACGGACCCTCTCGATCAATTTCAAGCACATCTCAGGGCATGCGTTAGAGACGATACCGCAGATAGCCGGCCTGAAAGCCCTTACGCTGACGAATGTTTCGTTCAACGGAAAAGACATGGAGATCTTCCGTAAGCTTAAGCAGCTAGAGCACTTGAACCTCCACCACTGCGAATTCCCATCCGACAACTTCACGGCGTTGGCAGGGCTCGAAGGTGTCCAGCACATGACCATTTCGCATTCCAATTTGATCGACGACGCCATGACGACCCTCGGTGGCCTACCGTCGCTCAACTATCTTTACCTCAACCTCACGCCGATTACCGATACAGGATTGAAGAACCTGAAAGACGCCAAGGGATTAGAGACGCTGCATTTACGCAGCACCGATGTTACTCAAGAGGGAGTCGATTGGCTCTCCGCCGAACTTCCCAATCTTCGCGTTATTGCCCCACTCAACAATTGAGCGAATGATTGCGCAGTGGACATGACTTTAACGGTTGCGGAATTTGCGTTACGACAGATTCGTTTACGCAGGTTCTGCAAATTCTGCCGATTAGGCGCCTTCCGATATTGAAACTTCCCCGCTTCTGGCGTTCAATGATTAATACGTCGGGGGTAAGCATGGACGGATCGATTCGGGAATCGCTACGGCGGATTTCCCGACCATCAGGAGGGTAATCAATGCGGCGCGGGGCTTTCTCAACTATATCCGGCTCAATTGTTGCAGTCGCAGCCATTCTCACAACCTTTGGCAGTTTATCTGCCCAGGCTCCCGTTGCTTTCCCACCGGTCCCCATCGATGTTGGCGGCCCAACGGATCCTGAAATCGAACGCATCGTCGCCACGCTAGAAAAAAGCGGCTGCTTGTTCGGCTATGGTGCTTCGCTTTCCGATGAAATCGTTAATTGGCCCGAGTACGGCTGCATCCGCGTGGATGGAGCAAAAATGAAAGACGATCATTGGGATCTGCTCTTGCAGCTTCCCCCGGTGAAGCTGCTGTCCCTTCACAACACCCCACCGGCAGGCAGCGTACGCGATTGCCTGCGACAAATGTCGCAACTGTCCGAGCTTCAACTGCACAACAGTCTCGACGATGGGGGCATGTCGACCATTGCCGAGCTGCCTGGTCTTCAAGCGATTCGAATCGCCGAAACGAAGATCTCTGACCATGGCATCTGGTATCTCGAAGAACTGCAAAACCTAAAGCATGTCGAACTCGAAGAATTGCCGGTTACCAACCAAAGCTTCCATTACCTGAAGCAACTTCCTCGACTGAGCACCCTTTCGGTAACCGCTGCCGACCTGAGTGGACCATGGTATTTAAAGAACGGAGACTTCCCATGTCTCGGCAAGTTGACCCTCGAGGGTGAGAAGGTTACTGATGAGGTCGCCGAGCAGGTTTCACAGCTTAAAAGCCTGGTAGAAGTCCGATTCGAGCGCACCAACCTAACGATGGCAGGCCTCGCTCAACTAGCTGGCATGCCGAATATCGAGCAGCTTTCCGCCACCCAGTCGACCTTAGAAGACGCCCCTTGCACGATGGCGCTGCCTGCGGCAAAGCTTCACTCGCTCGATTTAAGCGGCACGAGTGCCGGCGACCAATTCCTCGGCTCGATGGCTAATTTCCCATCCCTGGCCGAGTTGAACTTGTCTGATGCCAAAGTCACGGATGTCGGCGTGGCGAAACTTCAATGCCTGAAATCGCTGGAAACCTTGCGACTCAACAACACACAAGTCACCAACATCGGGCTAGAGTCGATTGACAGCCTTCCCAGCCTACGCGAAATCCATCTGCATGGCACGAAATTGAACGGGGATGTCCTCGACCACCTGACCGCCGTGAAGACGCTGGAGTGGATCGACTTGAGCAACACCAATGTCAGCGGCGAGAAGCTCTCGAAGCTGGCAGAACTACCAAATTTGCGAGGCGTGGCCCTTTTCAATACGCCGATCAGCGCCAGCGACCTTCCCTATCTGCGAAAGCTTTCGCACGTGGACGAAGTATATGTCGACGGAAGCCAGCTGACCGTCGCCGAGCAACAAAAGCTGCGAGAGTACTACGCAACCGCCAAATTGCGACTTTCGCGATAGTCGTCCTCGGTATTTCGGGGTCACGTAGCCCATCTCTAGGTAGGCTGGTCAATCATCACACCCCCACTAAGACTGGGGGCATGGCAATTCGTTTTTGACCGAAATCTGTAACGGATCGTTAATCGTCTCCTATAATAGGAAAGGTCCTACTTTTCAGCATTTGCGCGCATGCCCCATCCCGGGCAAACTCATAACAGGCAATCGCCAATTATCCCATGTCGACTGACGCTCCATCCAGCATAACCACGGCCCAAGCAGTCCCAACCCAATCGGTTGGCACGGACTCGATCCGTCGGAAAATCAATCGCACTCGGCGCAGCGTCAAACTGGCCGAGCTAGTCGCCGGCCTGCTTATGTTTGTTGCTGGTTCGCTGCTGTTTCTATTAACGCTGGCCGTTGTCGATCATTGGATCGTCGGGCTCAACTTCGCTGCCCGTTTGCTGGCGTTCCTGGTGTACGTGGTCGCAGCGGTTGGTTTTCTGTGGGTCTATGTGGCGCCGCTGCTTTTCCAGTCGATCAATCCGCTTTATGCAGCCAAGATGATCGAGCAAGGCCAACCGACGTTAAAAAACAGCTTGCTCAATTTCCTGTTCCTCAATCAGAACAATCAGGGAACCCACAAGGCGATCCTCGACGCGGTCGAGACCCAGGCAGCTTCCGACATATCTTCGCTTTCGCTAGAACACCTGGTCGATTACTCGAAGGCGATCCGCATCGGTTATATCTTGGCGGCACTGGCCGTGCTGTTCGGACTGTATACGGTTCTCTCGCCGAAGAATCCGCTGCAAACGGCTGCCAGAATTGCGATGCCTTGGAACGATATCGCCCGGCCTTCGCGGGTCAAGATTGTCGATGTGCAACCAGGCGATACGAGCATCTACCAGGGACAAGAGATTGACGTTGTCGTCAAACTGCATGATGTCGCCGATGGAGATCGCCTGGAAGTCATTTACTCGACCAAAGATGGGCAACTAGTCGATCAGGCAATTCCCCTCCAGGCAAGCGACGACGGGTTCGATTACCAAGCCAAACTAAGCACGTCGGAATCCGGCATTCAGCAAGACCTGATCTATCGTATCGAAGCAGGCGACGCGGCGACGCGTGATTTTGAGATCACCACGATCGAAGCGCCATCGATCGACGTAGAGTCACTGCGGTACGATCCCCCTGCTTACACGAAGGAATCACCGTGGGAGCAGCAAGGAGATGGTCATATCCGGGCCCTTGAAGGAACGATGGTGACCATCCGCACGATCAGTAATCGACCGATCAAGAAGGCCTACATCGAGTTTGATCCGGTAGCCGATTCCCCCATCGTTTCGCTCAATACAACTCCGCTGCAAGTCAGCTCCGAAGAGCCGACCAAAGCATCCGTCCGCTTCCCCTTGGAAATGAACGACGCAGGCACCGCCGGCAAATTCCGCTCGTACCAGATCCGCTTTCGTACGGAAGATGGGGTGCTGAATCCTCACCCGGTGCTATATCACATCGACGTCGTGCGCGACCTGCCTCCAGAGATCGAATACTTGGAGCCGACCGCCTCGGAAGTTGAACTACCTGCCAACCGCAGCCTCGATGTTCGCTTGCGAGCGATCGATCCCGACTTCGGTATTCGACAACTGCGTGTCACCGGCACCATCAGTCAGGCAGGCGGTCCGCGGCTTGAAAAAACGATCGATGCTTCGATCCTCGACCAACCCAAGTCTGGCCAGGTGATCGAGTCATGGAAGCTGGTCCCCAAAGAACACAAGCTAGAAGTCGGCGACATCGTCAAGCTGATCGGTGTGGCTGAAGATACACGGACCGATTTCACCGGCAAACTTAAACCCAATATCGCTCGCACCAACCCACGGACGATCCGCATCGTAGAGCCTGTCGCCGGCGAGCAGCAAGGCGACAAATCGCAGGACGAAGGTTCGACCAGTGACCAGGGCGAGCAGTCGGACGAGCAGAGCGAATCCAACGATTCCGGCGAGCAAGGCGAACAAGAGGGTGACGGTTCCGAGTCGGGCGAATCAGGCGATATGTCGGAAGGCGAGAAAGGTAACCAAGAGAGCCAAAGCGAAGGCAACTCTGGCGAAGACTCTAATCAAGAGGGGATGAAGGGTCAGTCCGACAAACCCCAAGAAGGCGAGAACGACGGTGAGTCGGAAGACCAGCAGTCCGGCCAAGGCAGCGGAAGCTCGTCCAAGAAAGAACCAGGCGACGAGAACCAAGACCCGCAACAAGGTAAAGGTTCTGAGCCCCAAGAAGGCGAGCAGCAGTCAGGCGAACCTCAAGAAGGGGATCCGCAATCGGGCGAAGGGGGAATGGGCCAGTCGCAAGAGGAAGGCGGAGACCAAGAGTCGCAGTCAAAATCCAATGGCGGCCAAGGGGGTGAAGCGTCCCAGTCTTCGGACGATCAACAGCGCGAGCAGAATCAATCTGAACAAACGGGCCAACCTAACGGCAGTGGCACCGGCAAAGCAGGCGATCCCAACAAAGGTGGCGAGCTTCAACAAGGGGACGCTTCGACGCAGCCCAACGAAAACTCCACCGTTGAGAAGCGACAAGACCCCGTAGCGCCAGATGGCTCGCAAGATGGCGATGCGTTCGAGCGGATTCAGGATTACTTGAAAGAGAAACAGGAGCAACAAGGCCAGCAACCCTCGCCCGAAAACAGCGATCAGCCCAACCCGCAGCAACAAGGTCAAGGCGAAGGTTCCGGCACCGGTCAAAAGCCGGAAGAAGGGATGCAAGACGGCGCCAGTGGCAACAGCCAACAAGACCCGTCCGACTCGCAAGGACAAAACAGCGAAGGACAAAACAACCAGGGCCAGAAAAACCAAGGCCAAGGCAGCAAGCAAGGTTCCAACGAGCAATCGACCGGCGAGCTAGAGAGATCGCAACCAAACGAAAATGGCGTCGACAACGGGATGAAGCCTGAGAATTCGGCAGGGGGCGAGAACGCATCCGGCGAGCAAGAAAAAGAAGGCGAGCCAGGCACTACCGACAACAACCAAGGCCAGTCGTCGGAGCGGGATACGCAGAACGACGAACAAGGCGCCGGCGAAAACAAAGGGGGCGCGGTTCAAGAGGAACAAGAGGCCAACCCGTCGGACGACTCGGAACGTTCTGGCGATACCGGCAAAGGAGACAACACCGACTCCGGAGCAGGGTCGAAATCGAACGAAGGAGATAAAGGAAGCCCCGAGTCGAGCGAGAAGGCCAACAAGCAGAGCGAAAACAACATGAAGCCCGACGATCGCAGCAGCGACGAGCAAGGCGATCAACCGAAGTCCCCTTCCAATAGCGACAAGCAGTCCGACAGTAAGGGAGAAACCCGCGGCGATCAAAGTGGTGGCGGCGGATCAGGCGGCGGACAATCCGCCAAGCAGGCCGGCAACGACAGCGCCGGTAGCACCAGCGCTGCCGACCAAGGTGCTGGTGCCGCCAACCAACAAGGCGAAGGAGAAACGGGTCAAGAAGGAGGCGACGGCCCCCAAGCCGACGAGCAGACAGGTTCCAGCGGCGATGAAAAGGGAGATGGTTCGAGCAAGACGAACTCACCTGCCGGACAAGAGGCCGGCATGGAAGGTGCCGATTCGGAACGCGGCCCCAACGATTCTCAGCAATCGAACGATCCGCAGCAAAGCGGGCGAGGCCCAGGCAATTCGACGGTTCCTCAAGGGGGCGGCTTGGAAGGAAACAACACGCCACAAGACAACGACGGTCCCCGTGTTGAGCCGGGCGAAGATGCAGCCAACTTGGATTACGCCAAGCAGGCGACTGACATGGTGCTTGACCAGCTGCAGCACCAAGAGTCGCCCGATCAGGAAATGCTCGATGAACTGGGCTGGTCGAAAGATGACTTTGCTCGCTTCGTGCAGCGTTGGAAACAAATGAAACAGGCCGCCGGCTCGGAAGACGCTCAGGCCAAGCAAGATCTCAACGACGCGCTGCGAAGCCTGGGGCTCTCACGCGGCGAAGATACAACCCGGCGAGTCGAATCGCGCGATGCAGCCGCCTCCGGCGGTTCAAGCGATACGCAGCGCAGCAGCCCGCCTCCTTCGTTCATGGAACAATATCGGGCTTATCTCAAGGGGGCTTCTCAATAAAGCCTTCGTTAGGGCAAAATAGAGAATTCCTTAATTTTCAACCTCGCCGAGCATATTTCGCAGGGATTCGGCTTCCGGCTTGCCCAAGCAGGCTGCGTCCTCCCTGCCATGCACGATACAAACATCGTCAGCCGCATGGCACCTCATGTCCCTCGCTATCTCGCTCCTTTTCATCCCAAGAGCGTCTCGCATTACTTTACGGATGTTCTGATTATCGGTGGCGGTATCGCAGGCCTGCGAGCAGCTTTAGAAATCGATCCACAGCTTTCAGCGCTGATCCTATCGAAAGAGCAGATTCAGGAATCGAACAGTAACTACGCCCAAGGGGGTATCGCTGGCGTCCTGGACAACGAAGACCGCTTTGAAGATCACGCGGCCGATACGATCACCGCCGGGGGCAGTCTGTGCGACAAGAACGTCGTCGATCTGGTTGTGCAAGAAGGGCCGGAATGCATCCGCGAGCTGATTCGCTGGGGAACCGAGTTCGATCGCATTGATGGCCGCCTGGCACTCACGCGCGAAGGGGGCCATGGCCGCGACCGTATTGTTCATGCTCTTGGCGATGCCACCGGCAAGGAAGTGATTCGCTCGATCGTCGAGATGGTTCGCTCGCGCCGCAACATTCAGATCTGGCAAAACGAGTTCACTCAAGATCTGATCGTCCACGATGGTATCTGCCGTGGCGCGCTCGCTTCCGACGAAAAGCATGGCCGCACGTTGATCTGGGCCAAGCATACGATTTTGGCATCCGGCGGCGTGGGACAAATCTATCGCGAATCAACCAACCCGGGCGTCGCCACCGGCGACGGTATTGCCATGGCACTTAGGGCCGGGGCTGAAATGCGGGACATGGAGTTCATGCAGTTTCATCCGACGGTCCTTTATATCGCCGGTAGTAGCCGCAGCTTGATCACCGAAGCGGTTCGCGGTGAAGGTGGGCACTTGGTCGATCGCAGCGGCTATCGATTCATGAAAGACTACGACCCGCGCGGCGAGTTGGCTCCCCGCGATGTCGTGTCGCAGGCGATCGTTTCCCAGATGGAACTGACCAAGCATCCCAACGTGTATCTCAAGCTCGATCACCTGAATGCCGAGTTTGTGCGAAACCGCTTTCCGAGTATCTACGCCGGCTGTAAAAAGTTTGGAATCGATATCACTTCCGACCGAGTCCCCGTTCGTCCTGGCGCCCATTACATGATCGGCGGCATTGCGGTCGACACCAACGGCGCGACCTCGATCCCCAATCTATGGGCGGCTGGCGAGGTCACCAGCAGCGGCCTGCATGGGGCCAACCGTCTGGCATCGAACAGTTTGCTGGAAGGTCTCGTATACGGTAAGAGGGCCGGTCGCAATGCGTCCGAAGGGGCGTTTACGATGCCAGACCGCTTCGAGGCGATCAATTTACAACATCCCATAGCCGAGTCCGGCGAGCCGTTGGATCTGAGCGATATTCGCAACTCGCTCAAAAGCCTGATGTGGCGAAACGTGGGCGTACGTCGAGATGCTCGCGGACTGCAGGATGCCATAGAAACGATCGAGGCCTGGTGCCGATATGTCCTGCCCCAACAGTTTGACCACCCCAGCGGTTGGGAGCTGCAAAACATGCTGATCGTGGCCCAAGTTATGGCCCGGGCAGCTTTCTTGCGAGAGGAATCGCGAGGCGTTCACCTAAGAATGGACTTCCCCCAGACCGACAACACCCACTGGAACCATCATCTTCCGCTCCGGTTGTCCGACCTTCCGTAGCTACTTTTCCGGTTTCCTACCGGGCTGAAAGCGAATTTCGGCAAGTCTTAACTAGACCGGAGTTTATGCGTTGCATGGGTTGCGTTACACTACGTGTTTTAAACTTGGTTAACGAGGCGGGCCATCTTCACTGCGGCCCCCTCCCCTGCCTTTTCGGATAGCCTGAGAAAAACGAACTGCTATGGTTGATCAAAATTCCGATCTGCCGATGATCGAGGCCGACCGGCTTTCCAAATTCTACGGCATCTTTGCCGCTTCGCGAGAAATCAGTTTCAAGGTTCGTCGCGGCGAAGTGGTTGCCTTTCTGGGCCCCAATGGTGCCGGCAAAAGCACGACGATGAAACTGCTTACGGGGTATTTAGCACCCAGCGAAGGGGTTGCCCGCATCGCCGGCTACAACATGGCCACCCAGCGATTGCAAGGGTCGTCGGTGTTGGGCTACCTGCCGGAGAATGGCCCCCTATATCCGGACGCGACGCCGCACAGCTTGCTCTGGTTCATTGGCGAGGCCCGCGGCATGAGCCCGGCCAAACGTACCGAGCGAATCGAGGCGGTCGTCGATCTCTGCAACCTGGACACCGTGCTACACAAGCCGATCTCGAAGCTATCCAAAGGCTATAAACAGCGTGTCGGCATGGCGCAAGCAATTTTGCACGAGCCGGAAGTGCTGATCCTGGACGAACCAACGTCGGGACTCGACCCGAATCAAATCCGCGGTGTGCGTGACATGATTCGTCGTTTAGGGGAAGAGAAAACGATCCTGCTTTCGACGCATATTTTCCAGGAAGTCGATGCGTTGGCGACCCGGGCCATCGTAATCAACGAAGGTCGACTCATTTACGATGGTGGCATCGACGCGATGAAGCAGCCTGGCGAAAGCCTGGACGACGCTTTCTATCGGATGACCAAAGGGGTGAACGCATTGACCACCCCGGACGGCGAAGAGCCTGCCCCAGCCAACTAAACCGGACTGGCCCCTACGGCCTGCTTGAACGAAACATTATTCCTTCTGAAATAACAACACGGTAACAAGACATGTCCGCCGAGTTTTACGCCAAGTTAGCAACGCTTGTTCTCTTCGATCTTTTGGCTGCGCTGGCGTTCTTCATTTTGCTGATTCCGCTCTCAATGGTCAAAAAGGCTTCTTATGCCGTGATGAAGCGGAACTTCAAGTCGTACTTCAGCAACCCAACCGGGTACGTCTTTCTTGCACTTTTCGTTTTGCTGACCTCGATGGCCGCATTTTGGCCGCACGAGTTCTTCAATGCGAACCTGGCGAATCTCAACGAATTGAATTCCCAGATCACGCTTATCATGCTGATCTTTATCCCCACCATTACCATGGGTTTGTGGGCCGACGAAAAGCGGCTGGGGACAGACGAACTGCTGCTGACCCTGCCAGCTACCGACTTTGATATCGTGATCGGAAAGTACCTGGCCGCCGTGTCGGTGTTCAGTGTCTCCTTGATTTTCTCGCAGCTTTGTAACTTCCTCGTGCTCGATGCCCTGTCGCTCGGCTCGCTCGACGCAGGCCTCTTTATCACGACCTATATCGGATACTGGTTCATCGGCCTGACGATGATTGCTTTGGGGATGGTGGCTTCGTTCATGACGAACAACCTGACCCTGGGCTTTGTGCTGGGGATTTTGGTCAACGCACCTTTCGTGCTGCTTCAATACTCGGATGCGTTCGTGACGCAAAACGAATGGGTCGGATTTCTCAGCGAAGCGAGTATGGGAAAACAGTTCGCCGACTTTGGGCGTGGAGTGATCTCGATCAGTTCGCTGGCTTACTTCCTCATGATGTCGGTCGTTGGTATTTACTTGGCGATGGTCCTCATCGGCCGCCGACATTGGCTGGGGGGCAAAGATGGCGAGTCCCTGCTGGGGCATTACATGGTTCGTGCGACCTGCCTGCTGGTGATCGCGTTCGCGAGCACGCTGTTCTTCGTGATTAATGACATTCGTTGGGACTATACCGAGAACGGCACCAGCAGCCTGCTGCCTCAGACTAAGCAGCTCGTTCGCAATCTTACGACGGACCAACCGGTTCGTATCGAAGCGTTTGTCAGCGGCAGCGTTCCTAAGAACTATGCCCAGACGAAACTCGACTTGATCAACTACCTGAACGAGTTCCGCGCCCTCAGCGGCTCGAAGATCAACGTGGTGATTCACGACGGCCTAGAGCCATTCAGCGAAACGGCCGATATCGCTCGCGAGACCTACGGCATCGAGCCACGCGAGCTGATCTCGCAGCAGCGTGGGGCACTTGCCCAGGAAGAAGTGATCCTCGGGGCCGCCGTGCAGCGAGGTCTGGAAAAGGTCGTGATTCCCTTCTTCGATAACGGCGTGCCGGTCGAGTACGAGCTGGTTCGTTCGATCGGAACGGTTTCCGAGAAAAAACGCAAACGCCTGGGTGTTCTGCAAAGCGATGCTCAGTTGTTCGGTGGTATTCAACAAAACGCCATGGGTGGTTATCAGAACATTCCACCGCAGCAAATCATTACCGAACTAGAAAAGCAATACGACGTGATTGAAGTCGACCCTACGTCGGCGATCGATCCCAATTCGTACGATGTGCTTCTCGCCGTGCAGCCGTCGAGTTTGACGCCACCGGCAATGAAGAACTTCCTCGACGCCGTCAAGGCCGGCATTCCTACGGCGATCTTCGACGACCCGGCCCCGACCCTCATGGGACAAGCCACGCCGATCGGTCAAGACAAACGAAACCCTTTCCCTGGCCGACGTCCGCCGGAACAAAAAGGAGACATTCGTCAACTGTGGGACCTGCTGCATGTTTCGATGCCCGGCAAGCAGCTGCCTACCGATCGTTACTATCAACCGTCGATCGTATGGCAAGATTACAACCCGGAAGTCCGCTTAAGAAACCTGGGTGCGATTACTAAGGAATATGTTTTCGCCGATCGCTTCACGCCGGGTGCCCCGGAATACGAAACCCTGAATAACACGGTCGACGTCACGCAAGATCTGCGTCAGATGCTCTTCCTTTTCGCTGGGGCAATTAAGAAACAGCCAGGCTACCCGAAGTCGATGACCTTCACCCCACTGGTCACCACCGGGACCAAGATCGGCACAATCACGCTGCAAGATCTAACCAGCGCTCGTCAGGATCAACGACGCATGGAAGCCAAGCGGCAACCGGCGTACGGCCCCAATGGCGGCGCCCCCAGCCCGTTTGTTTTGGCAGCGCTCATCCAAGGAACGCCACCCTCGGTCGCCGAGAATGCCGCCAAGGCCGAAACATCAGCGGATGCTGAAGCGAAGGACGCCGAAAAGAAGGATGGCGAAGAAGCGAACGATGCCGAGACCGACGCCAACAAGCCTGCGAAAACGGATGGCGCGATCAACGTGGCATTGGTGAGCGATATCGACCTGCTGCATTCGGTCTTTGTGCAGCTGCGTGCTCAAAGTGCCGACAGCTCTGAAATGCAGATCGACAACACGAACTTCCTGTTGAACCTGATCGACAAGCTGGCCGGTGATGACGAGTACATCCCCATCCGCAGCCGCAGTGAACCGATCGCGCGGTTGGGCTTGATGGAACGCTTGACCGATTCAGCCAAAACCCAAAGCGATCGGGCTCTACGCGATGCGGCGTTGAGCGCCGAGGCACAGCAAGAGCAACTGGACAAAGAACTGCAGAAGCCGCTGGAAGACCTGACCAGGAAGATCAACACGCTTCAAGCTCGTGCCAACCAAGGAGGCGAAATCAGTCTCCGTGAACGACAAGAGATCCAATCGTTGCAGTTGGAATATGCCCAACGCGAGGCAGACGTCGAAAACAAGAAGCGTGCCGCCTTGCAAAAGATCCAGGCCAATGCTCAACGCGAACAAGAGCGTATCACGCGCGAGTTGAATCGTGAGATTCTGTCCTATCAAAATCAGGTCAAAACGTTGGCCGTGGCGCTTCCGCCTATCCCACCGATCATTATCGGTATCGTGGTCTTTGTACTACGGCGCTTGAAGGAACGCGAGGGATTGTCGAAAGACCGAATTGTCAAATAGTTCGCATAATTTCCTGATATCCGCGAAGATTTTTACGCACTAGTTGCAAAGCAAATCGTCATGAGTGAAGCCGTTAAAACGTTGATCTTTCTGGCCATGGCTGTCGTCATGGGAGGCTTGGCCTACGTCTCGCGCCCCGCACCTGCGACCAGCGCTCCGGAAGAAGAAGTCAATCAGCCACTGTTCCCTGAGTTTACCAATCCGCTCCAAGCCGAATCGATGCAGATTACCCGCTACGATTCCGAACGCGGTCAGATCCGCCGCTTTGAAGTCTCCAACACCAGCGATGGCTGGCAAATTAAGTCCAAGGGAGGCTACCCCGCCAATGCCACCGCGCACATGACCCAGGCCGCCAACAGCCTGGTGGACCTGAAGGTGCTACGCATCGTCAGCGACCTGCCTGGCCAGCAAGCCGAATACGGTGTGGTTGAACCGAATGCCAACGCCATTTCAGCCGCCGACGAAGGCGTTGGACAGATGGTGACCATCAACGATAAAAGCGACAAGACACTGGCCAACCTGATTGTCGGAGCAGCCGACAAGGCAGATCCTCAACTGCGTTACGTCCGCGTTCCAGGCCGAGACCGAATCTATCTGGTGCGACTGGACCCGACGGTTTTCTCGACCGAATTTTCCGACTGGATTAACAAGGATCTGCTGCAAATCAATCCCTTTGACGTGGCTTCGCTGCGTTTCCGCAACCACACCATGCAGGCATCCCCCGATAATCGCCTCACGGTTCTGCCACAACTGGACGCCAAGGTGGCCTTCAACGCAGAACGCAGCGACTGGCGTCTTATCAGCTTGAAAGAAGCCTCGCCTGGCAACCCCACCGAGCTAACGGATGCCGAGCTTCCCGCCGGCAATAAGCTCAACAGCGAGAAACTCGACGAAATTCGCAACTCGCTCGATGACTTAACGATCGCCGACGTATTTCGCAAGCCCGAGCAACTCGCCGAGGCGCTCAAGTCCGGAGACGGGCTCAAGGGAATTAAGCAAGAAGACCTTCCCACGCTCTACTCCAATGGATTCTTCCTCTATACGATGCCGGGCGAATCAGAAAAGCATTTGATTGGCTTGACCGGCGAACTGGTCATCGAGACTCAGGATGCGATTCGTTATCGACTGCTATTCGGGAAAGAAGTCCTTGGTGGCAACGACAAAAACCAGAAGCAGCAATTCCTATTTGTACAAACGGAACTGGTCGACGAGATGTTGCCTCCTCCGATGCTGCAAGAGGTTCCTGAGATCAAAGAAGGGGAAGATCAAGACATTGAAGCCCAAGCCAAGGCCCGCGAGAAGATTCTACAAGCCAACGATGTCGCAATGACCGCATACCGCGAAAAGAAGAACGTCGCCACGCAGAAGATATTCGAGCTCAATGCCCGCTTTGCCGACTGGTACTATGTCGTGAAAGCAGAAAACGTCGCCAAGATTTTGCTTTCCCGCGATCAACTCGGCGTTCCGACCAATCAACCCACCAACCAGCCCAGCGGAGCACCAGGCCGCGTCTTCCCAGGCGGCCCAGGCATGGGCATGATGCGACCACCAACGGCCCAGCCTCCGGCGGCCCAACCGATGCCGCAACCGGAAGCCACGGAAGAATCTGCCACCGAACAGCCAGCGAGCGAGAAACCAGCCGGCGAAGATAAGCCCAAGGAAGACGCAACTGCCAGTGAAGAACCTTCAGACACTCCGAGCGAGCCGATGAGCTCAGACGCTGAGAATGAAGAAGCGGCTGCTGAAGAGAAATCGGCCGAAAAGGAGGCAACGTCCACATCCGAGGAACAACCTGCTAACGACGGCGAACCATCCGACTCGGAAAATACCCCGCCAGCAGAAGACAAGCCAGAATAAGTTGTAAAACTTCGGCGAACTCCATTCCAGACGCGATCCTCCAAGATCCACTCGTGTCGTTCCTTTGAGACGAGCCGAGCATCCCAAAGAAGATCGCCCACTGCATTTCGCCAAATTCCACAAACAGTTCGACTTGGCGTTCGCGTCACATCAGCTAGAATCTAGGGAAGTTAGCTTCCCACAAGCTTTTGCGCCCATAGCTCAGCTGGATAGAGCAGCGGTCTTCTAAACCGCAGGTCGGAGGTTCGAGTCCTCCTGGGCGTGCTTTTCTTTCTTTCGGCGACAGTGCTCGGTTCTTCGCTGGGGCACTTTCTTGTTGCTATAGTGCGTCATTGCCGATTGCTGCTGGCAGTCTGAACGATCTATCTTTGAGGGCATCTGACTATGAGTAAATCGATAATGGATCGAAAACGGGGATGCCTGTTGGGGTTGGCGATCGGCGATGCGCTGGGGGCGGCTGTGGAATTCAAACCACCCGGCTCGTTCCCACTGGTGACCGAGTATCGCGGCGGCGGGCCCCATGGCCTCGGGCCGGGTGAGTGGACCGACGATACCAGTATGGCCCTGGCCTTAGCGGACAGCATCGGTCATGCAGGCTGGGATCTTAACGATCAAGCAAACCGTTACCTGGTGTGGATGCGAGCAGGGGAATACTCTGTTACCGGCACTTGCTTCGACATTGGCATCGCTACACGCTCTGCCCTGCTTCGCTTTGAAGCTTCGCGTGATGCCCAGACCTCTGGGGATACGTCGCCACACTCGAGTGGCAATGGATCGATCATGCGGCTGGCACCGGTGCCTATTCGCTATGCCGAATACTTTCCTAATCGAATCGATGAACTCGCCACCCGTGCCGAGCAGTCGAGCATCCCGACGCATGCTAGCGAGATTTGTCGGTCGGCGTGCCGTTACATGACACTGATTCTTACCGGTTTCATGCATGGACTGACGCGAGACATTGTCTTGGATGCGAAGTGGGATGCACTGGAGCAATTGAAATCTCTGGCCCCGCTTGCTCCTGAAATCGCCGAGATCGCCGATGGTAGCTTTCGTCGACGAGAGCCGCCTGAGATCCTCGGCAGCGGCTATGTGGTGAAAAGTCTCGAAGCGGCTTTGTGGGCGCTGGATCGCTCCGACAATTTTCGCGACGCGGTCTTAGCAGCCGTCAACCTTGGAGACGATGCCGACACAACGGGTGCGGTCTGCGGTCAGTTAGCTGGTGCCTACTGGGGAGAGAGCCACATCCCGGAAGTTTGGCAAAATGGGCTTGCCAAGCGGGACATGATCGAGAAGGCGTTGGCGAGTATTACTGGCTGAGCGTTTTCCGTTTGCCGAGAAGTTGTTTAAAATAGTAGATCGCCCCTGATTCACTTCGCAGCACCATCCACCTTCAGGCTTTCCTTTACCCATGACTTGCGACACTTCCACGCCAGCTAGTGAACGACTACTCAGCTGGTTTCACGATCTCGATTCCTGCCTGGTTGCGTTCTCAGGCGGTGTCGACAGCAGCGTCGTAGCCAAGGCCGCCGTGCTTGCGTTAGGAGAAAAGTCGTTTGCCGTCACGGCGAAAAGCCCCAGCGTTGCCCAGCGCGATCTGCAGATCGCTCAAGAAACAGCCGAGGCCATCGGCATTCGTCACGAGGTGATCGAAACGAGCGAACTGAACCGGCCAGGCTATGTGGCTAACGCACCTGATCGTTGCTTTCACTGTAAGTCTGAACTGTACGACCACCTGTCGGCGATTCGCGCACACTTTGCATCAGCCGTCATCGTGAATGGGGCCAATCTCGACGATCGAGGGGACCATCGCCCCGGGATGATCGCCGCCACCAACGCAGGCGTGCGTTCACCTCTTTTGGAGTGCGAGATCGACAAAAGCACGCTCCGCGAAATTGCCAAGCAGTGGGATATTCCGGTGTGGGACCGCCCTGCTTCACCCTGCCTGGCAAGTCGAATTGCGTATGGTGTGGAAGTCACGTCCGAGCGGCTGATGATGGTCGAGTTGGCCGAAGAAGCGTTACGGTCGCTGGGCCTTCGCGACCTTCGAGTCCGTTTTCACGACGGCGACTTGGCTCGCCTGGAAGTCCCGTTGGAATCGATCGAGTGGATCGCCAAGCCTGAAACTCGCGAGGTGCTAGAGCGACGTTTAACCGAAATCGGCTTCAAGTTCGTCACACTCGATTTGGGAGGCCTGACGTCTGGAAGCTTGAATCAACTGATTCAGGTATCGCTCGACAAGAATTAAAAAGGGCTCGCTTGCTGAAATGGCAAACGAGCCTCAAATCTTATCCTTCACCCACTAGCTGGCGAAGATACGATTCATTCGGTCCGCGATTTCCGTAAGACGCTCGCGTCCACCGCCTGAGATTTCCGCGGTCGCCCAGCCTTGGTAGTCGATCTCACGAAGTTCAGCCATGACTTTCGGCCAGTCGACATCCCCTTCCATTAGCTTGGCACCGAAGCCTTTTCCCTTGCCATAGTCTTTGATGTCAAGCTTCTTGATACGGGCCCCGAGAATTGGCACCCACTCGTGCGGTGGCGAATACTTAACGGTGTTTCCCACGTCGAAATACGCCCCCACCATGTCGCTATCTAGCTCGTCAATGAAGCGGGCCGTTTCTTTCGGATCGGTCAGGAAGTTGTTCCACACGTTTTCCATCAAGATCTGAATGTTATGCTCTTTCGCGATTGGAATTGCTTTTTTGATTTGCTCGATCGATCGATCCCAACACTGATCATAAGTGACGTCTTTGTTTACGACGCCGGGGACAAGTAGAACGCTTGTACCGCCGTAGGCTTTGCTGGCCTTGATGGCGGTAATCAAACCCTCGAGCCCCTCCTGACGACTCTCTTCGTCCGGGTCGGAAAGGCGCGTCTTCCAATGGATGGAATCGACCACACCATGCACGGGAATTCCAGAAACCTCGACCGCTTTGCGGACTTCTTCCGGTTCGGGACCGCCAGGCGAATTGAGTTCGAGCCCGTCAAATCCCAATTCCTTCAAGACGGTCATCTTCTCGGCCAGCGTCCCTGGCACACCCACCATGCCAATCTTGACCGACTTTTTGATACGTTTCTCACCGGAAGCCGTCGTATTATCTGCCGACAACAACGATGCCGGAGTTGTCAATGTAAGACCAACAGCCGCGGCTGCAGTGCAATTGGCCAGGAATTCACGACGGGACGTGGACATCGGCAGGACCTCGAACAAGAAACGAAAAAAGGTTGGTACGCTCTCTCAATCGTACCAACCCTTGCGCGAATTTGAATGCTCAGATGCCGAATAATTTAGAAGGAATTCTTTGCAAATTCCTTCTTTCGTTACGAGAGCGACGGCTTTCTTAGCTGCCGTTGGACTCGCGAGGATCGTGTGAAATCGGATCCATGGCCTTGGTGTTACGTTCCACGGCCAAGGCAATCGTCCGCTGCTCGAGGCCATCCTTCGAGCGAGCTACGATCGGGAAGATCTGACGCTTATCAGGGAAGTCCATTTTCACCATGAACGTCCCATCTTCACGCACCTTAACTGGCTCGCCAGATAGCGTGACATAGGACCCAGCTTTGGTCGAACCGCAAACGATCATCTCGACTTCAATATTAAGGTCGAAGTCATGATTCGGCTTACCATTGGAGAACTGATCTCCCACCAAGCCCAAGCGAGCAGCCATCGGCATGCCCACGGGGCGGCGGAAACGCTGCTCGAGCATTTCACGCAGTTCGCCATCGGAATGCTCTTCGTCGGCACCACCACTAAGAGCGTAGATTTTCTCGACGTTGTCGGCCACATCACCCCAATTCCCGTCAATCTCTTCACAGGAGCCAGGCCGTGGGGTGGTCACCATATTGCTGCGAGCAATCGCGTGGAACCTTCCATTGGCAGCTAAATAACCCAAATGGCAACGATAGCTTTTCGGAGGCTCAACGACGTCGATATACCAATTCTTGACACCACCATGGATTTCGATCTGCTTAACCAGTCGCTCGGAACCACTGGTCATAACTTCTCCATCGACTTCGGTCACGCGAAGTACCGGCGTCGAAGTATGCCAGTCTTGGGCCAAAGCTGCCTTGGCGCGATCGATGGCCTTACGGGAAACTTCCCAACAGGCATGCAGCCAGTAAGAATCGCGAACCATTAAAACGAGCCGGTCAGGGCCGTTCTGATCGGTTGGGTTCGTTCCCAGGTCTTTAGCGGCCTGACGCTGTTCGTACATCGAACGAATTGACTCAACCACTTTCGGGTCAGATGCCTTGGCTGGCTTAGGCTTCGCGGCACGCCGCTTGGCCGGTGCTGCCGGTTTGGCCTTGGCGGCCGGAGACTTCTTCGGTTTGTCCGCAACCGATGCCAACGCTTTCACAGGGGCTGGCTTGGTCTTTTTGGACGTCTTCGCGGTGGATTTGCTCTTGGCCGAAACAGCACTCGATTTGGCGGCTTTGATCAACGCCTTGACGAGTTCATCCTTACGCATCGCGTGCCAACCGGTCACACCACGACGCTTCGCCATTTGGGCTAAATCCTTTGCTGTATATTCCTTAAGTGAAGCAGCGGTGATCAAGGTTAGTCCTCCTGGCTCAAAGGATGTGTGGCCTACATCGACCGGGGGAGTAACAACGTCGCCCCGAGGCAATATAAATCTGAGGGTCGCCGTCCATGACTAGAGTCACTCGACACGCCCCGCTCGATCCCTGAGCAGAAGCTTCACCTGAAACGCAAGTGAAAAGGAAAGTGAAATGAACTTGCGAAAAGGCCAATTACGGGGATGCAATTGGCTAATGGATTGTTGGGTAGGTTGATCTCGTCGCTCGATAAGCAACATATGCCGCGAGGCTGAAGCCAAAATCCACCCCATTAAACCGCATATAGCGGACTTTATGGGCAGATGCCATGCACTGCTTCTGAGCGAACCAGAAACAGCCCTACAGGGTGGCTTTTCAAGGACAGCGACACGGTCCCATTGTAGCCAAACCGAGGTAGAAATGCAACGTACCACTGCCAGGTGATACGCCCGTAAAGTGATTCTGGTTTTGCATATTTCCAGAAGATATGCGTTCTGCGAAAGATTTCTTGCCAGATGCTAATCGCATCGGTTCGAAGGCCAAGCATCGATCGAAGCCAACAGCACCTAAGAGCCGCATTGAACACCCCACCGGCAGTGCCCACAGTTTGATTCTGAAAGGGCCGAGATGGACATTGTGAAAAATTCCACGAATTCCCTCGCTCCGGCGGTTTCACCTGATTGACCCTGCCCTTGGGATGAAATAGATTGACCGCCATGAGTTCGCGGCAAGCTCCAACCTGCCTATAGGAAAGTGAGCCGGAAGTCCCCTTTAGCAAAGGCAAACGCCTTGGCACCTCGCCTCCAAGCGGACATGTCTCCGATTGCGAGCGCCTACCTCTGGGTAGGACGGATTTTTTCAATCTGTGGCGAGATGGTTGTGCCAGGCTTGCTGGGTTATTGGCTCGACCAGACCCTGGGCTTTCAGTTTTCCATATTCGCACTCATTGGATTTTTTGTCGGACTTGTTTTTGGCATGACGCACTTGGTGCTGATGGCCACCACCGAACAGAAAAGCGGACGCGCAGAGGACGCCCCCGGCGAGCCGAGTCAAGACGACTCGCTTAAACCTCCGCAGCCCTGAATGCCCCGCAAGACGAAGTGATGAATACTCCTAAAGCTAACGCTTCTGAAAAGCAGAACGCCCATCTGGGATGGCATGACTTCCTGCCATGCCTGTGGATGCTGCTAGGAGTGCTCGGAGTGTTCCCGTTCTTCGCGGCCTATGGCTATACCCGATTCGAGATTCACGGTGTCTTCGCCGCCATCACCGCCGCAGCGGTGGTACTTTTCGCGATGGAAGCCGCTATTCTGACGGCCATTTTCCTAAGAAACACCGAACTCCGTGTTCAATCTGTTCTGCTCGGAATGTTTTTCCGCGCGGGAATTCCACTAGTTTTTGGAATGTTGATGCACAAAGCTGGTGGCCCGCTTGCTGAGGCCGGATTGTTTGGCATGATATTGGTCTATTACCTTTTGACCCTCGTGGTCGAAACCATATTGGCTGTCCAACTCGTATCGCAGACATCCACTATTAAGAAAGCCGTTTAGCCGATGGCCGCTGACGAGATCCTGCTCCACATCAAAGATAGTTACTACTTCGAGGTTCCGAAGTGGCTGTGGAAGCGTGATCACGAGTCTCATTCCGACTTCCCTGATGTTTGGGTCAAACTCGACTCAAACTTCCAAACGTGGCAAGCCCACGAGGTGTATCACCGCCTGGAAGAAGAAGGTGCTAAGGGGCTGCCCAGCGAAGGCGCTTTCCTGGAAGAGTACGAACATTGGTTGCACATGCCTGGTAACCACGGCAAACCAGTCAAGCGATTCCTCAACCACAAGGCAGCAGAAAACCTGACCTTGGGTGGCGACGAGTTGGAGTGGGCCATTCTGGGTGAAGAGATTGCCGACGACTACACCGTCGCGCAGTACAAGGAATTACCTGCCGATCACCAGCATGTTAGCTGGGCACCGACCAAGGTCGATGGCTACAACCACGCGCTTAGCGGCAAGATCTTGATTCCGCAGCCGTTTGGTGGCGAGCTTCGCAACCTTTACCAAAAGGAAGCAGGCTTCGCCATCTCGAAGTTCATGGTGATCGAATTGTTCGTGGCCGTGATCATCTCGGTTGTTTTCATTGCGTATGCAAAACGCGTTTCCAAGGGCCAACTGCCCAAAGGTTGGTTTTGGAACCTGATCGACGTCTTCATCGTGTTCCTACGCCAAGACGTCGCCAAAGCAAATATTCACCATGGTGCCGACAAGTTCGTTCCGATCTTGTGGACCCTGTTCTTCTTCATCCTGGGTTGTAACCTGTTTGGTTTGATTCCCTGGATGGGTTCCCCGACCGGTTCGATTAGTGTCACGGTCACCCTAGCCCTCGCGGTGCTATTTATAGGCATGGGGGCTGGTGCGAAAGAATTCGGCACACTCGGCGTCTGGCTCAATCTGGTTCCCAGCATGGAACTTCCCTTGGTCATCTCCATTGTCATCAAACCGATGATGTTCGTGATCGAGTTATTGGGCTTACTGATTAAACACGCGGTGCTTGGCATTCGTCTTTTAGCGAACATGGTCGCCGGGCACGTGGTGCTTTTAGCCATCATGGGATTAGCAGTACAAATACAAACAGCGGTTGGGGTGCCCAGTGCGGTAGCTTGGCCGATTGTTGGTGTGATTTTGGTTGGTAGTGTGCTTTTGAGTTGCCTCGAACTATTCGTGGCTTTCCTTCAGGCATACGTCTTCGCTTTGCTTACGGCGTTGTTCATCAACTCAGAGACACATAGTCACTAAGTGGATGAGGCTGACCGGCAAGGTCATCGCCCGCATCGCTTTCGTTTTGAATTTACTTTTTGTTTCACTGAAATACGCGTAAACGCCTTTTGTTACGGTTGAGGAGACCTGTTCCGTGATCAACTTTGTCAAATTGAGCATCATGAGTGTTTTTGCTTTGCTGGCACTTACTGCTCCCGCCATGGCCCAAAGCAATGTGGGTGACCTGAAACTGAACTACATCGGTATCGGTTTGGTGGTTATCGGTGCCGGTTACGGTATCGGTAAGCTGGCTGCCAGTGCCCTGGAAAGCATGGCTCGTCAACCGGAAGTTTCCGGTAACATCCAAACGGCCATGATTATCGCCGCGGCTCTGATTGAAGGTTTTACCTTCTTCGCGCTGGTTATTTGCTGGTTCGGCCCTTAATTATTTGCGTCGTCGACGCCGTTTGCTTTCGTTCCCCCAGCATTTCCGGAATAGATTAGATATGCGCAGCACCTATTTGAAACGCACGCATTGGAGTGGTCTCACGGTCCTCCTGCTATTGGGCATCTTCCTGGCTCCGGCTTGGTCCCAGGATGACGAAGCCCAGCCTGCGGAGTCAGATCCTGCGCCCATGGCCGCCGCTGAAGATGCACCTGCCAACCCGGCAGAGCACGCGGATGACGCGGAGCATGCCGAAGGCGAGCATGCCGATGAGGATCACGGCCATGGCAATCCTCATGACCTATCGCACAACGACGGGAGCGAAATGCTCTCAGCACCACACGAGCCGAGTCTCGATTTGGCGCTGTTTACGTTGATTGTGTTCCTCTTGCTGGTGGTTGTGTTGGGCATGTTTGCCTGGACGCCGATTCTCAATGGCCTCAAAGCCCGTGAGAATTCGATGGAGGGCAAGATGAAGAAGGCCGAAGAGATGTACGAACAAGCCAACGCCAAGTTAGCCGAGTACACTCGTCAGCTTTCCGAAGCCCAACAGGAAATCAAGCAGATGCGGGACGAAGCGATCAAACTGGCCGACGACAAGGCCAAGCAGATCGTAGCGGCTGCCCAGCAGTCGGCCTCGGCAGAGCGAGATCGTGCGATCCGCGAAATCGATGCTGCCAAGGGTTCCGCCATCAACGAACTAGCTCAAGCTTCGGTCAATATGGCCGTCGACCTGGCGGGACAAATTACCCGCAAGGAATTGACCCCAGAAGACCACGCAAATTTGATTCAGGATTCGATTTCCAAGCTGCCTAGTAACAACTAAGTCGCTCTGCGTTATCGAAATCCCATTACGACTTTACCTCCGCCAGGATATCCTTCAGCACCATGGCTGGAACATCTTCCGACAAACAGACGTTCGATCTCAGCCGGCAACGGATTGGCTCAGTATATGCCAAGGCATTGCTGGGAGCAGCCGATGATGCAGGCCAGACCGAGGTTGTCCTGGACGAATTCGGCTCGTTGATCCACGACGTAATCGCCCAACGCGACGATCTTCGCCATGTGATCTCTGGCAGTATTCTTTCGGAAGAGCAGCGTATCGCGGTGCTGGACAAAGCCTTCGGCGACAAGATGAATTCCGTCTTGCTCACCTTTTTGAAGGTGGTCACCCAGCACGATCGACAAAACTGCTTGCGGGAAATTTACGATGCCGCCGTGAAGCTCAACAACGAGCGTCTCGGCCTGGTCGAAGTCACCGCAAAAACGGCTACCGAACTTCCTCAGGAACTCTCGGACAGCTTAACGGCCAGTCTGAAAGCAAAGCTGGGGCGCGAAGTCGTTCTCAAGTCGGAAGTCGATCCTAGTGTCATCGGCGGACTGGTCCTGCATGTTGGGGACACCGTCTTTGATGGCAGTGTCGCCAACCGACTGAAGCAGCTTCGGCAAAAGGCTCTCGAAACCACGGCTCGGCAGGCGAAGGCGTCGCTCGAGCGATTCACCAATTCAACGCAGAGTTAAAGCAGTAGACGGTAAGTTCCATGAAATTCAACGCGGACGAAATCGCTTCTGTCATCAAGCAGGAAATCCAACAGTTCGACACGCAAATTGACGTGCGAGAAGTTGGACGTGTCCTGGAAGTGGGTGACGGTATCGCTCGGGTCTATGGCCTTTCCGGCATTATGGCCGGTGAAATGGTCGAGTTCCCCAACGGCACAATCGGCCTGGCCTTCAATCTCGAAGAAAACAGTGTCGGTGTGATTATTCTGGGTAACTACCTCACCATTAAAGAAGGTGACGAAGTCAAAGCCCTCGGGACGCTGCTTTCCGTTCCTGTTGGTGACGCAGTGCTCGGCCGCGTGGTCGATCCGCTGGGGAACCCACTCGACGGCATGGGGCCGATTCAATCGAGCGAAACTCGCCCGGTCGAATTCCTGGCACCCGGCGTGTCCGAGCGACAACCGGTTCACGAACCGATGCAAACCGGGATCAAAGCGGTCGACGCAATGACGCCGGTTGGTCGTGGTCAACGTCAGCTGATTATTGGTGACCGTAAGACCGGTAAAACCGCTATCGCGATCGATGCGATCCTCAATCAAAAGAACACCGGCGTTAAGTGCTTCTACGTCGCCGTGGGTCAGAAAGACTCGTCGGTTGCTGGTGTGGTGGAAGTCCTTCGCCGCAACGGCGCCATGGAATACACCACCGTCATCGTCTCTGGTGCGAGTACCCCTGCCCCGCTGCAGTACGTTGCTCCCTATGCTGGGACAGCGATGGCAGAGTACTTCATGTTCAACAAGCAAGCCGCTTTGATCGTCTACGACGACTTGTCGAAGCAAGCTGCCGCCTATCGTGAACTGTCGCTGCTGATGCGACGTCCACCAGGTCGCGAAGCCTACCCAGGTGACGTGTTCTACTGCCATAGCCGCCTGTTGGAACGCTCGTCGAAGCTCAACGATGCGTTGGGTGCTGGCTCGCTCACCTCGCTGCCGATCATCGAAACGCTTGAAGGTGAAGTTTCCGCTTACATTCCGACCAACGTGATTTCGATTACCGATGGTCAGATTTATCTGCAACCTGACTTGTTCTTCGCTGGTATTCGTCCGGCCATGAACGTCGGTATTTCCGTCTCTCGCGTGGGTGGTAACGCCCAGATCAAAGCGATGAAGAAGGTTGCCGGTGGTTTGCGTCTCGATCTGGCATCCTTCCGCGAATTGGAAGCGTTTGCTCAGTTGGGTACTGAACTCGACGAAGCAACCCAGCGACGACTCGATCGCGGTTACCGCATGGTTGAACTGCTGAAGCAGGGCCAGTACAAGCCTCTGGATGTCTACGATCAAATTCTCAGCATCTATGCCGGTACACGTGGTCACTTGGATGAAGTGCCAGTGGTCGACGTACTGCGTTGGGAAGCCGAATACCTCGAATTCGCGCAGGCCAAGTACTCACAAATTCGTGAGAAGCTGGAAGCAACCAACGACCTGACCGACGAAATTCGTGACCTGATGGAAACGGCGATTGCTGAGTTCCAGAAGACGTTCGTCGAATCGGAAACTGCCGAAGTTTAATCGCCCCACCGCGATCCTTATAGTTACCAGAAGCAATGGCCAATCCAAGAACCCTCGATAAACGCCGCAAGTCGGTTCGCAATATCAAGAAGATTACGCGAACGATGGAGCTCATCGCCACGGCTCGCTTTAAGCAAGCCATGGACCGAGCTTCCGCCGCCACGGCGTTCACGCAGCGGATCACGCAGTTAGTTAAAGACCTGACTGCGGCTGATTTGCAGTTCGAGCATCCCTTGCTGGAAAAGCGAGAATCGAAGAAGAAAGCCGTGCTGCTGGTACTGACTTCCAATCGAGGTCTGTGCGGTGGTTACAACGGAAACATTTGCCGTGCTGCGTTTCCTCGTTTGAAGCAGCTGCAGCAAGAATACGATGAGGTCGAACTGCGAATCTCCGGTAAGAAGGGGATCGCGATCTTTCGTGTCCAAAAGAAAATGACGCCTGACCAAAGCTATCTTCACTTCGAAGATAAGCCGAAGTATGAAGAGGTCGAGCCGATTGCCGTCGATTTACTCGACAGTTTTCAGGCCCACGAAATCGATCGCCTGGATGTTGCCTATATGAAGTTCGTGACCAGTGCTCGCCAAGTGCCGACACTGGAAACGCTGCTTCCGCTGGGCGCCCTCGAAGGTGCAGCGGAAGATGCAGGCGACGCGGCCCAAGGCTCCAATTACGAGTTCATTCCTTCCGCCGAAAGCATCTTGGAAGAAGTCGTACCGACCAGCTTCAAAGTAAAACTGTTCAAGTGTTTTCTGGACGCGGCCGTCTGCGAGCAAATTGCTCGTATGATTGCCATGAAAGCAGCCACCGAAAACGCAAACGATCTGATTAAGTACCTGTCTCGCGAGTTTAATCGCGCACGTCAGAGCCGAATTACTAACGAAATTATGGAAATCATCGGCGGCGTTGAAGCTCTTGGCTAGTTCCTAACGAGCATCAGCGTAGCCCCGATTCCCACAAAACCTATTGGTCTGAATTTCCATCGAGAAAAGAAATATGGCGACTGCGACCGACCAGAAAATCGGAAAGATCACCCAGGTCATCGGTTCGACCTTCGATGCCGAGTTCGGGGAAGGCAACCTTCCCCCGATCTATAACGCCGTCAAGATAAACGGCGATTACAAAGGCATCACCATCGACCTAACCGGGGAAGTCCAGCAGCACTTGGGCGGCAATCGCGTTCGCTGCGTTGCCCTGGGTAGCACCGACGGTTTGATCCGCGGCTTGGACTGCGTCGACCAAGGCAAGCCCATTACCGTTCCCGTCGGTAAGGCTACCCTCAGCCGCGTGTTCAATGTGACCGGCGACCCAATCGACGGTCGAGGTGCGGTGGAAGCCGACGCCTACATGCCGATTCACCGACAAGCTCCGCCCGTCGACGAACTTTCGACCAGCACGGAAGTCTTCGAGACCGGTATCAAAGTGGTCGACTTGCTAACGCCGTTTGTGCGTGGTGGTAAAGCAGGTTTGTTTGGTGGTGCTGGTCTGGGCAAGACCGTGATTCTCACCGAGCTGATTGCTCGTATCGCATCCTCGCACGGTGGTTACTCGGTGTTTGCCGGCGTGGGCGAACGTACCCGTGAAGGAACCGACCTCTGGTTGGAAATGCAAGAGACCAAGATCGGTGACACCGGTCGTTCGGTTATCGAACAAACCTGCATGGTGTTCGGTCAGATGAACGAACCGCCTGGTGCCCGTCTTCGCGTGGCCCTGTCGGCGTTGACCATGGCCGAATACTTCCGTGATTCGACCGGTACCGACACCCTGCTCTTCATCGACAATATTTTCCGCTTCTCGCAAGCAGGTTCCGAGGTTTCCGCCCTCTTGGGTCGTATGCCATCGGCGGTGGGTTATCAGCCTACCTTAGCGACAGAAATGGGTGCCCTACAGGAACGCATCGCTTCGACCAAGAAGGGTGCTATTACCTCGGTGCAAGCCGTTTACGTTCCGGCTGACGATCCGACCGACCCTGCCCCGGCAACGGCGTTTGGTCAGTTAGACGCGTTTATCTACCTGGAACGTTCGATTTCGGAAAAGGGGATTTACCCGGCGGTCGATCCGCTGGCATCGTCCAGCCGAATTCTCGATCCACAGTACGTCGGCGAACGTCACTATGCGATTGCCCGCCGCGTGCAAACCACGCTGCAGCGTTACCGCGAACTACAAGATATCATCGCGATTCTCGGTATCGACGAACTTGCCGAAACGGACAAAATCATCGTCCACCGTGCTCGTCGTATCGAACGCTTCCTGTCGCAACCGTTCCTCGTCGCGGAAGTCTTCACCGGCAAGCCGGGTGAAATCACGCCGCTGGCAGATACCATCCGCAGCTTTGAAGAAATCTGCGACGGTAAGTGGGACCACCTGCCCGAATCGGCGTTCATGTACGTCGGTTCTATCGAGCAGGCGGAAGAACAAGCCAAGAAGATGGCCAAAGAGAAGGGTTAATCTGTGCCTTCCATCCAATGCATCGTGGTCACGCCAGAAAAGACCGCACTCGAAACGACTGCTGACTTCATCGCCTTGCCTCTGGCAGATGGCGAAATGGGGATTGGTGAAAACCATGCCCCGGTCATCGGTCGCCTCGGCTACGGCGAAATGCGAATCGTTTCGGCAGGTCAAACCCAGCGTCTCTACGTAGACGGCGGTTTTGTCCAAATTGCCGATAACGTGGTCAATATTCTGACCGGCAAAGCGATTCCGTCCAGTGATATCGACATCGAGCAGGCGGAAACGCAGCTCGAGGAAGCTTCCAAGGCGGTTGCTCCGACCGACGAACTCGCTGCTATCAAGTCGCGAAATATCGAGCAGGCTCGCAACCAAATTCGAGCTGCAAAGCGATCCACCAGTTAGTTTGGCCAATCGACACGTTGTTCTGATAGCATCCATCCAAGATCTTGATGCTATCGGAATTACTGCGATTTGTCCGCAATCTTGTGCGCCAACAGATTGTCTATCTTACCGAAACGCCACCGCTGGTAACCTGCGCGGGAAAAGCCATCTTCTTGAAGAAGTTTCCCTGCGAAAAAGACGCCCCTTCTGGTCGATCATTTCAAAGAAGTAACGGCAATGCCGCTACGTGAATGCATCGAGGGTGAAGGTAGAGTCAGAATGCGTCAAGATTCACAGCTTGGAACGTCCACACCGAGTTCATCCGGCAAAGGCCACCGCTCCGGTGCGTCGCTGCGGATTGCCCGCGGTCAGGTCAATCAGCGCGAACGTGAAATCGAAGTCCCCGTGTTCACCCTGGGATCGGCCAGCGAGTGCGATCTCCCCCTAGGTGACCAGCAGTTCCCTGAACTTTATGCCTACATCCTCCGTACTCACGAGGGATACCGCCTGCGGTGCTTGACCGCCGATCCAATCCTGACGGTCAATGGCGAGGACACAGTTGCCACGCAATTGAAAAATGGCGATCGCATTCGCTGCGGTCCTTACGAGTTCCATTTTCAGAAATCAGCCAACTCGTTGGCTCAATCGCCAGAGATGCCACAATCGGAACCGCCAGCGGTTGCCATGCATTGGGTGGCCAACGATGGCCAAGGCCAGGACGGTATCGAGGCTGTCCACCGTTTGCTTCGCGACATTCGCACGCGAGTCGACGGCCAATCATCCACTGAAGCACTTCGCCGGTCAGCCTGACCCGGCATAACCCCGTGAACCGGAAGAGTAGGTTTGATGCAACCGATTGCTCCTATCTTAGGAAATGAGTCGATTTCGCTCATGCCATACGAAGACGACGTGCTCGAGTCGCTTCGCAAGAGCCGAACAGCGATTGCCACGAACGAAGATCCCAGCGTGGTGATCTCGGCTCGCTGCGATCTCTTAAAGGATGAACTTCAAGAACTGTACGAGCGTTTGCTGGCGACCAACTGAGTTCTTCTTAGAACGAGTTGCCAACGGGATGCCTGCCTATTAGCATCGGAGACGTGAACGAGAACTCCGCATCATCCCCGGTCCGCCCCGATTCGCTGCATCGCTTGCAGAGTTGTGTTGGCATTTGGTTGCCTTTTCTGTTCTTGGCAACGTTCTTTTTCGGAAACGCTTTTGCGAAAAACGAACAATTTCTCTTTCGCGACGCGGCGCACTTCTATTACCCGCTATTTCACGAAGTCACCCGGCAGTGGAAAGCAGGCGAGGTTCCGTTGTGGTCTCCGTTTGATGGCATCGGTATGCCGCTCGCGGCAGATGCGACTCCTAGTGTGTTTTATCCTGGCAAGTTGCTGCTGCTGACGCCGCTGGGATTCAACTTCGGCATGCGATTGGTCGTGGTGCTGCACTTTGCTTTGGCATACGGCGGCATGTTCTGGGCAGCGCGCATCTGGCGGTGCTCGGTCTTCGCTGCATTACTTGCAGCCATCACCTACGCATTTGGTGGCCCGGTGCTTTCGTATCATGCGAACATCATCTTTCTGGTCGGGGCCAGTTGGCTTCCTTTTGCATTGGCAAATGGCTGGCTAATAGCTCGCCGCCCTGCCCTGCTCCCTGGTCTTGGCCTGGCACTGTCTTTAACCATGATGATTCTGGGCGGCGATCCACAGTTGGCATTTCATACGATGATGATGCTGGCCCTGGCGGCCGTCCTGTTTGTTCAGCCCTGGCGACGTCCTCCCAGTTGGCGGCGATGGTTCACCTGGCGTACCTATCGCATGGGTGCACTGGTCGGTTGTGCCATGCTTGCGGCCGGCTTGTCGGCCATTCAGATTCTGCCGACCAGCGAGTGGGCTTCTCGCAGTTTACGAGCGACCGCCGATCAACCTCGCAACGTTTACGAACTAGCCCAAGGCGTGGGCCCGCAAGGGGACGACCGCTTAACCGCCCTGCTGGGAAACCCCAAACCAAACACGCATGCGCTGCATAGTTACGATTTCAGTATCGGTCCTTGGAACTGGCCCAACACATTCATTGCCAACTTTAGCGGGAAGATGTATCCCCTGAACGAACGTTGGGTGAGGGCCATTCCAGCGGAAGGACGAATTTGGTTTGTCTCGCTCTTCATAGGAACGCTGACCGTTTTCCTCGCCGGCTATGCTATTTGGAACCGTCCATCTCGCCGCGTCGATCGCTGGCTGGTGGCCATCGGTTTATTCGGCCTGATAGCCAGTCTGGGCTGGTACGGGTTGGGTTGGCTGATATTGGAAGTCGGTTACGGCTTTGGCTGGGAAGGCAAGAACCTGCCGGTCGGTTCCCCCTTTGGCGGATTGTATTGGCTGTTAAACGTCTTGGTGCCAAAGTATGCCCAGTTTCGTTATCCGGCGAAGTGGTGGATCTTCTTCGCGTTTGCCGTGTCGCTTCTGGCCGCCCGAGGTCTCGATCAACTCTGCATCTCCCAGCGACTGTTCGGTTGGACTGCGATGGTAGCTCTCGTGTTTCTCATCGCCGGTGGTAGCGTTTTGCTGAGCGCCTCTTGGCTGGGCTCGATGCTTCCCATCTCGCCCAACGACAACTTATTCGGCCCGCTCGATCCGTCCGCAGGCATCTCGCAGATGGCCCTCGGGCTGGTCTCGGCCGGGGTGGCCCTGGCCGTTGGTGTGCTGGGCCTGTATTTCTTACCGCGCCGATTGGCTTTCATGCTCGTGCTGCTCGTGGCGGCTACAGAACTGGCGATCGGCAACGGGTGGGTCGCCCCGACGGCATCGCAGGACCTTTGGCAATCGAACGGTTTCGATCTCACGTCGCAGCCGCTGCAGTCACTCGATTTCCGGCCCACGAACTACTTCGATCGTCGGGATAACCTTTATCCGCCTGAGTTCGCCGAGAAGGGCTCGGCAGATCGGATGATCGCGGGGCTGAAGATTGATCGCAAAAATAACTTCCCCCGGTTTCATCTCTTAGATACGGTTCGTTTTGTCCCGTCCGTGGTAAGTATTACTCCCAGAGATCACGAAACGATTTGGACCTTAGCCCGGTCGGATCAGCCGTTGATGAACTTCCTCCGTGACATGCACGGGGTCGGTTGGCAACCCACCAATGGCCCCTGGCCCGCGGCATGGTGGCAGGCAGATATCGACTGGCATTCCCCGATCGATCCATTGCCACCGAATGAACATTTGCAAGAAACCAAGCAACTTCTCGAGTCGCTTAAGAAATCCGATCGTCTACGGCTGCTGAAGAGTCCCGACTGGGGGCAATCGCCTCTCACTTACAAGTGGGACTCGACGAACCGGTTTCCGGTCATTCTGGAAGCAGCCCCAGCAGATCGCCCGTCGCTTCCGACCGCTCCGCCTGCGGCCATCGTAAGTACGAAACTTGACCGTACAAGGGCCGGCCAGATGACCCTGCATTTGTCCAGCAGTCAGCCTGGGTGGGCTATTTTCAGAGAGTACTTCGACCCCGGCTGGCAGTGCACCATTACCGATGGCCGAGGAAAAGTGCGAAGTGGCGTTTCGATCTTTCGTGCCAATCGCATTCTGATGGCCGTGCCGATTAAGGCGGGCGACACGAAGGTCACGCTAACTTATTGGCCGCAGTCGTTCGTCATCGGCGCGGTCTTGTCCGGCTTCAGTTGGTTGGCGGTCGTTGTCTTGCTAGTTGCCAAGCTTGGCTTTGCAATTAGCAAACGCCGCTAAGATCGACCGGTCCCCGGTTCGCACGGCTGGACGAACCAGCCCTGGCACCTGTTAGATTCGCAGAACAAAACATCAAATCTGGAAGTTGAGTTCCGGCTGCAAATCTTCGACCCCTTCGGAGCGTAATCGCAGCCGTGGTTTTTCTAGCAGGACGGTGGTGCTGGGGTCGACACTTCGCGTGAGCCACACGCTGGAGCCCACCACGCTGTGGTTTCCTACGACGGTTCGTCCGCCCAGTACGGTCGCGTTAGCATAGATCACCACGTAATCTTCAATCGTGGGATGGCGTTTCACACCGCGGACGATGTTTCCTTCATTGTCGGTATCAAACGATACCGCACCCAACGTTACGCCTTGGTACAGTTTGACGTGCTTGCCAATATCGCATGTCTGGCCAATTACCACACCGGTACCGTGATCGATGAAGAAGTAACTACCGATCGTCGCACCTGGGTGAATATCGATCCCGGTCTGCTTGTGCGCCCACTCGGTCATCATGCGTGGGATGAACGGCACGTTAAGTTTGTACAGGGCGTTGGCGACACGATAAACGGTGATCGCCTCAAGTCCGGGGTAGCAGAAGATCACTTCGTCCAGGTTTGTGCAGGCTGGGTCGCCGTCGTAGGCCGCTTGCACGTCGGTGACCAGGATTTCACGCAAGTTAGGAATCCGATTGAGAAACTCGATGGCCATTGCCTGGCCTTTGGCTTCATAGTCGGTCTCTTCCAGCGGATTGCATGAGTCGGGCGTGCCGTTGACGCGTTCGTCATGCCGCAACGCTCGGGCAATCTGCGTGGTTAGCTTGTCGTGCAGACCATCGATCAGGTCGCCCACATGGTAGGTGATGTTCCCCATGTGCAGACCTTCGCGGCGCTGGTAGCCGGGATATAAGATCTCTTTCATGTCTTCGATGATCGTGATCACCACGTCGTAGTTCGGCAGCGGGCAGTGCCCCAGGTGGTTGATCTTGCCGATCTGCTGGTATGTGCTGACGATGCGATCGGTCAGCGTGGGAAGATCTTCTTTCAGACGTGCATCGGAGGCCATGGCGATTATCCTTCTATGTTGAACCGAGAGGGAGAGAATTGTTACTGGGTGAACAGGTCTGTCGCGGCAGCAAGTGCCAGCATGTGTTGGGGTTAGCAACAACAGAGGCAGGTTCGACAGTAACAGGTTGCCAGCAGATGCATGGTTCGGTTCAAGTTTGCCGGTTGCATGGACTTTTCCACAGGGTTAATGGGTTTTTGGATGCCCGGCATGATAATTGGTCACCAATGTTTTCGACGTGATCGGCTGTTAAATTGACCCTTATGGGAACAATCGACAAAAACACCCTCGCTTTCGTATTTTCGCAAACTTGAAAGCGAGGGCAAGCACACCGATAGCGTTAAGCACGGAAACTTACGAGTTAGCCTTCGTCTTCCTCGTCGATGTAATGACGATGCTTATCTTGCAGGTGCGACGGCATCGGCGCGTAGTGTGCGAAGCTTAAACTGTAGCTCCCCTGCCCTGCCGTCAAACTGGAAAGAGACCTCGCGTACGAGGAAGTCTCGGCCAACGGAACGACACAAACGACCGTTTGCATGTTCGATCCGGCTTCCTGGGTGCCTGAGATCTGACCTCGCCGCGTCGCCATATCGCTGTAAACGTCGCCGACGTGGTCGACCGGGACGGTCACATGCATATCGACCATCGGTTCCAACAGTTGTGGTCCGGCCTGTTTGCAAACCTCGCGCAGCGCGGCCGAGGCGGCTATCCTAAACGCCGTCTCCGAGCTATCAACCGGATGATGTTTGCCATAGTGCACTTCCACACAGAGGTCTTGCAGCGGATAGCCGGCCAGGACGCCTTTATGGACCCGGTCCAACAGGCCCTTCTCGATCGCCGGCATGAAGTTGACGGGGATTGAAGCCCCTACAATTGAATCGATCCACAGGAAGTTCATCACCTCGAAGTAATGAACATGCTTCATGCTGGGGAAGTTGTCCTTTGTGGCAAACTCGGCGATATCGGTCCCCTGCGGCAGGGGCCGTACGCGAATGTGCACATCGCCGAACTGACCTCGTCCGCCGGACTGCTTTTTATGGCGATACGAACCACTGGCCGGGTAGGTAATCGACTCGCGAAAGGGAACCCGCGGCTCGTAGGTTTCAATTTCCAGGTGATCGCGGCGAGCCAGTTTCTCTTGGATCAGCGATAAGTGAAGATCGCTCATGCCACGCAAAACCAGCTCGTGTGTTTCCTGATCGTGCTCGATGCGGATTGTGGGGTCCTCTTCGACCAACTTATGCAGGGCCACACTCAGCTTGGCTTCATCGTTCCTATTCTTCGGACGAATCGCCACACCGACCATCGGTTGCGGGAAATCGATATGAGGCAGTTCCCACTCCCCTTCGTTGGTGCCGGTATGTAGCTGCTCCATCTTTGCCACGGCTACAATATCGCCGGGGCCCGCCCGATCGATCGGTTCCAGTTGATTGGCCTGCACGTCTAGCAGTTGCCCAATCCGCAGCCCCTTGCGGCCATTGCTGCCGGGGAGGGTCGTGTCTTTGCGAAGCGTTCCGTTGTAAACGCGGATGTAGCTGAGCTTCTGGACGAAGGGATCGATCCGCGTTTGAAACACCTGGGCCGCCAACGGACCGTCGGGATCGCCTGGAAGTTCAATTTCCAAGCCTTCGCCACTTTTGGCTTTACGGTGCACCATCGAAGGAGGCAACGAGCACAACGCCATCGCGTCGAGCAGTTCGGGAATACCAACCCGTTTCTTAATGCTGCAGCACACGACAGGAATCAGCGTTCCCTTGGCGACGGCTTGCGGGATGAGGGTCTTTAAATCGTCGTTGGTGGGCACCTCACCGGCAAAGTAGCGTTCCATCCACGCTTCGTCCGACTCGATGGCCGCTTCGACGAGCGACTCTTTATAAATAGCCGGATCGATCGGGGCATTGGAAGTGTCGGCCTTCTCATCAAGAATATCGACGACCCCGACAATGGCCCCGTTTTCAAGCCGAGGGAAGCTGATCGGAACGCAGGCCTGGCCGAACGTATCGCGGATCGATTGCATCAACGTTGGAAAGTCGAGGTGCTCGCTATCGATCTTGTTGACGACAATCATCCGACCGATGCCTGCCTTTTCGGCCTCTTGAAAAGCACGCCGCGTGTTGACAGCAATGCCGTCGTGCGCGTCGATGACGATCATCGCGGTGTCGGCACCGCGCATGGCCGCGATTGTGTGGCCAATGAAATCGGGGTAGCCGGGAGCATCGATTACGTTGAATCGAAGTCCCTGATGTTGAAAGTGGGCGAGAGTCGCCTCGATGGAAAGATGGTGAGCCTTTTCCTCCGGCTCGAAATCGCAGACACTCGTTCCGTCGTCCACACTGTGCGTTCCGTCCACCGCGTGTGTTATCTCGAGAAGGCGGTCGATCAGGCTCGTCTTTCCAGTCGAACCATGACCGCACAACACAATATCGCGGACGGTCTCTACTATGCAACTTGCCATAACATATCTCCTTCCGTGCTTGGAAAAGACACGAGAAAAGTTTTCCCTCGTGGAGACGCCACGGGGAACCTCTTCTCCGTGGGGTGATTTATCTATGGCTGAATATTGGATTTAAGTCGTCGTCGATCTCTTTGGGTGTGGAACTAGGTGCTCGTTGGATTCTCTGGGATAGTGGGAGGTAAAGGTTTTGTTCCCGGCTGATAAGTTGCTGGATCTGACTCACTCACTTCAGAAACTTCAACCAAGAGAATGTGATACTGGGTCTTATTGATGGGTGCTGCGAATACGAGATAATTCTTTGGCAACGCTCCCTCGTAGAAAAGCTTGCCTTGAACTTCGTCGTAGCGACCTGACCGTTGATCGTCGACCGTTTTTTCTGCCGGTTGCCGATGGGCGATCTGTGCTTCCGCACGAAACTTCATCTGACCGCCAGCGTTTTGCACGCCCCAGAAACCAGCGAACTCACCACTGGCCTGGGCGGGAGTAATCTCGTCGACGGAAACATGACGAATGTAGCTATATGAATCAGCCTGCCGAGGCCAATTGGCGACTGGATATTGCTTTTGATAGAAAGGTGGCTGGGGGGATTGCTGCTGTTTTAAAAGGTCGGCAATCGCTTGTTCGTCGTCGAGCACCCATTGATAAGGCGAGTCTTCCACGGCATGAAACTTGAGCCCTAGCCGATCAACCTCATCGATCGCTAAGGTAGCGACCTGGTAATGAACCTGGCACATCGCAGGACGGTAATAAGAAAGGTAACCGAACACCCCAGCCAATAGGGCGACGATCACCATCATCGCGCACAAGCTGAAACGAAGTCCCCAGGTTTTGCCCGAGGTGGGGACGACTGATTCAGAAGTCAAATCACGCTCAGGCATAGGACCTGTTGGTTACCTCACACCGCCCGCGGCCTCGACCGCCTGACGAACTGTTAGTCGGCCTTCATATAACGATCGCCCCACAATCGCGCCATCGAGTCCGGCGGCCGTCAGGTTGGACACATCCTCGACCGAGGTCACCCCGCCTGAGGCAACCACCGGCACTTTGACGGCCTGTTTCATGGCCTGCATTGCCTGGACATTCGGCCCGGCCAGCATGCCGTCGGTGGCGATGTCGGTGTAGATAATGGCTGCCATCGGCAGATGCTCGAATGTTTTGGCCAGATCGATGGCCGAGGTGGTGCTTACTTCCAGCCAGCCATCGGTGGCGACCATGCCTTCTTTGGCATCGATGCCGACCACCAGCTTTTCCGGAAATTTCTCGCACATCGCAGCAAACCAGTCTGGCTCACGCAGGGCCTTGGTACCGATCACCAGGCGGGCCAGCCCGAGATCGAGAAGCTCTTGGATCGTCTTCTCATCGCGGATTCCGCCTCCCACTTCACAAGGGATATCAACCGCCGCTACGATCGCAGCGATCGCGTCGCGGTTTTTCAGGCTACCGTCCTTGGCCCCATCCAGGTCGACCAGATGAAGACAATCGGCACCTTCCGCGACCCAGCGCTTCGCCATTTCGGCCGGGTCGTCCCCGTAGACCGTTTCGCGGTTGTAGTCTCCTTGCTGGAGTCGCACGCATTTACCACCGAGAAGATCAATGGCCGGCCAAATTTGCATTGTGGGTCCCTTTCTGCGCCGAACGGCCGAACCCTTCGGCGTCCTGGCAATATCTCATAAGAGTTAAGAATCAGCAAGGAATTTCTTGCCGTTAGATCAAGTTAACGCGGGGGATATCTACGCCAACTGGGCAAAGTTCTTCAGCACGCTCAGCCCTGCCTGTTGGCTCTTTTCGGGGTGAAACTGCGTCGCGTAGAGATTGTCTTTCCAGACGGCCGCACAAAACGGTCCACCATAATCGGCCGTGATCGCCACGACATCTTCGTTTTCCGGAACGACATAGTACGAGTGAACGAAGTAGAAGTTCGTCCCCTCGTCGATTCCCTCGAAAATGGGTGGCCGATGGATGAAGTTGGCCTGATTCCAGCCCATATGGGGGACTTTATAGCCGTGTGGCAACTCGAATTTCACGACCTTGCCCGGCAAGATCCCCAGGCCTTCGTGTTCGCCCCCTTCGTAGCTGACGTCGAACAGCATCTGCAGGCCCAGGCAAATCCCGAGAAACGGCGTTCCGGAAGCAATCTGATCGCGAATCGGCCCTTCCAGGTCGCGGCGGCGGATCTCGTCGACCGCGTCGCCACACGCCCCCACGCCTGGCAAAACAAGCTTGGTCGCCGCGGCGATCTCTTTCGGATCGCTGGTGATATGTGCAGCGTGCCCTGTCTTTTCAAAGGCTTTTTGCACACTCCGCAGGTTACCCATCTGGTAGTCGACAATCGTGATCATCAGGCGAGCAAGTTCACTATTCGAGGCAATTCAACGACCGACACGTCGTGAGAAATAAAACACACCCACGGCGGACACAACCCAAAGACGAAAGTTCGCCCAGGGGCACTTATTGTAATTCGTTTCCGCTCGATTCGTTAGGCGGCAGGAAGTTGAAAAAGATTGCGAGCGCACTATCTCATGGGATCGCTTCCTGACTAAGTTGCGTTTATGAGCCTCGGATGGATCTAAATTCCGGGATACCAGTAACTATTCGCTTCCGTGTGCCTCTGGCCAGTCCGTTTGAAGCTCAAAACATGAACAAACGAGTACCCGCTTCCCACTCGCAAAAAGCCTGGAAACTCCAAGCAAATCGAAACGACGCGGGCCCCCGGAACATTGCCGGAGACATCATCTCCGAAGAGTGCGAGCAGTGGCGAGAAGCGGAACGTACCGCATCGAAATGCGATCTCCATTAGATAGCATGCCGCGAACATGGTTCGTGGTGCGATGCGTTTCTCATCGCCCTACGCGATGTTGCACCGGTGCGTCGGTATTAGTTGTCTGACTGGGGATAGATTACCAGGTCGACACGTCGATTCTTTTGCTGCCCTGCTGGGGTGGCGTTTGAAACGACCGGATGGTTCGTTCCGTGTCCCACAACAACCAGTCGCGACGGGTTCATGCGGTAACGCGAGGTCAGCTGATCGAAAACGGTTTGGGCCATGCTGGCCGAGAGCTGATGATTGGACGTGTAAGGGGGCTTCACCGGTTGATTGTCGGTGTGTCCTTCAATCCCAACCTTGTTTTGCGGGAAGTTTTGCTGAAGCGTGCTGGTAAGTTGCGAGAGGATGTTGTCGGAACTAGGAATCAACGAGTTGGTGCCTGGCTGAAATAACGCATCGGCCGGGATTTCGATGCGAATCACATCGCCATCTTGCTTGGCCGTCACGCCGGGAATCTGAATTTTGTTGAGTTCGGAAGTCAGGCTGTTGTTCGGCCGAATCACCGCACCACCGCGGTACTGGGTCGAAGCCATCATGGTCTGAACTTTTTGCTGCTGCTCTTTGGCCATTTCCTGCGATTGGGCCAGTTGGTTGGTCGTGTCGCTCAGTTGGCGACGAACCAATGCCAGTTCGTCCTGCACGATCTTCGTTTGCTGCTGGGCCTGGGCTAGTTGCGAGTGCAGATCCTGGTTCGAGGCGTCCATGCCGGTAGCACGGCGTTCGAACTCAGCGATTTGGGCTTGGGTTTGCTGCTGCGCAACGACTTGCTGTTGTCGCCAGGCTGCGTTTTGATTGCAGCCCAAGCCAGCAAGTGCTAGCGAGACAAAGGTGAAACAGCAAAAACGAAACATGGTAGGCCGTGTCGACTAAGGGCCGCATAAACTTGAGACAAAACTAGGAATTGCGGCGGATATTAACAACCCACCCTATCGTCGACAAGATCGATTTCATGCTCGGCATCTACGGAAGTCGCGGCCATATCAAGAGATTCGATCGCGCGGCGAAAGTTACCCAACCGCGTTTCCGGTTTCGGAAGCCCACGATGCTGCGGATATTCGCCGTAAAAACGTTTGATAAAGTGCCGGCTGGAAAGATGCTCGCAGTGGGGCTGCCACCCCTGTCGCTGCATGGCCCGCGTCGAGACCTTGTTGTTCGAGAGTTCACAGACGCTGGCATCGGTCTGACGAAGTTCCGCAATCCAGTCCAGAACTTCCGAACCTCGTCGGAGGGTTTTCCACGTGGTTTGCCGCGACGACTCGACATACGCCAGCGATAGAAAGCCCGGAGAACTGATCGGAAAGTTGTAATAAATCCGGCAGCTATCACCACCGCGATTATGCTTCCAGCGACCGAGCGTTTCGATTTCCACTCGGGAAATCAGCTTCGGCCAAGGGCGAAACGTTAGCGAGTGGAATGTGCCCGATTCCACTCGAATAACGCCGTACCGCCGCCGCCGAACCAAATCGGCGGCTTCGTCCAAGTTATGTGTTGTTTCAAACCAAAGCATGGGTGAGCTCCTCGCAGCAAGGATAGCTCACCGTTTGCGGTCCGCTTGTAACGATTGTGCTGCTTACGCTTCGTCCGGATAGATGAACGTGAACTTGATCCAGACCCAGGCCATTAACATGCCCCCCAGCACCACCGGCAGCGCTAGAAACAACGCCGGCAGCCAAGGGCCCAAGCTCAAGAGGGGGCCATATTGCTGCCACAGTCGTGCCCAAAAGATCATCGTGACCAGCGTTCCGATGCACAGGTAAGGGCCGTAGGCCAAGTACGCATCGCCGGTGAGCAGGTAGTTCACGATCGCAAACACACATGCAATGAACGGCGCCATGAAGAAGATCACCATCACCGGTTGCCATCCAATGTAGGCCCCGATCATGCACATGAGTGTCACGTCGCCAAAGCCCATCGCTTCTTGCCCCATGGCCAGGCTCGCAAAGAAGCGGACCAGCCAGATCAACATGCCTGCGAAGGCCATCCCTAGAAGTGCCGTGAAAACGGACTGCCATACGGCCTCGCCACCCCATAGCCAAGCCGCCGAGACGAATGCGATGAGCAGCACCAACATGCCCACGTAAAACCAGTTCAACGAGTAACGCACAAAGCTGGCGACCAGGTAACGGAAGAACTTGGTCATGCCGCCCCGCAGCCAAATCAGCTTCGGGCAAAGAGCAAACCACCAGCCGACCACCAGCACCAAGCCCACCGCCAACGCGGGGCTTCCATTCCAAGACGCAGGCCACTTACTTAAAGCGGCAGCATGCAGTGGTATCGCATCGACTTGGGAGCCAGGCTGCGACAATCCAAAAAACGGAGGACCATCCGGCATGGGCAATCCCACGAAGGGAAGCAACCAACAGAAAATCAACGCGACCAGAAAGCCCGGCACCGTGACGTAGTCGGGGATTGTTCGCGAATCGAAGTCGACAAACGTGGCAATCACCATGAACGAAATCAACACCATATGTTGCACGTAAAGTGCGTGCAGCGCCGCTTCACCCAGCGAAATGTTTACCGTTACCGGAACCAATTCACCCGAGATTACCCAATGATAATACCAAGCAAAAAAGAAGCCGCAGCCCAGTTCGATTAAAAGTGGCTGCACCCAATGCGCAGTCCCATGAACCTTACTTTCACGTGCCAGGCCGAGCCAACCAAAAATAGGGAGCTTGTCGAACAGGCTCCGTGGTGGGACGTCAGGATGGGGCTTGCTCCAGGGATCGTAGCTCTTGGGTACCCATGTCCAACGATAGATGCCCCGATTCAATTGCCCGGCAATGATCGCGCCGAGGATAAAAAGCAAAATCAGGCGCACGTTCAACGGCAGCCCAACCCACAGCGCGACGATATTCTCCCACCAAGCCACGTTACTGTTCTTTCTTCACTAAAGATGAAGGGAGTTGGGCCAAGATTGCTTGCATCACCTCTTTGGGTGACTTTGCCTGCGTATCGATGGTTAGATCAGCACATTGCTCGTAAAGCGGAAGACGCTGGGCGAGAACCTCCGCCACTTCCTCGAGGATCGACCGACCAGTCAAACTGGGACGACTGGCCTGGGTTGCTCCTTCGCGGGACAGCCGCCGAGTGATTTCCTCAGGCGAAGCTGTCAGCCAAATCGTAAAGCAGTGCTTGGCAATTTGGCTTCGATTTTCTTCCCGCAGAATGACGCCACCACCGAGGGACAACACATGACCAGACCGCTGCGTCAGTTCGTTCAACGCGTTTGATTCGAGGTCGCGGAAGCCTGGCTCTCCGGAGTCGGCAAAGATCTCGGCAATCGACTTGCCGGCTTGCTTTTCGACATAGATATCCGCATCGACCAGCGGCCACGCAAGCTTATGAGCGAGCAGTCTGGCGACGTGCGATTTGCCGGTTCCACGATATCCGATGAGTGCCAGATTCATTTCCGTAGGATCGCTCAACCTGTTCGGACCGCACCGGTCAGCCGTTTGAGGGTGCTTCGCATCAGATCGCGCGAAGTCTCGACGCCGGTAAAGTGCTTGAACTGCAGGGCGGCCTGGCGGACGAACATTTCGACCCCAGTCACGACCCGAGCCCCAGCGGCTTTAGCTTCCTTAATTAGGAGCGTCTGTTCCGGATTGTAGACGGTATCGAAAACCACCATATTCGGTTTGATCCAACGCTTCTCGAACGGAGTTTCGTTGACGTTGGGATGCATGCCGACTGGCGTACCATTGATGAGAACGTCGGGCTGAACCGATCCGCGATCTTCCCAGTGAATGTGCCGACAGTTGAACTGCTGGGCAAGTTCCTCGGAATTTTCCAGCGTGCGGCTAGAGATGGTGACGTTGGCCTTCCGCTGAATTAAAGACCAGACGACCCCGCGGGCCACGCCGCCACTGCCGAGCATTAGCACTTTGAGCCCTTCGAGTGATCCGCCTTGTTGTTCCGGCAGAAGCATCGTGTCCAGGCTTTCCATAGCCGAGTCGCAATCGGTGTTGAAGCCAGACGGTCCCTCGGTATCGAAGATAATTGTATTGGTTGCCCCGACTCCCTTGACGGCGTCATCGGGTCGTTTGACAAATAGGACCGCAGATTCCTTGTGAGGAATCGTGATGCTCAGACCTTTGACGCCCAGTTGAGGGCACACCTCGTTAAAGAACACGCCTAGGTGTTCTCTGGGCACGCGGAAGGGAAGATATCGGCGATTCATTCCCTGCTCGCTAAAGGCCGCGTTGTGCAAATGAGGACTCAGGCTATGCCCGATCGGGTCAGCCACGACACCAAACAATTCGGTTTCGTCGGTGATCTCTTCATACCGGTAAAGATCGATCATCTGACGAAAACCGATTTGCCCAGGGGCCAGGGTCCGTTCATTGGAACTAGTCGCGAAGGTAAACGGACAACCGAAACGTCCGCCAAGAATTCGCGAAGGCATTCCCATATCGCCCATGCAAAGACCGATTGTGGGGATCTCGCTACGGCGAACCAGTTCCAGGATTCGGACGTTGTCTTGCGGCGAGTTCGCCATCGTGGCAATCTTGATGATGTCCGGATCTTGCTGCTGCATCCGTTTGTGCAGACCATCGAGATCGGCTGGCGTCTCGCGGAAATTATGGTAGCTGATGATCCGCTTTGTATTGCCGTAACGAGGAATCGATGCCGCGATGTCCTCTTCCAAATCGACATAATCGACTTGCTCGGCAATGGCCGTGCGTAGGACCATTTGCCGTTCTTGCTCGTCGCCTGAATATCGCCCCCCATCGCGCTCGCGGCGATAAGTAATCACCACCGGACTGGGGCGATTGTCCAACAGCCGTTTGAGCTTGATCGTCCCATTGATATAGTCGAGACGCAATTCGCACAATTGAGCCCCCTGCTCTACGAGGTGCTTGTGCTCGGCAACGATATGTTTATGTCGGCCGCGGCCGATACTAACGCAGATCATGAATTCATCTCGAAGCCGTAAGACCTCGATGGGGGACGATGGGGATAAGCATGACGAGAGCACGACGCCCCCAGCCAGGGTAAACTCACTATTTTACGTGCGTTGGAATCTCCGGTCGAGTTCCTCTTTCGTAAAGACTAATGCCGTAGGACGGCCATGCGGGCAATGATGGGCGTCCTGGCACAAATGCCGCAATTCAAGCAAAGCGTCGATTTCCTCGCTGGAAAGCCGGTCTCCGGCCTTGATAGCGGCCTTGCACGACATCATATGTAGCAGCTCGTCCAAAAGATCTCTTTTTTCGAGATTCTTCCCTTCAGTCAGCAGTTGATCGACCACTTCCCGCACGATTTCCGCCGGTTTGCGGCGTCCGAGAATGGCCGGATAGCTGCGAATGAGGATCGTATCGCCGCCAAAGGCCTCGACTTCAATGCCAACCTGCAGCAAAGTTTCGGTGGCTCCATCGACCGCTGCGAACTCCTGGGCCGAGAGATTTAAGGTCTCGGGTACCAACAACCGCTGGACCTCAAGCCGCCGTGCCATGGCCTTTTCACGAAGCTCTTCGTAGAGAATACGTTCGTGAAGCGCATGCTGATCGATCACCGTCATCCCTTCGTCCGTTTCGGCGATGAGATAGCGGTTGTGCAGCTGAATGGCCCGTTGCTGCGAGCCTACCCCGCCCCCTTGCGGCGGCGATGGGATCGACCCCGTCGACTCGGCCGGCAAGTCTTCCTTGTCGCGCAGATGAGCCGGCGTGACCCCACTGGGAATCGGCGGCAACGGCAGACTGCCTGCCCCGACAGACGACCGGTCGATCGGAGTCAGCTGCAGCGGAGTATGCCTCGGCGAACGAAAATCGAGATCGAAGTCGGTCTGCCGTCGACCGGAGTCACCCTGCGAGGTACCGTCGGTATCGACCGCGCCCTTGGCCCACGCGACCAGTTCCTCACGCAGTGCTTCGGAGGATTGCGACTCGCCGTGGACCGTATTCGATTCATCCCCGGAGGGTCGATAGGTCGCATCCAGATTCGAGCTAAGAAACTTCGTCCGCAGCGTTCCCAGCAGTTGGCTATAGATTCGCCCGCTGTCCTGAAAACGAACTTCCAGTTTGGTTGGGTGGACGTTCACATCCACCATCTCCGGTGGCATCGACATCCGCAGGAAAGAGATCGGATAACGACCATGCAGCAGCAGCCCTCGATAGGCTTCGCCCAACGCATGCTGCAGCGCACGATCCTTGATAAAACGTCCGTTCAAAAACAGATACTGCATCCGGTTATTACTGCGACTGAAGCGTGGGTTTCCGACATAGCCACACAGTGTGACCTGGTCGTTTTCGCTTTCGACTTCAATCAGTTGGTCGGCGATCTCTTCCCCAAAGAAAACGCGAATCCGCTCGCGCAAGTCTTGGCACGGAGGCAAGTCGTGCACCAATCGTGTGCCATGCTTGAGCGAAAAATGGACGTGCGGAAAGGCCAACGCCATCCGTGTGAACGCTTCGCTGATATGCCCGAATTCGGTTTGGGTTGTCTTCAGGAACTTCTTGCGAACCGGCGTGTTGTAGAACAGATTGCGGATCTCGATGATCGTCCCCGGAGGGCAGCCACAAGGCTGGGCTTCCTGGACGCTTCCGCCATGCACGAGCATCTCGTTGCCGCAGTCCGAATCGTGGGTCCGGCTCCGCAGCAGAAAGTGGCTCACCTCTGAGATCGAAGCGAGCGCTTCTCCGCGAAAGCCGAGCGTGCGGACATGAAACAAATCGTCGGCGTTACCGATTTTGCTGGTAGCGTGCGAAGCGATGGTGAGCGCCATGTCTTCGGGCGCGATCCCGCAGCCGTCGTCGGCAATGCGAATCAGCTCGGCCCCGCCGTGCTCGATGGTGACGTCAATCCGCGTGGCCCCGGCGTCGAGCGAGTTCTCCATCAGCTCTTTGACGGCGCTCGCTGGGCGCTCGATCACTTCGCCTGCCGCGATCTTGTTGACGACACTTGTAGAAAGTTGTTGAATCTTCGGCATCCGCTGCCTACTCCCTTCGATTCTGCCAGACGAGATCAGTCGCCGCGTAATCCGTATTCTTTGATTTTGCGATAGAGGGTTCGTTCGCCAATGCCCAACATTTTCGATGCTTCCTCGCGATTGCCGCTGGTCGCTTTCAGCGTTTCGCCTATCAGCCACTTCTCGACTTCACTGATCGGCTGGCCCACCATGCTGGGCATTTCGCCATTGGCCGAGACGGCCGGATTGGGATCGACCGGAGCGACCAGGTCGTCCCCTTCCTGAATCAACTCAGGCGGAAGGTCATCGAGCCCGATCGTGCCATCCAAATCAAGCACGACCATGCTCTCAGCGAAGTTCCGCAGCTGCCGCACGTTGCCGGGCCAGTCGTAATCTAAACAGCGCTGAAACACGGTTCGATCGATCCCGCGAATCTTCTTGTCGTGCTTCTTAGAAAACGATTTCAGGAAGTGATCGAACAGCGGCAAAATGTCATCGGGGCGGTCCCGTAGCGGCGGCAACTGAACCGTCACAATCCGCAGACGATGATAAAGATCGGAACGAAACGTCCCGGCTGCAATCGCCGTTTCCAAGTTGGCATTGGTCGCTGAAAGCAGTCGCACGTTGATGCGAACCGGCTTGTTCTCGCCGACGCGGGTAATCTCGCCAGACTCCAGCACACGCAGCAGCTTCACCTGAGTGGCCAACGGCATGTCGCCGATTTCGTCCAGGAATAACGTGCCGCCATTGGCATATTCCAACCGGCCGATCCGTTCGCTGGCCGCATCGGTGTACGCCCCTTTGGCGTGGCCGAACAGTTCGCTCTCGAGCAGGTGCTCGCTTAGCTCGGCGCAGTTCAGCGGGACGAACGGCTTCTTCTTGCGAGGGCTGTTTTGGTGGATGGCCTGGGCGACGACTTCCTTGCCGGTGCCGGTTTCGCCGAGAATCAGCACGCTGGCGTCGGTCGGGGCGATACGCTGCAATCGCTGCACGACTTGTCGCATCTTGTTGCTGGAATAGATGAGCCCCTCGAAGCCGAACTTTTCGTCCAGCCGCCGCATCAATTCCGAGTTCTGTCGCTTCAGCTGGATCGTCTGAGCCGCTTTCAAGGTCGCCGCGCGAAGCTTGTCCGGTGTGAGCGGCTTTTCCAGGAAATTGAGCGCCTCGTTCTGCATGGCTTCGACAGCCGTCGAAACGGTCGCGTGGCCGGTGACGACGATCACTTCGCAATTGGGACGGTGCTCCTTAGTGAGCTGCAAGATGCCCATGCCGTCGATGTCGTTCATGACCAGATCGGTCACGACAATCTCGAATGGCTCGGCCATGATCTTCTCGGCCCCTTCCGGCCCGCTGGTCGCCACCGTGCAGACAAACCCGATCCGCTCCAGGCTCTCAGCCATGGTCATCGCATGGGCCTTGTCGTTATCGACGACCAGCACCCGGAACTGGTCCGGCTGGACATCGAGCGTATCGGCTTGGGTCTGGTTTTGTGGCGCACTTGTCATGCTGACCATCGTAACGAAGTTGCGGGGAATCCTCTAGAACCGATGCCACGTTTACGGCGAATCTTGCTTACGTCCAATTCGCTTCGGTAAGGGAAATTCCAGTGTAAATTGCGTCCCACGCCCCAGTTCACTTTGCACGTCGATAATCGAATGGTGGGCTTCGATGATCTTCTTGGCCAGTGGCAAGCCGAGGCCAGAGCCCCCTTCTTTGGTCGAATAGAACGGATCGAACATCCGGATGGCTGTCGTGTCGCTCATGCCGCAGCCGGTATCGACCAGTCGCAGCAACACTCCATTGCGAAACTCGCGGGTTTGCACCATCAGCGAGCCCCCGTCCGGCATTGCCTGAATGGCGTTGACCACCAGATTCAAGAGGGCCGAATACAACAGCTCGGCATCCAAGTCGATGCTGGGAAGTTCCGAATCAAGATACCGAATGATCTCGACCCCCTGCCGATCGGCCTGGGGCTCGACGAAGCTCAGTACCCGCTCGATCTGCTCGTTCAGGTTGCCTGGCAGCAGATTCAAATCCCGGATCCGTGCAAACCGCAAAAAGTCGTTCAGCAGCCCTTGCAGCCGCTCGCACTGCTCTTGCACGGTTTGAATCTTTTGCTTGGCCCGCCGCTGCTGAGGCGTCTGCGGATCGTCTAAATCCTCGGCCAGCAGTTCCATATTCATCCGAATGACCGACAGCGGCGTTTTGATCTCGTGCGCCAGTGACCCAGCCAGCCGGGCAATCTCGTTGTACTGGTCAACCAGGTACTGATCACGCGACTTTTCACGAGAAGGTTCGGACGAATTGTGGGGAGAAGAATGGTGATCCATCTTTGATCTCACGAAAAAGCCCGGAGCACTGCTGCACTCCGGGCGATCGATTATCTGCTGAACTTAGAGAACTGTCGCTCGAAGCTCTTAGTCTTCACGACGCGGACGTCGTCGTCCGCGGTCACCGCCTCGGTCTCCACCGCGATCGCCGCCACGGCCACCTCGGTCACCGCCGCGATCTCCACCACGGTCGCCACGGTCACGGCCTCGACCGCCGCCGTCACGTGAACCGGCCGCAGCCATTTCTTCGTCGCCGTCGCCGGCTGGGGCTTCGCCGCCTGGCAGGGTGGCTTTGTGGCTCAGCTTGACGCGGTCGTGTTCGTCGACCAACAAGACCTTCACGGCCAGGATGTCGCCGACCTTGACCACCGAGTTGACGTCCGAAACGTATTCGGTCGACAGTTCGCTGATGTGGCACAAGCCGTCGCGGCCTGGCAAGATTTCGACAAAGGCACCGAAGTCCTTCACGCTAGTGACGCGGCCTTCGTAGATCTTGCCGACTTCGACTTCACCGGTGATGGCCTGAACGCGAGCCATGGCGGCTTCGGCCCATTCCAAGTTACCACTGGCAACAATCACGGTACCGTCGTCTTCGACGTCGAGCGTCGCGCCCGTTTCTTCCTGGATGGCACGAATGGTCTTGCCGCCAGGGCCGATGAGCAAACCGATCTTCTCGGGGTTGATCTTGGTTCGCATCATGCGAGGAGCGAACTTCGAAGTCTCTTCCTTAGGTTGGCTGATGGTGGTCAGCATATTCCGCAGGATCTCGATACGGGCTTCGCGGGCCTGAACCAGCGTCTTGCGGATGATGTCCTCGTTGATCCCTTTGATCTTGAGGTCCAACTGGATGCCGGTGATCCCGTTCTGGGTACCAGCGATTTTGAAGTCCATGTCGCCATGGTGATCTTCTTCGCCCAAGATGTCGGTCAGCAGGACGTAGTCGTCGCCTTCCTTCACCAGGCCGATCGAGATCCCGGCAACTGGGTTGGTGATCGGCACGCCAGCAGCCATCAGAGCGAGGGTCGCACCGCAGACCGAAGCCATCGAGCTCGAACCATTGGATTCGAGAATGTCGGAGATCACACGTACCGTGTACGGGAAGTCTTCCGGCGACGGCAGTACGGGGTTCACGCTACGTTCGGCCAATGCACCATGACCGATTTCACGTCGGCCTGGGCCACGAATCGGACGACATTCACCCACCGAGAAGCTCGGGAAGTTGTAGTCGAGCATGAACTTCTTCGAGTACTCGTCGATCAAGCCGTCGACGCGTTGTTCGTCACGTGGGGTACCCAGGGTGACAGTGATCAGCGATTGGGTTTCCCCACGCTGAAAGACAGCCGAACCGTGAACGCGTGGCAGAACGTCGACCTTGCATTCGATCGCACGCAAGCTCTTGGCGTCGCGGCCGTCGGTACGGGTACCGCTGAGGATCAGGTCACGCACAACGCGTTCTTCCAGATCGTGCCAAGCCGTGCCGAACAGACTTTCGTCGAACGCACCTTCGGCTTGCGGATCAGGAATCAGTTCTTCCTTGACCTTGGTCTTCAGTTCGCGAACCTTGTCGGCGCGATCTTGCTTGCCGGTCGTCTGCTTAGCAGCTTTCAGGTCGGCGTAGCAAGTGTCGGTCAGCTTCTGATAGAGGCCGCCATCGTCTGGCTCGGGGTACTCCATCTTCGCTTTACCGACCTTCGCGGTCAGTTCGGCTTGCAGGTCGCAGATTTCCTTGACCACTTCGTGGGCCTTCATGATCGCATCGGCCATCTCGTCTTCGGGCATTTCCCGCGAGAAACCTTCGATCATCAAAACCGATTCTTTGTTGCCCGAGATGATCAGGTCGAGGTCGCTTTGCTCCAACTGTTCAAAGGTGGGGAAAGCAACGATTTCGCCATCGACGCGACCGACACGAACGGCAGCCAAAGGACCCTGGAACGGCAAGTGCGAGATGCACAAAGCGGCCGAGGCACCATTCATGGCGAGCACGTCACCGTCGTACATCCGATCGCTGGCCACAACACTGGCCTGAATCTGAACTTCGTCGTGGTATCCCTTAGGGAACATAGGACGAATCGGGCGATCCATCAGACGTGACGAAAGAATTTCCTTGGTCGTTGGGCGACCTTCTCGCTTGATGAAACCACCAGGGAACTTACCCGCAGCAGCGGTTCGTTCGCGGTAATCACAGGTCAAAGGAAAGAAGTCAGTCCCAGGCCGAGACGGGCCAGAGACGGTGGCGACGAAGACAACAGTTTCGCCATATTGTACGAGCACAGCCCCGTGGGCTTGCTTGGCTAGAAAGCCGGTTTCGAGGGATAAGGTTGCATTGCCAATCTGCTTCTCTACACGAATTACTTCCACTTTTTCCGTCCTACACAGCGCACCAGAAGCTTTCCTAGAGGGCTTTCGCCAAGAAGGTGCGGGCCTGGAGGAGAGAGAGGCCCGGCCAATTGGAACATCCAGTGCTTGGTTCAATATAAGGTTGAGGCCCACCGCACAATCATTAACAGAGCGGAACCTCGTAAGGGTGCCAAGCCAGCCAATCTTTTCCATCGCCGGCGAAGCGTGGTAAAGACGCGCAATAGCCCCTAGGGCGCGCGTCTTCAGGCTAATTCCATTGCCAGTTTATGAGGCTCGCCCATTCAGGTACGAACCTCCTTCGACCAGGCCGCAGCAGCAATTCGCTACTTACGAATACCAAGCCGTGCCAGCATATCGAGATATTTCTGGGGATCGTGCCGCTTCAGATAATCGAGCAAGCGGCGACGTCGGCTCACCATGGCAAGCAACCCGCGACGCGTCGCGTAGTCCTTGTGGTGCTTCTTCATGTGCTCCGTCAGGCTGTTGATGCGACTGGTTAAAATCGCAATCTGAACTTCCGGGGAACCCGTGTCCTCGCCACCACGTTTGAAATCTTGGATGGCATCGTTCTTCTTTTCTTTGGTAATCGACATGGGCGACTTGACTTACGTCCGCAAGTAGGGTGACTTCTTCTTAACCACAATAACAACAAGGACTTGTGAAACCGAAAGGATTCCCGCAACTACCAAAATCGCGGACACCAGCGCATCAAACTCATCCTCAATCTCTTGATAAGACCGTTAATTTAGCAGTGAAAGCTGATTTTGCAACGCCTAATACCCCAGTTGAGCCCAGAATGCTGGCTAGGTTTTCATTAAAACCACCCACGCCCCCTACTCTACCACCGCGAGAGGCTATTTTTTCCAGGTATTTACCTGAGGAGCTCCGCCTTCGGCGGTTAAGCGGATTTGGATCATTCCGCTGGCCGCCGTATTGAGCCACACTGGCTCGCCTGGCTGGGCGTTTTCTGGCCCGCCGATCTCACGCGAGCCGCTGCTGACTACTATCCACTCTGGCTGACACCACTGATAGAACGACTCGGCATGGCTGTGTCGGCTGCCATGATGCGGGGCCATGACGATGTCGCAATCGATTGGGCGTTCGACAATCACTCCTTCGGTGCCTGGCGACTCCAAATCCCCCGGCAGCAGAATACGGCGTCCGCGGTACTCGATCAGCAGCACAATACTGTTCGCGTTGTCTCGCCCGAGCACGCCTTTGCGGGTTGGATGGAGAATGGTCATTCCCACACTCGGATGTGCTTGCAGAGTTCTGCCTGCGGACAAGGTTCGTAGCGGAATACCTCGTCCGTTTATATCGGCCAGTAATGACGAGACAAGGTCGCTCGGGATCTTCTCCATCAAGTCCGAACAATAAACGGCCCCGACCGAGAAACGCTCGAGCACTTCCGGCAGGCCGTTGTAATGATCGGCATCGTCATGGGAAATGATGACCGCATCGAGGTGCTCGATCCCTTTGCTCCACAGCACGGCCGAGAGGGACTGACAGGCCCGCTTCGGCGAACCAAGCCGTCCACAGTCGTACAACAAGTGGCGTCCCTCAGGCAGTTCCACCAAGACGCAGGTTCCGTGCCCCACGCTGACAAACGTACACACCAAGTCGTCCCGGGTAGCGGACTCGATCGCTTGAAGGGTTCCCCACACAAACCCGACCATCAGCCAAAGGGCCACTACGGCGACGCTCCAACGGATCGGAAAGCGGCGAGTCAGCATCTGCCAGGCGACGATCGCCGCAACGGTATAAAACCCAATGACCCACCACGCCGGTGGCCCTGCAGACCAAAACGTGAGGCCAGCGTGCTGCTGAGTCCAGGAGACCGTTTCCTGCATCATCCACAGGGGCCATGAGACAAGCCACGACAAAATTGGCGTTGCTATGGGAACCGCAATCGACGCGGCCAGAAGCAATAACGTGCCACCCAATGCGAACCCCATCGGAATGATCAGGATCGGAGAAAGGACGATCGTCCAAGGTGAAGCCGCATGAAAGTGAAACAAGACCAGCGGCAACGTCACCAGCCAAACCACTAACGAAGCCACGAACATGCCGCCTAGCCAGCGTGCGGCAACACGTGTGCACTTCACCGGCCACGGACGCGACTCTTCAATCAGTTTTTGAAGCGGGTCGATCTTCTTCCTAGTCGCTAGAAAGCCGGAAAGCCATGCCAGCGAGGCGACTGCGACGAACGAAAGCTGCGTTCCCGCTTGAAAGATCTCGGTGGGATTCCAGCAGATAACAATAATCCAGGCTGCCGCCAAGCTGTTCCAAAACACTTGGCGACGAAACAAAATCATGGCTACGCAAAACGAAGCGACCAGTATCGATGCCCGCACAATCGGTGGCCGGGCATCCACCAAAATCACGTAGCCCAACGTCATCAGAAGCAGGCAGACCGCCGGAAGCCAACCAGGCCCCGGCAAAAAGCGAAGCAGCCAATAGGCAAATAGCGCCAGGATTCCCAAGTGCAATCCCGACAATGCCAACAGGTGAACTGTGCCGGTTTGCCGGAATGCCTCGTCGGTAGCGTCTGACAAACGTTCGCGACGCCCCAGGAAGATGGTTTCGGCCAGGCCATCGAGCCCCGGTGGTATGGCGGCGGCTAACTCACGGCTGACGTAATGCCGGGCTTCGCGAATCGGATTCCATCGCGACGGCTGCTCAGCAGTACCGATCGCTTGCAGGCACTCCGAAAAGCCACTACGCAGAAACGTCCGCCGACGCTTCCCCCGGGCCCAATTAGCGAAATCGAACTCTCCCGGATTGAGCGCTCCTTCCGAGCAACTTGCCTGGGCAAATACCAAGATGGATTCGCCCGGGTGAACATCGATCGTGTCTCCCGAGACATAGATCTCGGTATGACCTGACGCGGCTTCCCAGGTGGCCCCACTGCGAATCTGATGAATCCGAAAGGGAACCTTCCATTGGTTAGCAAGTTCAAATTCGAATGCCGAACTGGGCGGCTTAGCTGGCAAGAATCGCGGGTAATCGGTCACCGTTCCCTGCAATGCGACCGGTTGCTTATCAGGCGACAGACCGCAGCTTAATTCGGTCGAGCGGTAGAGATTCCAATGGGCATGGTGCAGCATGCCGCCGAATACCGCGACGACGAGAAGCAAGCAGACGCTGGCGTGGCGTTCCTGTCGTTTCCACCACAACAGCCCCCACAGTACCATCAAACTGGCAAACGCCCCCAGCCATAGGGTCATCGAAAAGTCGAGTGCCGCGTCGCCGATGACCCCCAGCGTCAACGCCGGCGCAAGCAAGACCAGCGGACGATAGATCGTACGCTGGTGATTTGCCTGAGAAGTTTGCTTAGGTACCAACTTGAATCGAATGATCCGAGGGATGATGCTAGAAGGAACGAACCTGTCAGTATCGCACTCGACGCACGGTCACTCAATTTTTTCGTGCCGACTTATAGAAAGTTTGGTAACTTAGTGCGTTCACCCCTAGTCTTGTAGCTTCCCTCACCTAGAGCTTGCCAATTATGCAAAAACAACTTGTTTTCGCCCTTTTTGTTGCGATCTCCTCTGTCTTTTCGGCGTGGCAAAACGCATCGGCGGCGGATCGACCGAATCTGATTTTCCTGCTGACCGACGACCAACGCTGGGACGCGCTGGGCTGCATGGGCAATCCGATGATCAAGACACCCCACATCGATCGCCTGGCCAAGGAAGGTGTCGTCTTCGAGAATGCCTTCGCGACGACGGCCATCTGCGCGATCAGCCGGACCTCGTTTATTACCGGGCAATATGCTCGTCGCCACGGCATCGTCGACTTCCGCGCTACGCTTAGCCCCGAGGCGTTCAGCCAGACGTTCCCTGCTTTGCTTCGCGCAGACGGATACCAAACGGCTTTCATCGGCAAATGGGGCATTGGCAATAAGCTGCCTGCCGATCAGTACGACTACTGGAAAGGTTTCCCCGGCCAAGGCAAGTACTTCGTCGACGGTCGCCCTCACATGACCAAGCACTTGGAAGATCAGACGCTCGAGTTCCTCGACACGTGTTCGCCAGAAAAGCCCTTCTGCCTGCAGGTCAGCTTCAAAGCGGCTCATTGCCAAGATGGCCCTGGCTGGCAGTTTCAACACGCCCCTAAGTACACCGACTATTATGCGGACGAAGCAGTTGTGCCAGCGGAAACCGCCGACAACGAGCACTACCAGAAACTTCCGCAGCAGCTGCAAGGAGGCGAATCACGCGTTCGCTGGGAACGTCGCTTCGATGGAGATGAGATGCTCCAGAAGAACGTCAAGGACTATTACCGATTGCTGACCGGTGTCGACGATTTCGTCGGGGCAATGGTCGCCAAGTTGGAAGAGAAGAAGCTCGCCGACAACACCGTGATCTTGTTCACTTCCGATCATGGGTTCTTCCTGGGCGAGCACGGCTTGGCCGGCAAGTGGCTGATGTATGAAGAGTCGATTCGGATCCCCATAATCATCTTCGACCCGCGACTTCCTAAAGACCAACGCGGGCAACGCCGCGAAGAAATGGCCCTGAGCATCGACGTCGCTCCGACCCTGCTAGAGCTGGCCGGCATTAAGCCACCTGCCGTCATGCAGGGACAAAGTCTGAAGGGGCTCGTCGAAGGCAATCAGTCCAGCCCCTGGCGGACCGCGTTCCATTACGAGCACCTCTTTCCGCACGCTACGATTCCGCAAAGCGAAGGAGTGCGTGAGGATGGCTGGAAGTACGTCTTCTACCCGAAGACCAAACCGCAACTCGAGCAACTGTTCGATCTGCAACAAGACCCGCACGAGGTCAACAACCTGGCCGATGACCCTCAGCATGCCCAAAAGCTGAAGGCAATGCAGGGTCAACTTGAAGAGATGCGAACGTCGCTCAAGTAGGCATTACGCTTAAGCTTGTCATCGCTTGCTTCCTGCCCAATCTGACGGCAGGAAGCCCCCGTCTGTGGGCCAACTTCTCGCTTTCCGTTGGCGAGATGCAATCCCTTCGGTACGATGAACCAAACGCAAACGTTAGGCGTTCGGTATCGGGAGTCGCCGATGGCTCGAAGTTCTGATTCTGTTTCTGAATTGCCACCCAGGTTTTCGCTCTGGGCACTGGCCATCGTGATGGCATTATGCGGCGTGGTCTTTGCCATCCTGCGTCTGGTCGGCCCCTTCGGCGCTTACATGACGGTTCTCTTTTTGATCGTTTCGCTGGTGCACCTGGGAGCTTCATATCTCAGTCATCGCCTCGGATCGCAGAGAAAGAAGCGTCGCCAGCAGCAAGAGCCATCCCCATGCCAACCCCCTGCCCTCGCTCGCCAATGGAAGCCACCCAACTTGGCCGAGCGCACAGGGCTTTCGTCTTGGCAGATCCAATTGCTCAGCCAAGCCACGCTAGCCGGAGCTTTAATTGGCGCCTTAGGCAGCACCTGGGTGCCATCTCAGCAGTTCAACTACGCCGTGATGGGAGTCTGCGTAGTTAGCTGCGCAGCACTGACCGGCATGGGATGCTTTGTGCTGAGCAACTTGATCGAGCATGCCTGACGATGCCTAATATCGGCTCGGTAAGACGAATACCCACAAGCGAGTGAATAGCAAGATAGAGGCCCAGTCCACAAGCGGCGAATGCTCTCGGCACATGCCCAAGCGGCACACGCAATTCTTTAACAAGCCCATCTATAAGCCGCACGTCGGCAACGTCGGTCCAGGTTCAAAGGCCTAGACCATGCAGAGAGAGCTTGCGAACTGCTGCGTTAGTCCTGCGGCTTTTCAACGCGGTGAACGACCACGATATATTCGGCCGACTGCATGATGCCGCCGCCGGTGATGAAGACCACACGGTCACCTTCTTCCAGGTAGCCGTTGGAAAGGCCCCACTGGTCGATGAAGCGGCGTAGCTGAATGCCGTTATGCACGGGGGCATTGGCAATCGGTGTGACACCCCAGTACAAGCACATGCGACGCAGTGCGGCGTCGGAGTCGCTCACGCTGATGGTGGGAATGGCGTCTCGCAGTTTGGCCTTGGTCAAAGCCGTACCGCCGGTTCGCGTCGCGGTGACCAGTAGTTTGGCGTTCAGATGTTCTGCGGTGATCGATGCACCAGACACGACGGCCTGAGTGATTGGGTGCACCTGAGCGACGCGGTTGTCAATCTTGCGAGCTGGTCCGCGTTCGGCCATCCACATCTTTTCGGTGGCCAGCATGATGCGGTTCATCATCTTCACCACGGCCACTGGATGCACACCCACGGCCGTTTCGCCGGAAAGCATGCACGCATCGGCACCATCCAAAATGGCGTTGGCCACGTCGGTTGCTTCGGCACGGGTAGGACGATTAGAAGTCGTCATGCTATCGAGCATCTGCGTCGCGACGATCACCGGGCGACCGATTCGCGAACAGGTCGACACAATCAGTTTCTGCGAAGCGGCCACTTCGGCAACGTCGATCTCGACGCCCAGGTCACCACGGGCAACCATCACGCCGTTCGACTCGCGGACGATCTCTTCGAGGTTGTCGAGTGCTTCGCGCTTTTCAATTTTGGCAATGATGAACGCACGTGACTCGTGCTGCATCAACAGGTCGCGCAGTTGACGAAGATCGTCTGCTGATCGGACAAAGCTCAGACTCACATAGTCGAGATCGTTCTCGGCGGCCCACTTCACGTGTTCGATGTCTTGCGGGGTCAGCGCTTCAACGCTGAGCTTGGTGCCAGGCAGGTTAATCCCCTGCCGGCTACGGATGGGACCCGCTTGGACGACCTTACAAGTTGCTGTGTCGGCCGTTTTTTCGATCACCGTCATCATGACCGTACCATCGGCCAGCATGACATCGTTGCCAACTTCCAACTCGTCGACCAACGGCGTGTAGTTACACGTCAGGGTCTTCTCTTCGGAGCAGTCTTCGCCCCGAATGAATGTGTAGATCTCGTCTTCGTGGCAATGCACGATATCGTCGGGCAATATCCCCAGTCGAATCTTTGGACCGGAAAGGTCAGCCAGGGCCGCGATTGGACGACCGACCTTGGCACTGATCTCGCGGATATTCCGCACGACTTCGGAATGATCCTTCAAGTCGCCGTGGGCAAGGTTCACGCGGAATACGTCCACGCCAGCGATGACCAGTTCTTCCAACATTTCCGGAGTGCGGCAAGCCGGACCCACGGTGGCGACGATTTTCGTGCGAGCACGGTTCGGAAAGATTCGAGCGGCAGACATAGCTTCGTAGCCAGTTTAATGGTGGATGCGGAAAGTCAAGAGAACGACACGCATAACTCTAGCCCATCGCTTAGCGCATGACGATGGGGTTTTCCGAATCCTTAACCATTGTGTTTGCCCAAACAGCGTGGTTCTTTCTCACTTTGAGGCTTATTCCATTTGAAAAACTTATGGCCACTACATACTAGGGAGACCGTTACGACCTAGATCCCGCCTTACGGGGATCGTTTTACCTCACTGAAAGACCGTCCTCGATCTGCGGCGAAACATGAAGACTGCCGATTTTTTGAATTTGACGGTACCCCAACCTTCTCAAGACGATTATAAACTAACATGCCCCATTACCTTGCCGATTAGTCAGGACCTCGTCCCCTTGCATAGTAGACTGGGCTGATTCCAGCCAAACCAATACTGCGGATTCACTTAATTCGTCCCGTCTAATCAACTAGTCGTTCATTCAACCAGGGAGCTTTCACCTTGAGTTCACGTTCTACCGATCGACGATCCTTTCTGAAAACTTCCGCCGCAACTGCCGCAGCGGTCTCCGTTCCCTACTTCTATACCAGCCAAACGGCCCAGGCAGATGAGCAAAAATCGAGTGAGTCGAACGATCGACCGCTGGTTGGCTGCATTGGTACCGGTAGCCGTTGGAATGCCGTAGGCCCTAACGCCATGCAACTGGGCGACGTGGTCGCGGTTTGCGATGTCGATGCCAACCACGCCAACGGGGCGAAAAAGAAAGTTACCGATATCCAGTCGAAAAAGGGTGTCGAGCGGAAGGTCGACGTCTACGAGGATTACCAGAAGGTCCTAGATCGCGACGACATCGAAATTGTCACGATCGTAACCACCGATCACTGGCACTCCAAAATTGCCATCGACGCGATGAAAGCAGGCAAGGATGTCTACTGCGAAAAGCCACTCACGCTGACCATCGACGAAGGCAAGAAGATCTGCCAAGTCGCCAAAGAGACTGGTCGCGTCTTTCAGGTCGGTACGCAGCAGCGCAGTGAAATGGGCTTGAAGTTCCTTAAGGCGATCGCCTTGATTCGAGACGGACGGATTGGCGATATCGAGCACATTGCTGTCGCAATCGGCGGTTCACCTACCAGCAATTCGATTCCCGTGGCCGAGGTTCCTAACGGATTGAACTGGGAGAAGTGGCTCGGTCAGGCTCCCCTGGTCGACTATCGCTGGGGCAAAGAAGGCAAGAACGCCAAGACCCGCTGCCACTACGAGTTCCGCTGGTGGTACGAATACTCTGGCGGCAAGCTGACCGACTGGGGTGCTCACCACGTCGATATTGCTCAATGGGGACTCGATCAGACCGGCGAAGGTCAGGGGCCTAGCTCGATCGAACCGATCTACGCCAAGCATCCGGTCGAATTCAAAGACGGCATGCCGGTTCAAGACGACCGCTATAACTGTGCGACAAACTTCCACGTCAAAGCAGCATTCGACAACGGCGTGGTCATGGATATCAAGGACTCGCACGAGGATGACCTGGGATTTGGCAACGGGATCATGTTTACCGGTACCAAAGGCCGCTTCCTGGTCAACCGCGGCAAGCTCGTGGGTGCCCCGGTCGACGAGCTTAAAGAGAATCCATTGCCGGAAGATGCGATCGCCCAGGTCTACGGCGGTAAGGCACCTGCTTCACGTAACGCCCACATGGCGAACTTCTTCGAATGCGTGAAGACGCGAAAACTGCCGATTTCCGACGTGTTTACGCATCATCGCGCCCTGACCACTTGCCACCTCTCGAATATCGCTATTCGCCTGAACCGCTCGTTGAAGTGGGATCCGAAGAGCGAGCAGATCGTGGGCGACGACCAAGCCAACGCGATGTTATCAAGGGAAGCTCGCCAAGGTTACGAAGTGACCGTATAATCGCAACACCCATCATGCACTCCCACGCAACCCCTGGTTCGTCCTGATCGGATCAGGGGTTTTTGTTTGCAGCGCCGACTCGATATCCATTCAACTTATTAAAGACGTAGAACGACAACGGTGACATACTGGAAGGATAAAGTCGCGGTGGTAACCGGGGCCTCGCAAGGTTTTGGTAGGGCCCTCGCCCAGCAGCTCATTCAGCAAGGATGCCACGTTGTACTGGCTGCCCGGGACGAGCAAAAACTGCACGCGACAATGACGGAACTGGACGCCGACGGAAAGCTCACCCACGCGGTACCCACCGACGTAACCAACGACGATGACGTGGTGAACCTCTTCGAGGAAATCCAACAGAAATACGGCAAACTCGACGCGTTGTTCAACGTCGCCGGGACCAGTGCCCGTGGCCTGGTCTGCGAGACGTCGATTGACGAGTTTCTGTGCTCGTACGATTTGAACGTCCTGTCGGCAGTTCGCTGCGTTCAAGGGGCCAGGCCCCTGCTGGAAGCTTCGCGAGGGCACATCGTCAACATGGGTTCGTTGGCCAGCAAAAGTGCGTCGAAGTTCATCGGTCCCTATGCCGCATCCAAGTTTGCATTGGCAGGGCTAAATCATCAACTGCGGCTGGAAATGGCCGAGGCCGGCATCCATGTGATGCTGGTCTGCCCCGGTCCCATTGCCCGCGAAGATGCCGGAACGCGGTACGCCCAGCAAACCACCGACCTGCCTGATTCGGCTTCCCAACCAGGCGCCGGGGTGAAGGTTAAAGCGATCGATCCCCAAACGCTTGCCGAGCGGGTCCTTGCTGGCTGTGAAAAACGTCAAACTGAAATCGTTGTTCCCGGTAAGGCTCGGCTGTTGTTTGCCATCTCTCAGCTTTCTGGAGCCTGGGGAGATTGGGTTTTACGACGATTTACGTCTTCGTGAAACACGTTGCCACGCGTTGGGAAATTTCTCAGATGCCTGAGAGTTCGGTTGGTTGAATCGCCCCTGGCCAAGGCTTATGATGCACAGCACCTACCTTGCCTCAAACGCTTTTCATCCATCCTCTAGAGTTGCCCCATGACTTATCACCTTTCTAATCTGAGTCTGCGCTTACTGCTGTTGGCGATCGTCACGACTTGCTCTGCCAAGTTGTCGTGGGCTCAAGAGGGTTCAGAGCCTAAGCAACCAAACTTCGTCGTGATCTTCTGCGACGACCTGGGCTACGGTGATTTAGGTTGCTTTGGCAATCCTACGATACGGACAAAACATCTCGACCGGATGGCCGGCGAGGGGATGAAGTTCACCCAGTTTTATGTTGCGGCCCCGGTTTGCACGCCCAGCCGTGCGGCTTTAATGACCGGCCGGTTGCCGTGCCGTAACGGCATGTGCAGCAATCGGCGACGCGTCTTGTTCCCGAACTCGAAAGGGGGACTCCCGACCGAAGAAGTCACGATTGCAGAAGCCTTGCAAGAGGGTGGCTACGCAACGGCGTGTATCGGCAAATGGCATCTGGGGCATCACAAGCAGTTTCTGCCCACCAACCATGGATTCGACTACTACTTCGGAATCCCTTATTCCAACGACATGGATCGCAGCAGTTCGGCCCCTAAAGGGCATCCATCTTTTTGGGATCCGAAGATCGAATACTTTCAGGTTCCCTTGATGCGGAACGAAGAAATTATCGAGCGTCCGGCCGATCAAACGACGATTACCCGGCGTTATACCGAAGAGGCCATCCAGTTCATTGACGCCAACCAAGACAAGCCATTTTTTGTTTACTTGGCGCACTCGATGCCGCACGTGCCGCTGTTTCGTTCGCCGGAATTTGAAGGGGTCAGCCGACGCGGATACTACGGCGACGTGATCGAAGAAATCGATTGGAGCGTGGGGCAGGTTCTGCAAAAGCTTCGTGACACAGGCCTCGACGAAAATACGCTCGTCGTTTTTACGAGCGACAACGGACCCTGGCTAACCTACAAGGATCATGGTGGCTCGGCGGGTCCGCTACGTGATGGCAAAGGAAGCACTTTCGACGGCGGCATGCGTGAACCGACCATCTTCTGGTGGCCGAAGACCATCCCGGCTGCGGAAGTCGCCGCAGATGTGGGCAGCACTATGGACCTGCTGGCAACGTTTACGTCGCTGGCCGGCTTGCCGCTTCCTTCCGATCGCAAGCTCGACAGCTACGACCTGACCCCGGTCCTTAAGCAAACCGGCAAGAGCCAACGCGAGGCACTCTTCTATTATCGTGGGTACGACTTGATGGCCGTACGTGTTGGCCCTTGGAAGATGCATTTAAAGACACGAACAGGATATGGCCAAGCAAAAGCGGAAGTCCACAAAACGCCGCTGCTATATCACTTGGAAGAAGACCCCGGCGAATCGCGTAATCTGGCCAAGGACAACCCCGAGGTCATTCAGTCGATTCAAGAATTGATTCAAGAACACCAGAAGGAAATGGTGTTTGCCGATTCCCAGCTCGAACTCTAAGAGCGAACACTTCACACCCCTAATTGGAAAGAACCATGACAGCGTTTCCTGAAGTTGGAAAGATCGAATACGAAGGTCCCGAGTCGCGTAATCCGCTGGCCTTCCGTTGGTACAACCCAGACGAAGTGGTCGAAGGAAAGACCATGAAGGAGCACTTCCGCTTCAGCGTGGTTTACTGGCACACGTTCCGCGGCACCGGGTCCGATCCGTTCGGTCCCGGCACGGCTGTGCGTCCCTGGGACGATGGCACCGAATCGGTCGAGAACGCCGTCAATCGCGTAAAGGTCGCTTTCGAGTTTATCGAAAAACTCGGCGCCCCTTACTATGCGTTTCACGATCGCGATGTCGCTCCGGAAGGTGCCAACCTGAAGGAAACCTATAAGAACTTCGACACCGTCGTCGACGCGTTAGAAGCCGAACAGCAGCGCACCGGGATCAAGCTGTTGTGGGGCACGGCCAACATGTTCAGCAATCCTCGCTTCATGCATGGTGCGGCCACCAGTTGCAATGCCGACGCGTTCGCGTATGCGGCGTGCAGCGTCAAGAAGGCTTTGGAAGTTACCAAACGCCTGGGCGGCGAGAGCTATGTGTTTTGGGGCGGCCGCGAAGGCTATCAGAACCTGCTCAACACCGATATGAAGCGCGAGCTCGATCACCTCGGCAAGTTCTTCCACCTGGCGGTCGATTACGCCAAGGAAATCGGTTTCGACGGTCAGTTTTTGATCGAACCTAAGCCCAAAGAGCCTACCAAGCACCAATACGACTTCGATTCGGCCCACTGCCTGGCGTTTCTTAAGTCGTACGACTTGGATAAGCATTTCAAGATGAACCTCGAGACCAACCACGCCACCCTGGCTGGTCATACCATGCAGCACGAACTGGAGTACTGCGGGACCAACGGCATCTTGGGCTCGATCGACGCCAACACCGGCGACCTGCTCTTGGGTTGGGATACGGACCAGTTCCCGACGAACTATTACCTGACCACCGAATGCATGCTTTCGATTCTGAAGTTCGGTGGTTTGGGGACCGGTGGCGTCAACTTCGATGCCAAGGTTCGCCGAGAAAGCTTCGAGCCGCTCGACCTGTTCTACGCCCATATCGGCGGTATGGATGCTTTCGCAAAGGGGCTGAAGATTGCGGCCGCCATTCGGGCCGATGGCAAGCTCGACCAGTTCGTCAAAGAACGCTACGCGAGTTGGGATTCCGGCGTTGGTGCCGAGATTGAAGCCGACAAGCACGACTTCAAGACGCTCGAAGCTTACATGCTCGAAAAGGGAGATGTCAGCCCGAACAGCAGTGGTCGGCAGGAACTGTTGGAACACATCTTCAACATGTATATGTAATCACCGCAAACACGGGATAGTGGCCTATGGGTGGCCGTTTGAACGACTAAAATGGATTGCCAACCACCAGGGGCGGCAATCCATTTTTTTATTGTGGCCCACCATTAACATTGGCAGAGGGCCCTTGACGTGCAACCAGAGAAAGACAGCTGCTACCGAGGAGAAACGGCGGAAACCCGGGCCTGGAAGGCTGCCGACGTGGAACAGGAAAACAAACAGCTGAAACAGCGTGTCGCGGAACTGGAAAACATTCTTTGCTCGGTTCCAGTGCACATCGTCACCATCAATCCGGATGGTGAACTGACCTATGTCAACTACTTCTCACAAGAGCTCTATGACAAAATCGTGGGCCACAACATCCGCGATTTCGTTTCCCCGGAAGATGGCAAGATCTTAGAGGAAACGCTCCATCGTGTCCTGACCGAAGGTAAAATACAAAAAGCCAGGGTTCGCAGCTTAGCCTCGAATACGATTCAGCAAGCTCGCTACGCGCCGCTAACGACGAGTGATGGAAAGCAAGTCATTGTTGGGGCCACGTTCGATGCAACCGACGAACAAGAAGAAGTCCATGCACTCCAGGAAAGCAAGGAGAAGATCGAGGCCCAACTGAGCGAGAGTGACAAACGATTCCGCACGATGGTCGAGACGACACCCATCCCGGTGGTGATCTCCGACATGGAGACAGGACGCGTGTTGACTGGAAACCGCGCACTCGCCGATGCATTTGCCACCTCCTACGAAACCCTGCAAGAGCAGATGACCGGGGAGTTTTATGCAGACCCTGCCCAACGTCAGGCACTTCTCGATCGCGTTGTTAGTGGTGGCTCGATTCGGGGTAGGACTATGAAACTGAAAACAGCCGAAGGCAACATCTGGTGGGCTGCGGTTTACTTGGATCGGATCAACTTCGCCGGCCGCACTGCCCTTTTGGCATGTTTTTTGGATATTAGTGTTCGCAAGCAACGTGAGGAAGAGATCTTACGTGATCGCCGTGCACTTCGACGTTTGCTCGATACCAACGAACGCGATCGACGGTTAATTGCCTATGAGATCCACGATGGCGTTGTCCAAGATATGACCGGTGCGTTGATGTTTCTGCAAACAGGGCTCAGCCTGATTCCCTCAGATACCGACGGACACCAGGAGCTAAGTCGCGGAACCCAGTTGCTATCCAACGGGATCGGCGAAATTCGCCGACTTCTCAATGGCCTCCGACCGCTGAGCTTAGAACAAGGAGGGGTCATCGCGGCCCTCGACGATCTGGTAACTCGCCTGACCGAAGAGGGATTCATGGTCGACTTTTACCACGACGTTCAATTCGAACGCCTTGCCCCTTCACTAGAGATGGCCATCTACCGCACGATTCAAGAGGGAGTGAACAATGCCCGCAAGCATAGTGACACCCATCATGCTCGGGTAACGATCCAGCAAGAGGACAAAACGATCTTGCTGCGTATCGCGGATCAAGGATGCGGCTTCGATCCAAGTCAGGTCGACCCTAGTCGCTGCGGACTCTCGGGGATTCACGAGCGAGCAAGTTTGCTGGGGGGAACAGCCCAGATCGAGACTTCTCTCGGTAAGGGAACGACCATTTCGGTCACGCTCCCGTTGAGTGACTTTATCGACGGTGACTAACTGACGGTACTGGGCACCAACGACTTAACAATTTCCGGAACGCTTATCACCAACGACAAGTGTCCGCCACCTAACTGGGCGACGCCACTGATCCGGTTGCAATTCTCCAGCACGTTCTGCAGATCGTTGACAACCACTTTACGTTTGCCGATCACGCGATCGACCAGAAAGCATGCTGCCCCTTGCTTGCTGGCGACCAAAACGGCGGCATGCTTGGACTTGTCTTCCCAATTCTCGGACGAATAGAGTTCCATCTGCTGGGCCAACGACACCACCGAAACTGTCTGCCCTCGCACAATCGTCATAGGAAGACCATGGCAGGTCTTTATCTCGTCAGATTCGATTTCCATCACTTCGCGAATATTCTCGAAGGGAATGATGAACTGCTCTTGAGCAACATTCACCAGCAGACCTTCAATCACTAACACGGCCTGACGAATTGGTATTTCAATCGTAAACGTCGTCCCCTCGTTGACCACCGACTCGACATGGACATCGCCGTCGTGATCGCGAATCGTGGTCCGGACAACATCCATTCCCACGCCCCGCCCAGAGACATCGGTGATTTCTTCTGCGGTTGAAAAGCCCGGATGGAAAATTAAGTCGATGACCTCCGTATCAGGCATCATTTGGAGCTGTTCCACCGGCATAATCTTCTTGTCGATGGCCTTCTGGCGAATACGACTGGCATCGATACCACGCCCATCGTCCCGGATCGTGATAACGACATGGGTGCGCGTCGTTTCGGCCCTGATCCACAAGTTTCCGGTTTCGCAAACGCCACGCTGTTGTCGCTGCTGGGGCGTTTCGATGGCATGGTCGGCCACGTTGCGAATCATGTGCGTCAATGGTGAATCAAGGTCCTCGATCAACGACTTGTCGACCTCGACTTCTTCTCCTTCGATGTGGACATCGATTTGCTTGCCCAGGTCACTTGCCAACTTGCGAGCCATCGGAGGAAACTTAGATAACAAAGCCCGCACCGGCACTTTTCGGAGCGAAACGACACTCTTTTGCAGTTCATTGGCCTGTGTCGAAAAGGTGACATTGACTTGACGCAGTTCTTCTACCAATTCGCCAATCGTTTCCGACACGGCCATCCGAGCTTGGACATCTTTCAGACGCTCACAGGTAATAAACAGCGCCGAAACGTCATCGAGGAAGCGATCGAGGTGATTCTCGTTGACACGAATCGAGCGCGACCGTTTCGCATGCTGACCGGCCGGAGTCTCCGGCGCAGCGACGTCCGGATTCGGCTCCTTCAGCTTCAGCGAGGTTGTCTCTTCGACCGGCTCTTCTTCTGGGTGGAATCGTTCAATGACCGCGGCCACGTTCTCCCACACCATCGAAAGCAATCCGTCGTCGATGCCGATCGGACTTTCGTAAATGGCTTTGAAATCTCTGGCAGCGGCTTCGATCTTCTCTTGATCGCTCTTGCTGCCGCGCAGACGACAAACCATCGAAAAGTCGGCCAAGCGATCGAGAACCTGGGCAGATCGTTCATCGTTCCACGCTCCATCTTCCGGCCAGACAAATGCCTGAGCTACGCCGTGAACCAAAGCCGAAACGTCTTCGCCGCTGATTTCAAAATACCCGCTTAGAACATCCTTAGGTTCAATTGCCGAACCTTCTTCCGACTCGGCTCCTTCCTCGGTATTGCCGATGAGTTCCGACAGTTTATCGGACCATCGCAACGATTCGGGAAAGCCAGCAGCGTTCATCTCTTCTGCCAGCGTTTGCAATTCGCGGATCATCGCTTCTTCGCCGGTACCACCCCCTTCCGAGTCGAGTGACAATTCGGCGATACGTTCCAGCAGGGCGACTTCCTCAGGCGACAGTTCGTCGCGAATGTCATTCTGCTCGACTTGCTGGAGAAGTCCATTGATTCGATCGAACGAATCGATCAGCGATCGGTTCAGATCTTCTGTCAACGCAAGCTTCTGATTTCGGATGTCATCCAGTGTGTTTTCGACCGAATGAGCGAACTTCTTAATAGCCGATAGGCCAAAGAAACCAGCATTACCTTTGATCGAATGGACCGTACGAAAGACACCATTGATCGAATCCGAATTGGCCGGATTGTTCAAATAGGCCGTCATCTGATCAGCGAGTCCATGAATCGAGTGAAGCGATTCATCGATAAACGCCAAGAGAAGTTCGTCGTTGGGATCTACGGTAGTATTCATGATGATTCTCTGAATGGCTGATTAAGCGCGTAACCAAGTCTCAGATACACTGAGAGGCTCTGGCGCCGCTCAACTCGCTGTCTCGGCGATTCTTCAATTCATGCAGACATTGCCACCATCGCTCTACTTTGACGAAGGTTGCATCTAACGATTCCAATAACGGTGTGAAGTCTGGCATCGGCTTGAAAAAACAGGCCTCTGCGCCGCCACGCAGCGATTCCAGGACGGTCATCTGCGAAACCAGGCCCGTCATCATGATGACCTGAATACCGCCATCGTAGGCCTTGATCTCTTGCAGTAACTGCAAACCAGTGACGCGGGGCATATCGATATCGAGGATGCAAACGCGGCAGTTCGTGTCCAGTAAGTGTTTCAAAGCATGTTCCGGATTGCCTAAGGACGTGACCTGGTAGCCAGCCTTGGTTAGCCGATGCTTTGTGATCTTCAGGAAGTCGTCGTCGTCGTCGACATGAAGAACTTGCTTCTCATGATTGAGTGAAATGGATGCCATCACCTGTCCCATTTTTTTACAAAACGCAGAACTATTCCTGGCAAGAGTAGGCCGTAATTCGCGCCCAGCAAGCAGACAACTAGAAAGCCGACGATCGGCTATCGGCATCTTGCGGGTAACCGCTTAGAAACGGACGCCGCGAACCTTCAATGCTTCACGCAAGTCGGCAGGCTCGGTGAACAATACAGCGTCATAACCCGCATTGGCAGCACCAGCCACATTTTCCGGACGATCGTCCACAAAGAAGATATTTTCCGGTGCGACCTCACATAGTGCAGCTGCTTTCCGGTAGATCTCGGGATCTGGCTTCATCGTGCCCAGTCGAAAGCTCAGCGCGTGAACGGGGAAGTACTCATTGAGAAAGGGAAACGGTTTCCCCAGGCAATACTCCCAGTGGGCATCGCATGTATTAGAAAGGATCCCCATTCGCTTTCCGGTCGCATGCAGCGCCGCCGCGATTTCAATCGTCCCGGGAATCGGATGGAAGATATGCGAGGCCGCATGGCAAACGTCTTCCAGATTGGGGCTAACATCGTAGCGATCGCACAGCCAGCGATGCAGTTCAAGCGTGGTGATCTGGCCCCGTTCGTACTTCCACTGCTCGCCTGAGTGAAAGACATCGTTACGGATGACTTCAGCGGTAGTTCCCAAGACGTCTGCCAATTGGCGACAAGCGATCTCGTGATCGAAGTCGAGCAGCACCTTCCCCAGATCGAAGTAAAAGAACTCGATGGTAGAACTCGTTTCCGCCACGACTCACAACTTCTTCAAACGAATGTTGCGATACCAAGCTTCGCACTTCGGTCCGGAATGAATCTGCAGACCGAGAATGCCTGACTGGGGGATATTGTCGTCCGGTTCGTGATAATCGACCGTTTTGACATCACCGACCCAAATCTGAATGTGCTTGCCTTGGGCTCGAATCTTAAGAGGAACGAATTCTTTGTCGGCAATCGCCTTCCTGATCTTTTCCGAGTCTCCCTCGGCCAGGAATTCTCGCCGACGCGACTCATCGTAGAGCGCACCCCAAATGGGCTTGTTCCCAACCCAGCCCATATCGCACTGATAGCCAATCACTTCGTGGTGATCGGGGATGCGTTTGCTGCGAAATTGAACCCCGGCGTTCTTGCCATCGCCCACCAGCTTTGCCTCGAGAGTCAGTTCAAAGTCGGCGAACTCTTGTTCAGTGCAAAGGAATTCATTGCGTGGGATATCTTGGTCTAAACGCCCGGCGACAACGGCCCCGTTCTCGATGCGGAACCAGTCGAGATTTCCTTCCCAGCCGGCGAAGGAATCTTGATTGAAAAGCAAGTCTTCGTCGGTCTCGGCGAACACGATCGAGGCTCTGCCTAGTGTTAACACGCAGAGTGTGAACAAGCAGGTAAGTAGCAGAAAATTAGTTTTCATACTCGCGGTGGGCTCCCGAGGTGGGTCGCACGGGTGAGTGGGAAGGGGTTGGCCTATCCCTTAATTTTACCTCAAGGTCCCACCCCAAGTCAGAGCAGAAATGCCGGTATTTGCATGGTTAAGGGAGTTTTTCCGCAATTCCTGCCGATCCTGGCAGCAATTCGCTTGTCTGGCTAGAATAACGGATTCCTTATTGATGACTCTCGCCCCTCTAGTAAGTAGCAGGTACCTTCGCGTGTCCCAGCCCCTGAACAAGTACAGCTCGCGTATCACCCAACCCAAAAGCCAAGGTGCATCCCAGGCCATGTTGTATGGAACCGGGATGACCGAAGACGACATGCAAAAGGCGCAAGTCGGCATTTGCAGCGTCTGGTATGAAGGTAATACCTGCAATATGCACCTCAACGAGCTTGGCGAAGAGGTGAAAAAAGGGGTCGTCGGTGCCGACATGGTCGGCATGCGGTTCAACACCATCGGCGTGAGCGATGGTATTTCGATGGGTACCGAAGGGATGAGCTTTTCGCTACAGTCCCGCGACCTGATCGCCGATTCGATCGAAACGATCATGGGTGGTCAGTGGTACGACGGGTTGGTGGCCATTCCTGGCTGCGACAAAAACATGCCTGGCTGTTTGATCGCCATGGGTCGGCTCAACCGCCCTGCCCTGATGGTTTACGGTGGCACGATCAAGCCTGGCCATCGCAACGGAGACAAGCTGGATGTCGTCTCGGCCTTTCAATGTTACGGCCAATTTCTTGCCGGAACGATTTCGGAAGACGAACGTAAAGAGATCGTTCGTAAGTCGTGCCCCGGTGCAGGTGCTTGTGGCGGAATGTACACGGCCAACACCATGGCCTCGGCCATTGAAGCCTTGGGCATGTCGTTGCCCTTCTCGGCCAGCATTCCGGCCGAAGACCCCGGCAAGATCGAAGAGTGTCACCAAGCCGGTGCCGCGATTCGTAACCTACTTGAAAAAGACATCAAGCCGCGAGATATCATGACTCGCGAAGCTTTCGAGAACGCCATGGTCATTGTCATGGCCCTAGGTGGCTCGACCAATGCTGTGCTGCACTTGATTGCCATGGCCCGTAGCGTGGACATCGACCTGGGCTTGGAAGACTGGCAGGCTGTCAGCGATCGTGTACCAATGCTGGCCGACTTCAAGCCAAGCGGTAAGTACGTGCAAGAAGACCTGCACAAGATCGGCGGCACCCCGGGCGTGATGAAGTACCTCTTGAAGGAAGGCCTGTTAACTGGTGATTGCCTGACGGTAACCGGCAAGACACTCGCCGAGAACTGCGCCGAAACGCCTGACCTGACCGAAGGTCAGGATATCGTGCGTCCGTTGTCTAATCCGATCAAAAAGACGGGCCACTTGCAGATGCTCTTCGGAAGCCTGGCCCCAGAGGGCGCGGTGGCTAAGATCACCGGCAAAGAAGGGCTTCAATTCAGCGGCCCGGCCAAGGTGTTCGATTCCGAAGAAGACATGCTTCACGCACTGGAAGATAAGAAAATCGTCAAAGGTGACGTGGTTGTCATTCGCTACGAAGGCCCCAAGGGCGGCCCCGGCATGCCGGAAATGCTCACCCCTACCTCGGCCATCATGGGTGCCGGATTGGGTTCGGATGTGGCACTACTGACCGACGGACGCTTCTCTGGCGGTTCTCACGGTTTTATCGTGGGTCACATCACTCCCGAGGCCCAAGTAGGCGGCCCAATCGCATTGGCCCAGGACGGCGACCTCATCACGATCGACGCCGACCAACGCCTGATCGACCTGGACGTATCAGAAGAAGAACTGGCCAAACGTAAAGCGGCCTGGACCGCTCCGGCCTACAAGGTCAAACGAGGCACGCTCTACAAGTACATCAAAAACGTGAAGAGCGCCTCGGAGGGTTGTGTGACCGACGAGTAAGGTCGCTTGGTTCACGCACCCGCGCCAAAACTTGTTGTCATCTGGCGTTATCGGTAGAATTCGTTCATTCAGCAAATGCTCTTTTGGGAGTAGCCGATGACGCCTTACACGGTTGACACACACCCTGAGGCACTCGAGGTTCAATTGAACCTACTTCGTAACATGACTGGTCCGCAGCGTGTCGCAAAGGCGATTACGCTTAGTGGTCAGGTAATCGCCATGTCTAAAGCTGCGATTCGACGCCAATATCCGGAGTTCACCGAGCGGCAGGTCGTGCTGACCTTTGTCGAGCAGAACTATGGCGCCGACTCAGCTCGGTCCGTCGAATTGTTTTTGAAGTCGAAGTGACCGCGTGAGCACATCAAACGACCTCATCGTAGCGGCACGCTCTGTCATTGAGGTGTTAGATCTGTTGCAAATCCCCTTCTTCGTAGGAGGAAGCGTAGCAAGTTCTTATCATGGGGTCCCGCGTAGTACAATCGATGTCGATCTAATTGCCGATATTCAAGAGCGGCATGTACTGCCATTTTTCTCTCAAATCGTAGACGAATTTTACGCCGATGAAGCCACGATTCGAAACGCCATCTTCAATCGATCCTGTTTTAACCTGATTCATCTTGAAACCGGTTTTAAAGTAGACATCTTTATTAATCAGAATCGCGAGTTCGATCGATCAGCATTCGCCCGAGCCAAAGCGGCCCCATTAGACGCAGAACAACAACTGTGTGTACCAATCGCATCGCTAGAAGACATCGTTCTCGCGAAGCTACTATGGTATCGTGAGGGGGACGAAGTTTCAGAAAGACAATGGAACGATGTCTCGATGTTAGCCAGGAATAATCGGGGACAGCTCGACCAGGCGTACCTTCGAGAGCTGGCGGATCAACTAGCGATCATCGACTTACTCCATCGCCTCTTCGTAGAAGTGAAACTTGATGGAAAACCAGCCCCTTAGCTACCGGTCGTTCGTATCGACCTTTGCCCAGAACGGATGCAAGCGATCGGCTCGGGTACGAGCATCTTCCAGCATTACCTCGGTCGACGGCTTGACCCCGTTGCCGTAGTTCCGACCGTCGTAGGTGATCGTCATCCGCTCGTCGAAGTTCACGATATCTGGCGTCAGATAAATGTTCGCTTTGCCGGTGCCGCTATTCACGAGAACACCATTGGTTGCCAGGACTTTGGCGGTGATCTTCACCGGAGATTTCCTTGCTTCCGGATAGTTGGCCGGTAAAACCAGGCTGCGTTCGGGGAAGTCGCTCACTTCCAACCAGTAGAAGAAATTGTCCCACGGCCGCATCGCGACGACGTCATATTCCTTGGGGAAGAAGACACGTTTGTGGTAATCCATCCAGCGAAAGATATCCTGAATATCGTCCTGGAAATGTTCGTGCCCACGTCCTCGATATTCGACAATGGTAGTATCGAAATTCGTTTTCGTCAGATAGCGGTCGAAGTCGCGGGAATTGACCTCACGTTTATTTCCATCGAGTTCCCCGCAGACGAAGTACAGCGAAACGTTCCGGGCATTCTCCCAGTACCGTGCCACGTACTTATCGGCCTTGGCAACAATCGGAATGACACCGGCCCACAGGTCAGGATGTGCTAGGCCGATATCCCAGGCCGCATCGCCCCCCATCGAATGCCCGCTGAGGAAGACTCGATCGGTGTCGATCGAGAAATGACGCAGCGCGTGACGCAAACTGAACAGGACCGACGCATGCTCGTAGGCCGAATAGTTGTATTCAAACTGATGCTCTTCCGCCCAAATCGGAGCGATCACAATATACCCATTGCGGGCTGCCTGACCGGTACGGATCTTGGCTTTTTCGCTATGAGAACCTGACCACCAATCGATCTGCTGTTCGGCGGTGGTTCCTGCCCCGTGCAAGGTCACGATGGTGGGATATTTTCGGTAAGGGTCGTATCCTTGTGGCAACTGAACGTAATAGAAGAAATCGGAACGCCCAGGCACGCCTGGCACGCGCATCAGGAAGTAGCCGGGAATCTCTGAGGACGTCTCAGGCTCGGCATTGGACAGTGGCGGCTTCATGAACCACAAGATCTTAGAGACATACGCCGGCGAGCCGCCTTCCATGCCCTTTAGCTTTTCCAGAATGCTTCTTCGGTCGACGTCTTTTCGGTTGCTGACATAATTGCTGACGAGGTCACGAGCCTGAAACACGCTCAGGGCTACGGCCAGGTTTTCCTGAGAATCGTTAGGACCAAGTATCCAGCCGCTAATACCCAAGGCTAACTTCTCGTCGATCTTCAGCGATGGGTCATCGGAAAGTCGCATGTAGGGGCCCAGCCGATCCATATTATTGATATTCAGCTCGGCTTCTATTTCGGCAATCGCCTCTTCGACGATCGGCTTCTGAGCAGGATCGGTAAACTCTGCGAGATGTTCCCTCAGCAAGTTAAACATCTTGTCGCGGCGTTCGTAGGCGGTCTGGTACTCGGTCAGCATCGACTTGACCTTGAGCAGCGTCGAACTGGCAACCTTATCGCCGGGGAACTTATTCAACATGCCATAGGCCAGGTTGTGCTGCCCCGTCTCTTTGCGAAGTTCGACCTCATCGATCAGCGTGGTGGCGCTCAGTTGAATCAATTCTTCGTACTGTTTGCCGAACTGCTTTTTCAAATCCTCGAAGTCATTCATTAGCGCTGAAAGTTCAGCGGCCGCATCTCGGTAGCGTTCGGCTTGAAGGTAGAGCCGCACAATCTGTAGGCGCTGAGCAGCATCTTTTGGGTCGATGCGACGCATTAGAATCTGACTCAGCTTATCGCGGGGGATGCTGCTGGTGCGGATTCGCATATCCCAAACATGAGGACTGTCGGCCATCAGGCCTTCGACACGCGTCCACTGTGGTGTGATCTCGGTGATGCCTTGGATGACATCGACGGGTCCGCGTGCGGTTTGCATAGAATAGATTCGTCGACCGAACTCGTCCCAGGGTGTTACGCGAATCCCTTCTCCGACCGCGTGTACGCTGCGTCCAGAAACGGCCACGCGTTGATCAATCTTCACGCGTTCGACCGGGGTGGGGGCCGCCTCTTGAACGTCTTGTACCTGGTAGGTCGAAACAAACGTTCGCTTTAGGTCGTTGTCGACCAGGACAATCAACTGGTTGTCGACGGCACCGGCGGTCGGTGTTTTGAGTGGGTCGTCGCTCATGCTGGCGATCTTGCCGACCGAGCCTTCCAGACGCATCCCGTTCTTGAGTTCCACGATCGTGCCCCAGGCCGTCGCCGGAGCGGCGAACCAGAGGATACCCAATGCGATGAGATAACTCGTTTGACGTTTCATGCAAACCACGGAAGAGAGAAGGACGCGAAATCGTTTCCAGCATTATAGATTAGGTCAAATGCCGCTTCGTCCAATGGTTCGTGCAGCACTCTCCCCCTACCATTATCGAGGAACCTGCCAGAGGGGCAATAAAATCGTTACAGATCGACCCATTGTTTCCCTCCTCTGGCAAAAAAAAGGGGCAAAACGCGGTTAGTACCGGTTTTGCCCCCTAGCCTCGATCGGAAGAGAGTCGTGAAAAGCCGCTATCAAGGGGTTCCTAAAATTCGCCCAGCACTTGGCCATCGCGCGATGACATCAGATTTCGCCAAGTGTCGACTTGAATGGTTTCGGTGATAAAGCGACTCGAACCATCGCAAAGCACTACCTGCACTCCGCCGGGATGCCGACTTCGCGCCGCAAACATCGACGGTGCACTCGACGTCGAGGCAGCACACGGCAGGTTCTTCAGTGGCAAGTTGTTGCAGTAGCTGGCAGAGTAAATACGATCTGCGTCAGAAGTATTTGGCGTCAAGTAACCAGACACCGAGCTCCCGTCACCCCACCATGAATAGGCCCTGAGGTCTTTCCCTTCGCCCTGCAGTTTCTCGGCAAACAGAACCGTATTGGCAGTACCATCGGTAATATCACGGAACCCTTGATAGCCCTTCGAGCCCTCATCGTTGTTGACGTACTTAAACGGAGCTCCATGGAACTCCACTCCATTGACGGTGCCCTGGTCGTAATCGGTGTTACCGTAGTTCGCGCCGTAGCTGTGCGAGGTGATCGACCCAAGCGGCTTGTTGGGGGTATCACTCGGGCACGTTAGTGCGCTGAGTTCGACCGTCGTTACGTCAATATTGTCATCGCCGCTGTAGCGAGAGTCGCTGGTGACGTACTTGTCGGTGATGTTGTAGTTGTCGTACAGATTTTTCTGCTCGATGAACGGCAGAATCGAGACCTGCCAGGTTCCCCAACAGCAGGCGTAAGTGCCGCCTGGGAAGTTCTGAAACGTGTCGTGATAGTTGTGAATTGCCAGTCCCAATTGCTTTAAATTATTAGAACATTGCATTCTTCGAGCAGCTTCTCGGGCCTGTTGCACGGCTGGCAGAAGCAAGGCAATCAACACGCCAATAATGGCAATCACGACAAGAAGTTCTACGAGGGTGAATCCTCGAGAAGCGCGCATTCGAACCACGGTATAGCTCCAAAATAGGAAAAGGAATTAGTGTGCATGGGAGCAGATGAGGTGTGAGTTTATTAAGGTCGCCTAGGGGATGGCGAATTGAAACGAGTTATCCTCCCCGTCAACGACTGTGATGGTTTGATCGCTTTTACTATTCCATTGGGTAGGAATACGTTCTTTCGCCAGGCGGCGGGACTCGCCAGGTTCACCGGCCGCTTCGGCAGTGGCATCGGCACTATTAATACGAACCGTATAGGTACCCGGCGGTAATCCTCGTTCGCTTTCGACTGAAAACTTTCCATCGAGAATGGTCGCACCACCAGGCCGGCCTTGGTCGCGATCTTGCGGGTCGAAAGAGATCGAACCGGTATCGAGGGGCTGATCATTCAGGGTGACTTCACCACTTATCGCCTGACGATTGAGCGGGTCGACCGCCCCTCCGCAACCGGAGAGAAACAATGTACTGACGCTCACACAAAGCATGAGCACCACGGACTCAATTTTAAGGGTCCTGTCTTTCGACACTGGCATACTGAAACTCGATCTGTAAGAGAAGAGAAGAAAACCGAGAGCGATTTGCCGTCTAATGTTTGAACTAACGTCTTATCGACAACCGCTCAAACGATGAAATCTATGCTACCGTGATGTCACGAAATATCAAGACCAAGACTTTATTAATTCAGTATTGGATTTTGATCGCAGAGACGACGCGGCATCGTCGGTTCAAAGACCTTTGGCGTAACATCTCTTGAAGCTTAGGGTTAGTGTTGACCCACCATCAATGACTGATGTTTGCACGTCTACCAGCGCCCAGCTAAGAAGATGGGGTGATGAACAAAGATTGATCGGGCCTGTAAGTGCCCTTTCCCGTCAATCGCGCAACCCCATTGGCGGGTGATTCCTGTGAACTTGCGCTACGGTAAAGCTCTCTACGGATTAGCGCGAATCATTAATCGATACGATCAGTCCCAGCAATTGGTCCATGTGGGCAAAGCTCTGCACGCTGTCGGAAGAAGAATAGCTTCCGACAGGATCATAGCGCAGAACGCGCATCCCTGCGGCCGTGGCGGCGGAGACCCCCACGTCACTGTCTTCGACAACAACACAATGCTCGGCCGTCACGTTCATCGCTTGTGCGGCATGGCGAAAGATGGCCGGATCTGGTTTCCAAGCGCCGATCTCGTAGCAACTGAAGACATCGCTACCAAAGAACGATGCGAGCCCGCACACGTTGAGCGCGAGCTGAATCTTCGCCTTGGGTGCACTTGAAGCCACGCATCGCGTCAGATGCAATTGATTGAGCATGGCCACCACGCCTGGCATCGGTCGCAGTTCGGCTTCAATCTTAGATGCAGCGTATTCGCGGTACTCGTCCTCGAAGTTGTCTGGCAGCTTTTTGCCGAGGCGAGTTTCGATATCCGCAACGATGTTGGCCATCCGCTGGCCGCGGTAACGTTCGGAAATAATGGGGAGTGGTTCGCCCAGTTCCGGCAGCAGATCGAGCAAGGCCTGTGAACCGAGCGTCTCGCTATCGACGAGCGTCCCGTCTAAATCGAAAATAACACACGAGCTAGACATAGACGGAAAAGCACTGGCTAAAAAGATGACCGCGGCACGTTTGCCGATGGAGAACGGTTACCAAATACGACGTGGCGAACACGCGGCCAGACGCTTCGAGGCCAGGCGGGGGTGGGCGACGCTCAGGCGAAGATTCGGGCGGTCTTTCAACTGCGAGGAAGCGGCCAAGTCACCCAGCAGGAAGCACAGGTCGTCTCCGGTGGTCGTCGTGACGACGTCCATCATGCCGGACGGAGACCGGACCAATCGCTGCTTTTCCACATCTAAGCTGAAATAGGCCAGCAAATCTTGGCGATCCGACAGAAAGGTAATGCGGTAAGGGGCGTCAGCCGAGCCGTCGCCCGTTTCCAGCAAGCCCTGCAAGATCGATTCGGTGATAAAACGCTCGAGTTCGGCGTCGTCGTCGCATCCCATTTGCTGGGCAGCGATCGACGCATAAAGATGTGCCGACGGAGAAGCGACCCAGGCAAACGGCATTAATTCGGTCTGCTCGAACATTTGTTCATAGCAGCCGCGCTGGCATAATTCGGCCAGTTGGTTTACGAAGCTTCCGACCGAACAAAAGTCGGCTTCCGTTTTCACTTCGTCTTGAAGTTTCAGGAAGCCTTGTCGGCTTGGTGCTTCGAGAAATGCCTGATAGTAATCGATCATTCAAAGCCTTCAGAACGTGTTCGCTGGGGAGCAAACTTGCAATTGAATTTTGATTTGCAAGGTTTGCCGTAGCGACTTGGGTGACGTGCAAGCATGTCACTCTTCTTTAGACTAACGACGACGTTTTAAAAACGCAATAACTTACGCGTTGTTTGTCGCATGATTTTGTCATGCCGATTGTCATGTTCGCACAAGCAATCGTCGCGCGCGGTATGCATTACGAACCATAGCTCTTCCCTCCGTAAAGGCAACTCACTAGTGCGCGTGAATGTAGCGTGCAGAGCAAACGTGCTTGTTGCCTTCAAGAAACAAAACACGCCGTCGTTACTAAAAAAGTAACGCGGCGTGATGTGTTTTGATTCGCGAACGTGGCTTAGCCAGACGTGTTGATCAAGTTACCGCTACCGGGCGACTTGCTAATACGTGCCGCCGACTCAATCAGCTGAACCGCAGCATCGCCTTGCAGCTTTTGAGCGTCTAACGATTTCTTCGCAACCGCAATATCTGCCTGATTTTGAACTTGAGACTGTTGAATCGCCGTCGCTTGCGAAGCGATACCATCCACGCTTGCCATTTTTCTGCTCCCGAGAGTGATGCTGAGTCTTACGATAGACCGATTCCCCAAAAGAAAACGACCAAGCCGTGTCTCTTTCATCGGCAAACATGGGCGAAAGACTTGGCCAAAACGTGCCCAAGGGAAAGTTGTGCTCGTTTTTCCGATTAGATGAGGTAAACCGCAGGCCGAAGCGATGCAACGATAGGTGCGGACGGCACAGATACTTAACGGTATCGATCCCCAAAACACCGAAGATGCTCTTAAGACCAAGGTTGGCCCAGAGATTCATCTCTGGGTCAACCTGCGGGATGGTGCCTTTATGAACCGCAGTTTCGTCACTTATCCTAAGACTTCGCGTTTGCGGTTGATGTAATCCCACACCACGTAGCGATCCAGGTCGTTTCCGGCCGTAAAAAAGACGCGGCCCTTGGTCGATTCGGCCAGCCGATAGGCGAAGCGGATGTCTTCTTCACTCTGCGACCAGCTAGGCACCAAAAACATATTGATCGTGATTCCTTGTTGCTGGCACAACTTTCCTTCACGCATCGTCGCCTCTTCGGTGCGCAGGTCCGGCGGATAGAGCAAAAAGAGCTCGTGCCCTTCAAAGTGAGCCGTCGGCAGACCATCGGTTATCAAAATGATCTGCCGATTGGGTGTATCTTGGCTGCTAAGGAACAAGCGAGCTTGCTGAAGTGCGTGCTGAATATTGGTGAAGTGGGGCGGAATCCGGTATTCGCTAATTTCCGGCTTGCTCATATCGGCCCGCAGCCGCACCACCGGGTCGTGAATCGTGACCGGTTTGGGCAACAAACCAATCACATCTCCCGGGGCCACCGGCTTGGCGAACGAATACATCTCGATCATTTGCAAAAAGTCGCCGGGATATTCGCTGCGTATGAGTCCCTGCATCGCCAAGGCCATCCGTTTGACGTTCGCATACTGGGCGTCGTACCGCATGCTCCCGCTCATATCCATGATCACGCAGGTCGCACACTTGGGATTGTTCTTCGTCTTGTGAATGACAATGTCTTCACTACGCATTTGCAGCGGACGCTCGTCCCCCTGACGCAGCATCGCGTTGATCAGCGTCTGAGGGATGTCCATATTGGTCAACGAATCGCCGAATTCGTAGTCTTTGGTCGACTGCAGCTCGACAGCCCCCTCCCCCACGATCGGTCCTTGATGCCGACCGGTGCGCGATGCCTGCAGATTGCCGAAGATCCGCTCAAGCAGTTTCCCTTGGAAGATCTTGTACGCTTGCGGCGTTAAATGGACGTTACCTGACTGATTGGTCAGCCCCTGCTGCTCGGCTTGCTCGCGCAAATACTGTTCGACCTGCCGCTGAAGCTGCATCAGCTGTTCCATCTCGCCTGGGTCGGCGTATTCGGAAAGCTGCTCCATGTCGATGATGCCGATCTGGGCGTTCTCTTTGGCCTGTTTCAGCTGTTCGAGCAGTTCGTCGATCTTCTCCAGCTCTTCCTTGACCTCAATCGCCTTGTCGACAGTCATCGCCTGAAGACCGGTGAAGGTATACTTGGCCACCAGCTGGTCGACTTCGTACTTCCGGCTGAGATGCTCGATCAGCATAACCAGGTCGCGGGCAAACGGCGAGCGTTCGTCATCCAAGCCATACCAGACACGTTCTAAGTCGTACAGTTGCTCTTGCTCGAAGCCGAGTTGAAACCTCTCTCGCTGCCGTTTGGGTGGCTGCATCGGCTCGCCATGGTCGCGGTAGGCCTTCTTGGCCCCTTTTTGGGCGGCATCAGTTTCGTACGTTTCGAGGATCTTTCGCTTGCGCTCCTCAAGCATCTTGATCAACGATTCAATACTTGGCCCCAGGCCGGCAATCTGGCTCGGGTCGATCTTCACCGCATTGGCCAACTGCTCCGGCGTCAGCTCCATCCGATCGCCATACATCAACCAATGCTCCATCGCCGGCGAGACAAGATCAGGCGGAGGAGTCTTAGGGCTCGGGAACTTCATCGGGTCATACTTCTGATAGGTATGAACAATTCCGCCCGGTTTGTGTTTGCGTGGTGATTTTGTCATTGGCTCTTAAGCCCTACAAAGGGCAGTCGAATGGTACATTGTCAGGTCCCCTCGCCCCTGTAATCGGGGGAGAGAGCTAGGGGACTAGTGCGGTCGCTCGCTGTGTGCCTATTCAAACTCGTAGGTTATCTTGCCGTGGTGTTGGGCTCGGCTGATGCGATCCAACGCGTACAAGCCTGCCAGCACGAACTCGACGCACGAGGCCCGCATGGCTGGGTTTTCCGACGCGTTGACTTCAAACGCGCGATCCCAGACCGGTGGAACCCGCTTGAGCCGGTCGCCGTAATGATCTGAGGGAAGCAAATCGCCCACCTCGATCTTGATCCCTTTCTGGAAGATCTCGGCGATCTCTTCGAGCCCGTGCTCTTGAATGTATTCCTGAAAGACCGTTCCGACCGCTTCGGCAATCAACGCATCGAGAACCTGTCGCTCGGACATCTGATGGCTCCCCATCATGTCGAGTTCCAGCTTGCCCAGGCTCGACGTATAGATGTGCCCGAAATCGCTCAGGCGGACCACCGCTGGCTTCTCGTTGAGTAAAATCCCACGGTGCCGGGCCGAGGCGATCACGGTGCTGTAGTTGGCGATACTAAACCGGGCACTGACGCCTGACTGCTGATCGACAAACTTACTACGCCGGGCCGCTTCGGTAACCTGTTCAAGCACTTCCTTCATGAAGTACGGCATCACCACCGGGTACTCGCCCTCTAAGCTTACGTCGGCCTCTTGCTCGATGATCTGAATCCCCAGGTCACGCTGCCGTGGGTAGTGCGTATGAATGACTGAACCGATGCGGTCCTTCAACTGTGGGATCACCTTGCCGCTGCGGTTGAACGTGGAAGGGTTGGCCGAGAAGAGCAGCACCAGGTCGATATCGAAGTTCACGGGGTATCCGCGGATCTGCACGTCGCGTTCTTCGAGCATGTTGAACAGCCCCACCTGGACCAGCTCGTCCAGCTCTGGCAGTTCGTTCATGGCGAAGATCCCCCGGTGCATCCGTGGGATTAGGCCAAAGTGCAACGCTTCTTCGGTGCTCATGCTCACGCCGCCGGCCAGCTTGGCCGGGTCGATTTCGCCGATCACGTCGGCAAACTTGGTCCCAGGTGCCAGACGCTCGGCGTAGCGTTCTGCACGCGGCCACCAGGCAATGGGGATCTCTTCGTCCCCGTGCGCAGCCACGAAGTTTTTGGCGATCGAGGTGATCGGATGATAAGGGTCTTCATGGACTGGGCAGCCAGGAATGTTCAGGTACGGCAAGGCTTCATCCAGGAAGCGAACCATCATCCGCATCATGCGGCTCTTCCCCTGCCCTTTCTCGCCCATGAACAGCATGTCGTGTCCGGCGATCAGCGCCAGGTGAATCTCCGGCAAGACGGTGTCTTCGTAGCCGACCATCCCGGGAAACGTTTCCTGCTCGGCAGCGAGCATGCGAATGAAGTTCTCTTGAATTTCCTCTTTCACAGAGCGCGACTGCCAACCGCTCTCCTTCAATTCTTTCAAGTTCACTGGGCGCGAGGCGGTGTCGGTCACGTCGTTCGAGCTTGTCACTATTCCAAACTTCCCCGTGGATGGTCGATTTTCTGGAAACTCCTCGAATTATAGCGCGACCGGCCTAAACGCCAAGCTTTCGCCATATTAGGGGAGTCGAATCCTCCGATAGGTCTTCAACATAACCGCAAAAGCTGGGCGTTATCATCCACCCTGGCTTTAAAAAGAGCCAAGTGTCGACATCGCAGTAGAGCCAATCGAGCAGAGCTTGCGAATGTGTACTTGCGATGTTGGGTAAGGTAATCTAACCGCATTGACGAAGCTGGCCACCTTTTACGAATGCCATGGACACCGAACCAGAACTGGAACTCGTTGACGAACGCCCTCGGCAGTTCGGCCTGATTCATTTGCTGGTGCTGATAGCCGTGTTGGCATTGGCCTCTGCCCTGCTTGCGCCCCTATTTCGCACGATGACTGCTCGTCAGGCCGTCTTTGCCCTGATGATTCTTCTTGTTGACATGACCGTCGTCGCCGCGACGTTTATCTTTTGCTCGATGCTGCGCGAGAAAGTTTTGTCGGTCGCCGGTCGGCGTGTAGGGCAAACCAACGTCGGCATGGCCAGATCACGAGCCCTCGGGCGAACCGCAACGGCCTGCAACTTCTTCTTCATGGCCATCGTGTATCTCGCGAACCTGATCTTGGCCATTCTATTTGCGAAACAAGACTTCCCCTGGATCGTAATCATCTCCCAGGTTCAAGTCGGCATATTCACAACGATTTTGTTTTTGCAGTTGTGGTGGGATCGAGACTTCGGAGCGATCGAGTTCTTCGAGAACGGCATGGCGGCCGTGTCGTTTAAGTACACCCCGTGGGACCAGATCATCGTGCGTCCCTGCAAACTTTACGAGAACGGCGTGAACCTGCATATCCAGTCAGGCACCAAACACAGCGGCGCTACGATGATGACCGTGTTTGTTTCCCAGCCGCTGAAGCAGTATCTTTTGAAGCATCATGGCGAAGAAAGCCAGTTCCATAAAAAAAGCCCCGGCTAGGCCGAGGCTTCTTTCTTATTTCAATCGTGCCCGCAGGCAATCTACTTCTTCAGCATCGCACCGGAAACGTACCAGCCATCATCTTCAGTGCGGCCGTACGAACCGGTCGGGCCGAGGTAGCCTTCGACCTGGGCGAACGGCGGCAGCTTGCTGGCGTCGATCTCCTGCTCGCGGGTGATCGTTTCGTCGTCTTGGCCCATGCTCCATAGTTCGTTGATGACCTTGCCCAAGGCCGATTCCGATTCCGGCATCTTGCCTTGCTGCATCAGTTCGTACGTGACGCGGGCAGCCTGATCGGTGCGGGCAAAGTGGCGGAAGCTGTCTTCGCCGCTTCCTAAAGCTGCCAGGGCTTTGTCCATTCGTGCGTAGTCGGCCGCTTGGCTTAGCAGTTTGGCGTCGGCCCCAGCCTGCTTGGTCAAGATGACCTTCTTGATCAGCTCTTTGTTGTTGGCGAAGTAAACCCAATCACCCACCACCGCGACGGCTGCGTTGGGGATCTTGGGCTTGTTGCCACCTTGGGTGAACTGATTGTTGGCGGCAAACGCGTCCGGGAAGCCAGGACCGCTGATGACCAGCGTGGGGATTTCTTCTTCCTCTTCGTGAATCTCCCAAATTTCTTCCTCACCCACTGGGTGCTTCTCGGCGTTGGGGTCTTGCTCCATGATCTGCGTGATGGCCGCTTTCACCGGGGCTGCGTCCAACAAGTGCACAGCAACCAGGCGTTGTTCCGATTGCGGCGTGATCGGCGTCTTCACGTCGACCAGCATGCAGACCTTGTCGTCGAGATGCTTGACGATTTGATTGACGACATCGACCTTTGGACCGGCAGGATCTTTTTCCAGACTTTCGATCAGCTCGTCGAAGATCTCGTCGTCGGCGTATTCGTTGACGATTGTTTCGCTGAATTTGAACGCGTCTTGCACGTTCCAGCGGAAGTTAAGGAACGTGGCGATCTCGCCAGGAACCCAATCGTACGGCTGGTAGTTCTTGTCGTTCGGGAAGTTCAAGATGCGGGCACCCAATTTGAAGCGCTCGCCAGCTTCGGCCTGGGGGTCTTGCGGAGCGTACACAAACGAGCTGTGGACCATTTCCAGCTGGTCGTCATCGTCAGACACCATGAAGTTGACGTAACCACCCAGGCCCTTCACGGCGTCGAAACCTTGATTCCGCAGCAGCTGCAGCATGTCGGTACCGCGTTTTTTGCGGCCACCCTGCTGCGAGCGGATCACTTCGGCGTAGCCAAACGGCTCGACGAACCATTCGAAGTCGTACGTTTCCGGTCCGCGGCCTTCTTCAGCCCGAGCCAGCACGGCCTTGAACGCTTCCAGCGAGGCCAGGTTGTCTTGCTTGGCGGCAGCGATTGCTTCCAAGATGTAGGTTAGGGTCGCTTTCGAGTCGGTAGCGATCAGCAGATCTTGCTGAATGGCGTAGTAAGCTTCGCTCGGGCCTGGCTTCTCGGCGTTAGGCGGAAGGTCGAACTTGGTAGCCTGAACGCCAGCAATGGTGACCTTCGACTCGGTGGCCCCTTTTTGCTTTTGATTCTGCGAGATCTTGGCCAGCAACGCATCGACCTGGGCTTTCTTGCCGGTCACATCGATCGTTACCACCACGCCGTCCGACTTCGCGCCGTTGGGCTGATCGTTGGCGAAGCAGATTTCGCCGGCGTAGACGCCTTGCAGGTCGTCGAGCGTAATGCCCAGCTTCACGCCACCGGCGATCAGCTTTTGCTTGATCTGCTCTTTCAGGTCGTCGGTAAACGGCTTCATGACCGGGTCGGCCATCATTTTACCGATCTGCGTTTCGTCGAAGTTCGACGATGCCTGATCGTAATCAGGGATCGAAACGTAGCTCTTGATGGTCTGGGGGAGCACCGTCGCTGCTTTCGGAGCAGCTTGTAGCTGATGCTGAGCGAATGAGAAAATACCTACGCAAAGTAGGGCGAACCGCGCCCAGCGATATGCCTGCATCACAATCAAAACTCCTCCGCCTGAGTGAAACGGATTTCCCCAAAAGGCTGCCTGTCGTACATTCGGGAAAATCCGAGGTGCTATTTCTATCGGCAAATGCGTTTAAAATTCCAACTCGGAACTGCCTTAGTTCCATACATCTGCCGGTAAAACGACAACCGATATCCATAAGATATAACGATTACAACAATTAACGAATCTCCCTGATTCTGCGAAACTAGCGAATCTGGTGCAAGCTCTGCTAGCCACGCTTGCCCCAATTAACCCCAAAGGAGTAAGGGTGAATCTCGATAAAATCGCCGCCGAGTCCCTCTGCTACGACCCCATTCATGGTTATGTTCCCTTCGTCTCGGAAGGAAATTCCCCTGATGAAGTCACCGAACGCACCATCATCGACCATCCCTGGCTACAGCGGATGCGTCAGATTCATCAGCTGCAAACGGCCTGGTGGGTCTACCCCACCGCCGAGCATACTCGTTTCCAGCACATACTGGGGGTGATGCACCTGGCCAGCCGGCTGATCGATCAGCTGTATCCGAGCCTGAAGGAGGTCTGCCCCGACACCCCTTCGCGCGGCCACGTCGAAACTCTCCTGCGAATGGCGGGCCTATTGCACGATGTAGGGCACGGTCCGTTCGGACATTTCTTCGATAGCCACTTCCTGCAGCACTTCAACCTGACGCACGAATCGCTCGGTGCCCATATCATTCAGCACCAGTTGGGGGATCTACTCGCCCAGCTTCGGCGTAATCCCTATTCGCAGTTGGAAGACCACGAACGCATCGATCCCGAGCAACTTGCCTGGATGATTCAGCGGCCCAAGCCCGGCGATCAGGCCGAGCGGCCCCAGTGGCTCAGCTTTCTGCGTAGCCTGCTCAGCGGCATCTACACCATCGACAACATGGACTTCGTCCTCCGCGATGCCTACATGACCGGCTACAGCCAACAGTCGTACGATTTAGAGCGACTAATCCGCTACAGTTTTTTCACTGAAAAAGGGCTTACCATTCACGAACGCGGCATGGCGGCCCTTATCCGGTTCATGAACGTTCGGGCTGAGCTCTTTCAAACCGTGTACTTCCACCGCGAAGTGATGGCGATCGACAAGACGCTGGAAGACTTGTTCGCCGAAAGCCGCCCTTGGATGTTCCCCGGCAACCCCATCGAGAACTTAGCCGCCTACCAAGGCTTCACCGAATTCAGCCTCCTGGTCGATGCGGCTCGCTGGCACCAGTCTGACGACCCCCATCAGGCCGAAGTAGGCCGGAAGTGGAAAGACCTCCTCAATCGCAACATCCCTTGGCGTTTTATCTGCGAACGTTCGCTCCGCTTCGACGAAGGGGAAAGCCAAGAGATGACCATCTTCCGCAACGAAAGCTTCGCCCTGACGGCCCTGCGCGAGGTGCTGCCGACCGAGCTAAAAGAAACCCCGCTGAAGATCGCCCTGAACCGAACCGTCTTCCGCCCCAACACCCGCGGCCCCAGCGACCACCAGAACTTCATGTACGACGCCGCCCAAAAGAAGATCAAAGAGCTGACCACCGACAAGATCTTCCGTTCCTTACCGGTCAGCCGCGTGGTCTGCCGGATCTACGCCCAAGACGCTTCCCTGGCACCCCAACTGGCCGCGGCACTCGACCGGCTGGTAGGAAACCATGCGGTGGACGATTTGACCAATATGTAGCGGACGAAGAATCGTCCTCCTCACGCCGCATTTCAATTTCCCGCAGGCGATTGGCTCTTCTGCGGAAGAGAAGTAAGGCCCCACGCGGGCGCGGGCCGGACGCCTGAAATCTGCTTAAAAACCCACGCCCGCGCGAATCTTAAAAAATTTTCATTTGAGCACTATACATATGCTCACGGCTAACGCATACTAAGTCGTTGGCAGGCCTATGATTTCCGCTAGGAAGTTCACGTTCCAGCCTGCCATACGCCGCCGCATCACGATGCTTTCCTTGCTTTTCTGCTGTTTGATCAAGCTGATC